>JALYVF010000187.1 GCA_030853385.1 Actinomycetota bacterium | reverse complement strand
ATCGGTGTCCGACGACTTGGTCGCCAGCCCCTGAATGTGCCCGTAGCGCTCGAGTAACTCGGCGCCGGCGGCCTTGGCGCCCCGGACCGCAAGCTCCAACAGCGATTCGATCGACGATTCGATGTCGGACTGCGATCCGGGCTCGGCCATGGCTCCCATTCTTGCCCCGGATTGTTGCCCCGACCTACTTCTTCGCCTTCACTGCCTTCGACGTCGCGGAGACCGCCTGGGCGTTCGGTGCCGAACCGGTGACCACGACGCTCAGCTTGTGCGTCGCGTCCGCCTTTCGGATCGAGTACGCCTGCCCGGTCGCGCCGGCGATCGGATGCCCGTCACGCAGCCACTGGAAGGTGAACGTCTTGACGCCGCCCGTCCACTGGCCGGTGAGTGCGGTCAGCGTCTTGCCGACCTTGGGCGTGCCGTCGATGGTCGGCAGGGTGGCGGCGACCAGCACCGGCACCTCCGTCACCTTGACGTCGGCCGCTCGTACGTACAAGATCCGGTGCGCCAACGCGACCTGGTAGTACACGTCGGCGCCCTTGACGTCGGTGCGATCGCCGGGGGCGGTGCCGTTATAGGTCTGGGCGTTGTAGTAGTCCGTCACCACCGAACGATCGGTGATGGCGTAGGACTGACCGGCCTTGAGCGTGTACTCCAGCGGCGTCACCGTTTGGTAGGCGACCGTCGACGGATAGGCCGCCTGCTCCGGGTAGGCGCGTCCGTAGACCGACGCACTGGTCGCACCCGCCTTGACCGAGACGGTCGCCGTCGGCGTCTTCACCAGCACCGGATGCGAGACCGGATCGTCGACCCAGACGAACTCGCCGGCCCAGGACACCTTCACCCACTCGCCGCTGACGGCCGCGATCACCAGCTTGTTGCCGGCCTGGGCCCTGGCGCTGATGTCGTTCACCGCGGTGGTGCCGTCGGCACTGCCGGTCGGGTGCATGCCGATGTCCTTGGCCAGCGGCGCGGTCAGGCTCGGCGACTGGTACAGCGCGGCGAAGTTGGTGGGGGTCCCGGCCAGGCACGAACCGGATCCCGGCGACTGCTCGTTGCACTGGGTGATGGTGTGGGTGTTGCCGGCGAATCCCGGCTTTACGGTCACCACATCGCCGACCGAGACGTCGGGGGTCGGTGCGGCCTTCTTGCCACCGATCGGGGCGCCGAGCAGATTGAAGTAGTGCTCCCAGTCCCAGTAGGGGCCTGGATCCCAGTGCATCGATGTGGTGTAGCCCGGCAGGATTCCAGGGACCTGGTCGTGGCCGATGATGTGCTCGGGATCCAGCGCGATGCCGTACTTGTGTGCCAGGTACTTCACCAGCGTCGCGGAGCTCTCGTACATGGCCTCGGTGTACCAACCGCTGGTGCCGCCCTTACCCTCGTGCTCGATACCGATCGCGTGCATGTTGGCGTACCAGTTACCGGCGTGCCAGCCGACGTCCTTGGCGTCCAGGTGCTGGGCAACCTGGCCGTCGTTCGATCGGATCGTGTAGTTCCACGCGAGGTAGGTCGGATCCTGCACCAGATCGAGCGCGGAGGAGTAGCTGCCCTCGGTGTCGTGAATGACGATGTACTTCAGCTTCGGCCCGCCCGCGCCTGTGCGGTCGGCCAAGTCATGGTTGCCATAGTTGCCGGTGTTGTCGGGGTCGGCCGGGTCCAGTTTGAGATAGGGCGCGGGGATCCATTCGCAGTTCAGGCTGGCCGGGCAGTCGGTCTGCCAGCTTCCGGCAGCTGACGGGATCCGCACCCCCGGTTGTGCCGCCAGCGCCACCCGCTGACCGTTCGCCGTCACCCGGCTGGTGCCACTGTGCAGCACGGTGAATACCCGGGCGGCGAACTCCTGGCTCGGTTGACCGGAGCCGGCGGCGCCATACCGGGCGACCGCCGCCGTCCAGCCGTTGACGTCCGCGTTCTGCGCGGCGCTGCTGGCGGTGCGTCCGCGGTCGGACGCCAGCACGGCGGCGCCGGCACAGACGTTGGCATTCGGGTTGTTCTTGACCGCGGCGAGGCTCTGCCCGGTCAACTTCGCGCCGAGCACCGCGGTCTGCACCGACTGCGCCGTCTTGCTGCTGCCGTCGCCCTTGCCGTTGTCGGCGGATGCCGGACGATCGGTGAGGTTCATCGGCCCGTAGCCGCCGTCGGCGCTGGGCAGTCCTTCGTGGTTGTCCCACGCAGACTCCAGGTACGACACCGCCTTCAGTACTGTCGCCGGCACCGAAGTGGCAGCCGCCGAGCGGGCGAAGGCGTCGTCGAGGGTGACGACGGGATTGCTCGCCCATGAGCAATCGATGGTCGAGGCACCGGCCGCCGAGCGGCCGGTACTGGATGCGGCGGGAGATGCGGCGCCGGCGAACGCCGCCGGCGTCAATGCGGCGATGGTGCCCACCGCCGCGGTGATCACGATGGCGCGGGATATCACAGTTCTCATTGCCCAACCTCTCTGACACGACCCGATGGCCGCTTGAGACGACACGACCCTGTGACCTTGGCATATTTCTACGCCGGTGAACATACCCACGGAACTAAGTTCCAGCTGATAGGCCAATGACGCCGCGGTGCGCTACGCAGGGTTGCGTCGACCAACCGGCCCAGCTCGCGGGGCCCGGGACTCGCTGGCTGCCCAGCATCGCACCACACCGATGATCATGGCTCAGAGTCCGCGACACGCCGATGAGCTGCCCGATATGCCGGGCAGCGGACCATGATCATCTTATTAGTGACCGCAGCGGCCGACTTCTGAGCTTCTGAGCAATGGCTCCCCGGGACGCAGGGCCAAGACGGTGCGGCAAGACGGGCAACGAGGGGCCCGCCCTGCGCGAACAAGGCCGCTGACACGGCGTTTCAGGCCACCGGGTTGACTATTGCTGCGCCGCCGGATCAGTGACTACCGTCGAACATTCGGATTCCCGCCCGCCTGCACCCTGGAGGACCTGCCGTGGCCACAAGGACTCGGGGCGCTGCCGCCAAGCTCGTCATCGCGGCGGCCGGCCTGATCATCGTCGGATGTTCGCCAGCCGGCTCCACCGGCAACAACTCCAGCTCCGCGGCGCAGACGCCGGCCGGCAACAGCTCCGCGGGCGCCGCTGTCGGCTCCTCGTCTGTCGGCTCCTCGTCTGTCGCCACCTCCGGCTCGACGGCCGGAACCGGTTCTGCCGCAACGGGATCCAGCAGTTCGGCGGCTCCCACCGGGACGTTCGTGGTGGCCAGGACCGGAGATATCGACAAGCTCGACCCACAGTTGGCCACCGCCTTCCAGACCATCGAGACGCTTGGGTTGGTCTACGACTCGCTGGTGAAGACGGACAACAGCGGCAAGCTGGCGCCGGGCCTTGCCAGCAAGTGGACCACCTCCGACGGCGGCAAGAAGATCACCTTCGAGCTGCGCAAGGGCGTCAGCTGGCAGGACGGCGACGCGTTCACCTCCGCCGACGTCAAGGCCTCCATCAACCGCATCCTGGACGAAAAGACGGCGGCCGTCGCTCGCTCCAACCTGGCACTGATCACCGCCGTCGACACCCCGGACGCCAATACCGCCGTCTTCACCCTGTCTGCTCCGGACACCGCCATCTTCTACGCGCTGGCCTCGACGAATTCGGCGATCCTGCACAGCAAGGACATCACCGCCGGAACGGTCGCTCAAACTCCCGACGGCACCGGACCTTTCCGGTGGAAGTCGTGGGATCAGGAACAGCAGGTGACGCTGACCGCTAACACCCACTATTGGGGCGGCGCACCGAAGGTCGCCTCCCTCGAGTTCAGGGTGATCCCCTCCGAGTCGTCGATCCTGTCCGGCATGAAGGCCGGCTCCTTCCAGCTGGGCATTCTGTCCGATCCCAGCGTTGCCGCGCAGGCGGCCGGGGCAAACAACTTCGCTCTGGTCAAGCAACCGGTGCTGTCCTACCACGTGCTGCAACTCAACGGGCAGAAGTCCCCGCTGAACAACGTCAAGGTGCGGCAGGCGATCGCCTGTGCCGTCGACCGCAAGCAGGTGATCGACACCGCCGCGTTCGGTGACGGCGTGGTGACCGGTCCGATCACCAGCCCCGGCTACTCCTACGACGCCACCAAGGGACTGCCCTGCACACCCGGCGACGCCGGCGCCGCCAAGAAGATGCTGTCGGATGCCGGTTTCCCCAACGGTTTTCACCTCAGGACCATCGTGGAGACCGGCGAGTATGCGACCAGCGCCGCCGAGGGACAGAACCTGCAGTCGCAACTGGCGAAGATCGGCGTCACCCTCGACCTGCAGCAGCTGTCGACGGCCCCGTACGTCAAGGCCTGGCTGGCCGCCGACTACGACGCTGCGGTGGCCCTCAACGGCGGCAGCTCCGACCCATACCTGATGTACGGCAGGTACTTCACCACCGGCGGAAGCCTGACCAAACCGGCCGGGCTGGTTTCCAAGACCCTCAACGACCTGCTGGTCAAAGGCAACTCGACCGACGACGAGACCACCCGCAAGGCCACCTACCAGCAGCTGCAGTCCGAGCTGCTCAGCGAATCTCCGTGGGTTTGGATGTTCCGCGGCGACGACTACTACCTGGTGTCGTCGAAGGTCAAGGGCTTCACCGCCAGGCCGGACGAGTCGCTGACGAACATCGCTACCGCGAGCATGTCCGGCTGATCCGGCGTGATCGGCCTGCGCTGGGCATCGGCGCGTCTCGCCGGTGCTGTCGTCACCCTGCTCGGGGTCGCGGTGGTGGTTTTCCTGGTGCTGCGGGTGATCCCAGGCGATGCCATCTCGGCATCCCTCGGCACCGAATCCGGCAGCCTCACCCCGCTGCAACGGGCCAGCCTCGAGCACTACTACGGGCTGGACAAATCCCTTGTCGTGCAGTTCTTCTCCTGGCTCGGCCAGGTACTGACGGGCAACCTGGGAGTCTCGTTGATCAGCGGGAAGTCCGCAGCCTCGTTGATCTTCGGCGCGCTGCCGGTGACGATCGAGCTGGCGGTGCTTGCTGCCCTGTTCGGAACTGTCGCCGGAGTACTACTCGGCATGCTGGCGGCCAGTGCCCCTGGCAGGTTGCGGGACGGCACGGCGCAGACGGTCGCGCTGGTCGGGCTGGCGTTGCCGGAGTTCGTCCTCGGCTCGGTACTAGTCGCCGCGCTGGCCGGGTGGTTCGGTTACTTCCCCGATACCGGGACGTTCGTCCAGCTGACCACGTCGGTGTCGGGCAACCTCAGCCAGATGATCTATCCGGCGTTGGTGCTGGCGGTCGGCTTCGCGGCCAATGTCATGCGTACCACCAGATCTGCCGCGGTTGAGGTGGCCGATGCGGACTTCGTCAGGACGGCACGCGGCAAGGGCGTATCGGCCAGCCGGATCCGCAGCCGACATATCCTGCGCAACGCGTCGGTACCGATCGTCACCATTACCGGCATCCAGTTCGGCTACCTGCTCGGCGGCACAGTGGTGATCGAACAGATCTTCGCACTGCCCGGCCTGGGCCGCCTGTTGTTCACCTCGATCCAGGACAGGGACTACCCGCTGGTGCAGAGTTCGGTGCTGATCATCGCCGCCGGCTTCGTGTTGGTGAACCTGGTGGTCGACCTGCTGTACCTGGCCATCGACCCGCGGACGCGGGCGGCATGACGGCCGCCACTCCGCCACCGATCCCGGCCGAAGCACCCGTCGCGGTCGGCCGGCGCTCGCCACTCGCCCTGCTGCGGCGGAGCTGGCGCGACCCTGGCGGTCGCATCGGCATCGTCATCATGACGGCGATGATTATTCTTGCACTGCTGGGCATCTCGGGGCTGCTGCCACACGGCCCGATCGACCAGACGCCGCAGGATCGGCTGCACGGACCATCCGGCAGCTACTGGTTCGGCACCGACCAGTTCGGCAGGGACGTGGCGGTGCGGACCTTCGTCGGGATCTTCGCCTCGCTGCGAGTCTCGGTGGTGTCGGTATTCGGCGCGGCGGTGATCGGGTCGTTCATCGGTGTGCTGGCAGGGTTTCTCGGCGGCTGGGTGGATCAGCTGATCGGCAGGCTGATCGACATCCTGTTCGCCTTCCCGGCGATTCTGCTGGCACTGGCGCTGGTCTCGGCCCTGGGCAGCGGCTGGTTTAACACCGCCGTCGCGATCACCGTGGTGTACGCACCGATATTCGCCAGGGTGGCCAGGGCACCGACGCTGTCGGTGGCCAGCAGCGAGTACATCAAGGCAGGCAGGGTGCTCGGCATCCCGACCTGGCGGCTGTTGCTGCGGCACGTGCTGCCAAACGTGTCTGCCCCGATCGTCGTCCAGGTAATGCTGGCGCTGTCGTGGGCGATACTCACCGAATCGGCGCTGTCGTTCCTGGGGCTTGGCACCCAGCAGCCCAATGCCAGCCTCGGCCTGATGGTGTCCGACGCACGCAACCTGGTCACCACCGACTGGTGGACCCTGGTGTTCCCGGCGGCGGCGATCGTGCTGCTGGTGATCGGGTTGAACCTGCTCGGCGACGGACTGCGGTCGGCCATCGATCCACGCGGTGCGGGCTTCGACAGCCGCAGCAGCAGGCGCAACCGTCGGCAGCGGTTGTCGGCAATGGCGAAGCGGTTACCAACAGCTAAGCGGTCACCAATAGCTCGGCCGTCAACAGCGAAGCCCGGGTCGACGAAGAAGCCGGCGGGGACATCGTGACGGCGACGCTCGAGGTCACTGATCTGCACACCAGCGTCACCGGTGCTGCCGCCGATGTCGAGATCGTCCGGGGCGTCAGCCTGTCCGTCGATGCCGGTGAAACCGTTGCCATCGTTGGCGAATCGGGATCCGGCAAGTCGTTCACCGCGTTGAGTATCGCCGGGCTACTGCCGGCGAACGCCGCCGTCACTGCCGGTTCGATCCTGGTCAACGGCACCGACACTGCTGGGATGCCGGAATCCCGCCGACGGCTGGTCCGCGGCGCCGAAGTCGGGATGGTCTATCAGGATCCGATGACCTCGCTCAACCCGATGATGCGGGTCGGGGCACAGGTACGCGAGGCGCTCACCGTGCACGGCTGGTCGTCGGCCGATGCCAGCAGGCGGACCTTCCAGGTGCTGGACGAGGTAGGCCTGCCGTCCCCGACAGCGATGGCCAAGCTGTACCCACACCAACTGTCCGGCGGGATGCGGCAGCGGGTGCTGATCGCCGCCGCCCTGGCTCCGCGGCCGAAGCTGCTGATCGCCGACGAGCCGACGACGGCGTTGGATGTCACCATCCAGCAGCAGATCCTCGACCTGGTGGCCGGGCTGCGGGACGAGTACGGGCTGGCGGTCGTCTGGATCACCCACGACCTCGGGGTGGTCGCCAGAATCGCCCAACGGGTGCTGGTGATGTATGCGGGCCGGATCGTCGAGGAGGCAGGAGTCACCGAGCTGTTCGCCGCACCGACCCATCCCTACTCGGCCGGCCTGGTCGCCTCCATCCCGCCAATGCGCGGCGCGGACCGCGGCGAGCTGGCGCAGATCGGTGGCAGCGCCGTGCCATTGGCCGCACTTCCGGTCGGCTGCCCGTTCGCACCGCGCTGCCCGCAACGCATCGATCGCTGCACCGAGCAGGAACCAGAGCTGTTGCCCCGCAACAGCTCATCGGCCGCCTGCTGGGTACCGCCGGCGGAGTGGTCGTGATGGAGCGGCCATGATGGAAACCCAGCGCCCGATGGTCGAGGTGCACGACCTGGTCAAGCACTACCGCACCCACGACCGCGGCACCGTGCACGCCCTGGACGGGGTGAGCTTCACGGTGAACGCTGGCGAGACCCTCGGCATCGTCGGCGAGAGTGGCTGCGGCAAGTCGACCGCGGCCCGCCTACTGGTGCAGTTGGAACGGCCGACCTCGGGTCGCATCGTGATCGACGGACAGGAGCTTGGCTCCGCCGACCGAGCCCAACGGATGGCCGTGCGCCGCACCATCCAGCTGGTCTTCCAGGATCCCTATGCATCGTTGGACCCACGACTGCGGGCCGACGAGGCGCTCGGCGAGGTGCTCACCGTGCATCGGCGGGTGTCCGGCGCCGCGGCCCGTAGAGCCCGGACCCGCGAGTTGTTGGAGATGGTGGGGCTGGCGGCCAGCACCGCCAGCCGGTTCCCGCACGAGTTGTCCGGTGGCCAGCGGCAACGGGTCGGCATCGCCAGGGCGCTGGCCGTCGAGCCGACCGTGCTGGTGCTGGACGAAGCGCTGTCGGCGTTGGACGTGTCGGTTCGCGCCGAGGTGATGAACCTACTGGCCAGGCTGCGCCGCGAACTGGGGCTCACGTACATCTTCATCTCGCACGACCTCGGCATGGTCCGGCACATCGCCGACCGGATCGCGGTGATGTATCTCGGCCAGATCGTCGAGCTGGGAAGCTGGGACGGGGTGTCCGACAAGCCGGCGCACCCTTACACGGCTGCCCTGCAGAGCGCGGTGCCGGTCGCCGACCCGGTCGCCGAGCGGGAGCGGCCGTCATTCGCGGTGCGGGCTGAGGTGCCGGACGCCGCCCATCCGCCGACCGGCTGCCGATTCCACCCCCGCTGCCCGCTGGCCGAGCCGATCTGCACCGGCACTGCCCCGGCGTTGCTGCCGTTGGGCAGCTCCGCGTCGACGCTGGTCAGCTGCCACGTCGTTCGGCGCGAGCAGCGCTCTGCGAGCGACCTGCTGGAATAGCCCGAGTGGGCGCACTCTGAGCACCAGCTGGCGACCGACCGCAGCGACCAACTTGGACACTTACGCTGAAACTGGGGCCGCCAGACCGACAGCAGCGACCAACTTGGACACTCGCGCTTGCCTCGGCACCCGCGACCAGCCACCAGCGACACAGCGCACCAGCTGGCCTCACACCTGGCAGGCCGGTGTCGGCAAGTCTGGGACAATGAGGCATGACCAGTACCGGTGAGCTTGTGCGCGTCGGCACCGCGCGCCCCGACACTGCTGTTGCGGAGCCGATGACGATCGGCCAGTATCAGGTGTGGCCGCCGGTCGAGTTGGCGCCGATGGCCGGCATCACCAACCGCAGTTTCCGCAAGCTGTGCCGCGAATTCGGCGCCGGGTTGTACGTCTGCGAGATGGTCACCACCAGCGCCCTGGTGGCGCGCAACCCGAAGACCATGGACATGGTGCGGTTCGGGCCGCAGGAGCAACCGCGCTCGCTGCAGCTGTACGGCGTCGATCCGGACGTGGTGCGCCGCGCCGTCGACATCGTGGTGGCCGACGATCTCGCCGACCATATCGATCTGAACTTCGGCTGCCCTGTCCCCAAGGTCACCCGCCGCGGCGGCGGCGCAGCCCTTCCGTTCAAGCGCAGACTGTTCGAGCAGATCGTCGGCCGGGCAGTGCAGGCCGCCGCTGCGGCGAACATCCCGGTGACGGTGAAGATGCGCATCGGCATCGACCCGGAGCACACCACCTATCTTGATGCCGGCCGGATCGCCGAGGCGTCCGGCGCTGCCTCGGTAGCACTGCACGGTCGGACCGCCATGCAGCACTATTCGGGGGCCGCAGACTGGTCGGCCATCGCCAACCTCAAACAGGCCGTTACCGGTATTCCGGTGCTTGGCAACGGCGACATCTTCTGTGCGCAGGACGCGCTGGACATGATGTCGCGCACCGGGTGTGACGGGGTGGTCGTCGGTCGCGGTTGCCAGGGCCGACCGTGGTTGTTCGCCGATCTTGCTGCCGCCTTCGACGGCCGTCCGCTGCCGACGCCGCCCACCCTGCGGGAGGTCGCCGCGATGCTGCGCAGGCACGCGGAATTGCTGATGCAGGAGATGGGTCCGGACCGTGGCATTCGAGATCTGCGCAAGCACATCTCTTGGTATCTCAAGGGTTTCGCCGTCGGGTCGCTGGTTCGACTTGACCTGGGAATGGTGTCCAGCATGGCCGATCTGGATGCACTGATTGCGCAGATGGATCCGAACCAGCGTTTCCCCGCTGGTGCGGAGGGACCACGCGGCCGGCAGGGATCGCCCCAATCGAAGGTGCATCTGCCCGACGGATGGCTGAACGATCCGGAGGACACCGAAGTCCCGGTCGGCGCCGAACTGGACACCAGCGGCGGCTGAGGTGCGTCCCGGTGCGACGACGGCGACCGCCGGGTTGCTGTTGCTGCTGGTCGGCTGCGCGTCCGTCAGTCATCCGCCGGCGACCGTATCCGCCCGGGCAACGACGTCAGCCGGGCGGACATCGTCGGGGGTGAGTTCGGCCGGACTCGTCCCAGCGGCCACGGTGACCGCCATTCGAGCCGCCATCGACGCGGTGAACGGCACCGCCGGCGGCGCCCCCGAACAGCAACGGGCCGTGTTGCAGAAGCTGGTCGACCCGGCGCGGGCGCAGGACCAGCGAGGCTGCCCGACGGCGAAAACCACTGTGAGATTCGATGCCTCATGGGGCGACCTGCGCGCCGACCCGAACGGTGCCGCCCAGACCTATGTCTTGCCGACTTTGATCAAGATCTACACCGCCGACCGCATCACCGGCACCGACGTGACGGCATTGGTGATCTCGGTGTCCGGGCGACGCGCCCAGCTGCCACCGCTGTGTGTTTCCTGACGAATGACACCCCTCCCACCTGCACATTCGGGTCGGGGCCAGCAGGGCCCACCCGGGCCGTGCACAAGATCCGTACCATCAAGGGTCTGCCCCCGGGAACTACGCCCGGGCTATGACGTGTGTCCGAGCGGCGGACGCACCAGCTTCCCGAGGAGGTCGCGTGAGCGAACCGCCGCGCGACGACAAGGCGGATGAGCCCACCGGATCTGCTCCGTGGGAGCGGCCGCGCCGTTGGAACGATCCGCGATTGGACGCCACCAGGGTCGATGACCTGCTGGCCAGGCTCGGCAACGAGGACGAACAGAGCGGCCGCCGGCATCGCCGGGGTTCCAACAAGGTCGCGGCCAGCGACCTGATCGCGGCCCTGCAAGGGAGCCAGCCCGCCCCAGGTACCGACCCGACCAACACCGACGCGAGTAGCACCACCCCGACCAGCACCGACGCCCCCGCCGCCAATGCCGAGCGCGCGACGCCCCCCGCCGCGGACCAGGACCTCACCGAGACCATCCGACGACCGCAGGCGCTTGATCCGAGCGGACACATCACTCCGCTGACAACTGTCGACCCCGACGCGACCGCGGTCCGTGCCCTTGGGCTGTCCGTCACTCCGTCGTCGCTGCCGCGTTCGCCCCGGGTGACGCCGCTGCCGACGTCATTGCCGTCGCTCACCGCGCCGCCACCATTGTCATCGGCCCAGCAACCCCCGTCGGCTCCGTCATCACTGTCGACCCCGCCACCGGTTTCGCCGCCAGCCGGCCCTGGCATCGTGTCGGTACCTGGCGGCGAAGACAGCGTCACCGAGCAGATTCCCAAGTTCGGCCCGAGCGAAGATGTCGGCTCGATCCGAGAGTCGTTGCGGCAGCAGCACTTCGGGCCCGGCGACCAACAGGGCACAGCGATTCCCGATGCGGTTGCCGGTGCCATCGGCGCCGGGGCCGGGACAGCAGCCGCGGGGCCGACACAGCCGGGCAGCCACGCTGCTACCGGACCGGCCGCGGCGGCATCCGCGACCCGGCGAGCCAGCCAACGGCGCCGCACCAGCGGACTGATGATCGCCGGCCGTTCGGCGATCGCCGTGCTGTCCGCCGTGCTGCTGGTGTACGTCGGTCTGCAATGGAACCTCATCCAGAGCACCAACGCCGGGCTGCGGGCCAACGGCGGTGCTTATCTGGCCACGACCGACCCGAACATCTCGGCGCCGAGCACCGCCAGCTCCACGGCGACCGAGACGGGACCCGCCAAACCCGTCGTGCCGGCCGCCGTTCCCCAGTACAAAGCACAGAACATCCTGCTGCTCGGTTCGGACACCCGGTCCGGCGCCAACGGCAACTCGGGTAACAGCAACGGCCAGCAAAGCACCGCTCAGTCGGACACCGTGATGATCGCGCATGTCTCCGGCGACCGGCAGCACGTGACGATCCTGTCGATCCCGCGCGACCTTCGGGTGAAGGCGCCGACCTGTAGGACCTGGGACTCGACCACCGGCAAGGTCAGCGACACGATTCAACCCGTCAACGCCACCAGCACTTGGAAGATCACCAACGCCTACGCGGTTGGCGGACCTGCCTGCACGGTGTTGGCTGTTCAGAAGCTCACCGGGCTGCGGCTCGATCAGCTCATCGGCATCGACTTCGTGGGATTCAAGACGATGGTCGATGCCTTGCACGGTGTCACGGTCAATATCTGCAGGCCGATCACAGATAAGACCCTCGGAGTAGTAGTGCTCAACGGCGGCGTGCAGACGATCCAGGGCGATCAAGCGCTGAATTTGGTGCGAGCCAGAGAAGTGATCGGCGATTCCAGCGGCGACTACGGCCGCATTCACCGCCAACAGGTGGTGCTGTCGGCCATGCTGCGTCAGGTGACGAGCGCCGGCACGCTGCTCAACCAGAGCAAGCTGAGCGATTTCCTCGACGCGTTCGTCCACGCCACGTTCACCGACAACGTCAATGTCGACTCGCTGGTGGAACTCTCGCACCAGCTCGGGAACCTGTCGCCCGGCAAGGTGACGTTCTATACGCTGCCGACACATCCGAATCCGGCGGACAACGGCGACAGCCAGCTGGCCGACGCCATCGATCCGGCCGTCTTCGGCGCGCTCGTCAACGACGAACTGCTACCTGGCCAGACGAACGGACCGACGACGAGTAAGTCGAGCTCGTCCACGGCATCGAGCACCACCAGCAGCGCGTTGACCAGCGCGCAGACCAGCACCCTGCCGACTCCGCAGGTTCCGACCACCACGGCTCCGAGCAGCACGGCGCCGCAGACCATCTCGGTGGACCCAGCCGACATCGACCTGGAGATCGACAACCTCACCGGCAAGGCCGGCGTGGCCGGCAAGGTTGCCGATACGCTGAACGGGTACGGATTCAAGGTCCCCACCGCCGATCTGGTCCGGCCCAACCAGACCCAGACCGCCATCAACGTGCAGTACTCGAGCGGAAATCGGAACGCGGCCGCCGTCGTCGCCGCCGCGGTGCCGGGCTCGACGTTGACGCTCGCGCCGGCTCTGGGCAAGAAGGTCAAGCTCGTGCTGGGTACCTCCTACGCCGGCTCTCTGACGAAAGTCGCTGTGGGGCAAGCACTTCCATCCCGATTGCAGACGACACCGGTTACCACCTCCAGCTCGCCTGCGGCACCCAGCAGTTCGTCATCCCCGACGAGCCGGACGCCTGCGGCGGCGCACCCCAGCAGTACCCAGAAGACAGCGCCCGGCGTGCGGAGCAGCGATATCGCGTCGGTGAACGCCGCCCAGACGGACTGTGCCTAATCACCGCGGTCGCACAATTGACCTGGGTTCCATCGAGCGTTCACTTCTCGTTCATCGCTGAATGGGCTTCGTGAACCGATCACGCCTAGGCTGGACCGATGCGTCAGGCCTATCAGATTCAGCTCGCCGACCTGGGCGAACACGGTTCCAAGATGTGCGACGTCGCCTCGGAGGCGATGCGAGATGCCAGCCGGGCACTGCTCGACACCGACCTCGCCCTTGCCGAGCGAGTGATCGCGATGGACATCTTGCTGGACGACATGCGTTCCAGCGCAGAGGAATCCGCCCTGCAGCTGCTCGCCCTGCAGTCCCCTGTTGCCACCGATCTGCGCGCTGTCGTTTCGGCCCTGTGGATCGTCGCCGACCTGCAACGGATGGGCACGCTGGCCATCCACATTGCCAAGGCAGCCCGACGTCGTCATCCCAATTCCGTTGTGCCGACAGAGATTCGGCCGGTTTTCGAGCGGATGAGTTCGGTCGCCCAGCACCTGTCCACCAGGGCTGCAGAAGTGCTGCGCAGCAGGGACCTGGAGGTCGCCAACGGCATGGATGCCGAGGACGACCTGATGGACGACCTGCACGCCCAGATGTTCGCAGCGTTGATGTCGCCTGACTGGTCGCACGGTGTGCCGGCTGCCGTTGACATCGCCCTGCTCGGCCGGTTCTACGAGCGATTCGCCGACCACGCGGTGGCGGTGGCCAGGCGCATGGTCTTCTTCGTCACCGGCGAGAACGTCGGCGGCGACACCACCGTGCTGCTCGCCCCGCCGGACTGAAGCTCAGCCGAATCGGCCTGAAATGTAGTCCTCTGTTGCCTGCTGGCCCGGGTTGGAGAAGATCTTCGCGGTCTCGTCGTACTCGACCAGCCGGCCCGGCTGGCCGACGCCGGCCAGGTTGAAGAACGCCGTCCGGTCCGACACCCGCGCCGCCTGCTGCATGTTGTGGGTGACGATCACGATGGTGTACCGGGTCTTGAGCTCGCTGATCAGATCCTCGATGGCCAGCGTCGAGATCGGGTCGAGCGCCGAGCACGGCTCGTCCATCAGCAGCACCTCAGGCTCGACGGCGATGGCCCGCGCGATGCACAACCGCTGCTGCTGACCACCGGACAGGCTGGCACCTGGCCGATTCATCCGGTGCTTGACCTCTTCCCACAGGTTCGCGCCACGCAGCGAGCGTTCCACGATGTCGTCGAGTTCCTTGCGTCCCTTGCGAGTTCCGGCGATCTTGTAGCCGGCGATCACGTTGTCGTAGATGGACATAGTGGGGAAAGGGTTCGCCTTCTGGAACACCATCCCTACGGTGCGGCGCACGTTCACCGGATCGACGCCCGGCCCGTACAGGTCCTCCCCGTCCAACTCGACCTTGCCCTCGACCCGGCCGCCAGGAATCACCTCGTGCATCCGGTTCAGGGTGCGCAGGAAGGTGGACTTGCCGCAGCCGGACGGGCCGATGAAAGCGGTGACGGTGAGCGGCGCGATCTTGATCGACGCGTCCTGCACCGCTAGGAAGTCGCTGTAGTAGACGTTCAGGTCTTCGACATCGATGCGCTTGGCCATCTGGTGATCCTCTACTTACTCTTGGGCCGGGCGAGCCTGGCCAACAATCGGGCGACGATGTTCAACAGCAGCACCAACAACACCAGGGTCAGCGCGGCGCCCCACGCTCTGCCGTCGGTGAACGCACCCGAGTTGCCGGTGCGCTTGCCCAGCTGGTCCCACACCATCATCGGCAGCGTGCCCTGGTCGCCGGAGAACGGGTTGAAGTTGATCGAGCTCCGGTAGCCGACCAGCAGGATCAACGGAGCGGTCTCGCCGGCCACCCTGGCCACTGCTAACAGCGCCGAGGTGATCAGACCGGACAGTGCGGTCGGCAACACGATTCTGACGATGGTCCGCCACTTGGGCACGCCGAGGGCGTAGCTGGCATCCCGCAGGTCGCGGGGGACCAGCTTGAGCATTTCCTCCGACGAACGCACCGCCACCGGAATCATCAGGATCGCCAGCGCGATCGAGCCGGCGAAGCCGAACGGACGGTTGATCGATTGGCCGCCGGTGCCCAGCAGCAGGAAGGTGTAGACGAAGAGGCCAGCGACGATCGACGGCACACCCGTCATCACGTCGACGAAGAACGTCACCACCTTCGCGTACCGGCCCTTGCCGTACTCGACGAGATAGATCGCCGTGAAGATGCCGATGGGCAGGGCTATCAACGATGCCAGCCCGACCTGCTCGATGGTGCCGACCAGCGCGTGGTAAAGACCGCCGCCGGCTTGGTCCGGCCCGACCCCGTTCATCGAGTGGCTGAAGAACGCCGCCGAGAACGCCGGCAGCCCGCGCTGCGCGATGTAAGCAAGGATCAGCACCAGCGGGACGACGGCCGCCACGAAGCAGCCGTAGATCAGCGTGCTGGCCAGCCGATCCTTGGCCCGACGTCTGCCCTCCACCGAGAACGACCAGGCCGACAGCACCACCAGGAAAAGGGCAGCGGCGGTGAAGAACGACGTCAGCCAGCCCGTCCAACCGAACAGGAACTTGAACGCCAGCGCCAGGACGACGGCGCCGGCCGCCGAGGCCGGCGGGGCGAACTTCGGTAGCCTGGCCCCCACCAGGGTCGACCTGGTGGTCGGTGAACTGCGGGTAATGGTGGCGCTCATGCGACGAAGTCCTTCTTCCTGGCGATCACCGCGCGCGCGATCGTGTTGACGATCAGGGTGATCGCGAACAGGAAGAGCCCTGCGGTGACGAGGGCAGGAATGCCGAGTTTGCTGCTGGATGCCTCGCCGAACTTGAGCGCGATGGTGGAGGCGAAGGTGTCGCCGCCGGGGGCCACCAGATGCCAGTTGATGGTGAAGCCAGAGCTCAGCACCAGGGCCACAGCAATGGTTTCGCCAAGGGCCCGGCCGAGTCCGAGCATCGAGGCAGAGATCATCCCGGCCCTGCCGAACGGCAGCACGGCGGTCCGCATAGCCTCCCACTTGGTGGCGCCGAGCGCCCATGCCGCGTCGATGGTGTCCCTCGGCGTCTGCAGGAACACCTCGCGGCAGACGGCTGACACCACCGGAATGATCATGATCGCCAGCACGATGCCTGCCATCAGCAGGCTCTGACCGAACTCACTGGCCTGGGTGGCACCGGGATAGCCGAAAATGCCCGTCCAGCCGAAGTAGTCGTTGAGCCAGGACTGAAATCCCCTGGTCTTCGGAACCAGGAAATACAGCCCCCACATGCCGTAGACCAGCGACGGGACGGCGGCCAACAGGTCGACGACCGCACCCAGCGCGGTGGCGAACCGGCGCGGCGCGTAGTGCGAGATGTACAGCGCGATCCCGATGGCAATGGGCACCGCGATCACCATCGCGATGATGGAGGAGGCCATGGTGCCGAAAAACAATGCCGCCACCCCGAAGGTCGGCGGATCCGCCTGCGGGAACCAGCCCTGGGTGGTGAACAGATTGCCGGCGTTGCCGCTACCCGGCTTCAACGCCGGCCAGGCCTTCCAGACCAGGAAAACGGCGATCGCGGCCATCACCACTAGCAGGGTGCCGCCGGCGCCGGCGGCCAGACCGCGGAAGATCCGATCGCCCGGCCGCACGGCGTTGCCGGAGATCTCGGATGACGTGCTGACCGACTCTCGCTGCACTGGGGTGGATCCTGGATGTGGCCCGTCGGCGCCGAACTCGGTGCCAGCGCTGTTCGCAGCGTCGGCGGCGTCAGCAGGGCCGCCGGAGCCGTCGGTCGAGCGGTCCGTCATCGAGCCCCTGCCGGGTGTGGTCCGCATGTTCCCTCGCTGTGGCCACCGTGGTAGCCGCTCGGTCTCATTGGTCAATCCTGACGCATCGATCTCGACCCGTCATACCTGCGTAGCCGGGTGTGCAGGTGAGCCGCGGGACGGAGGAGAGAACTCCCCCGCTCCCGCGGCCGACGATGCTGCGGAGGGTGAGCGTCAGCTCAATCCCTTGATGGCGTCGATCACCTTGGTCTGGATCGCGGCCGGCAACGGGGCAGCGCCGTTGCTGACGGCGGTCGTCTGACCGTCGGTGGCCGCGTAACCGAGGAAACTCTTGAGCAGTGCCGCCTTATCGCCGTTGCCGGCGGAGCAGACGATCTCGTAGGTCACCAACAGGATCGGGTAGGCCCCCGCCGTCTTGGTGGCATAGTCGAGCTTCAGGCTCAAGTCCTTGCCGGTACCGACGACCTGCGCCGTTGCTACCGACTTGGCTGCGGTCTCGGCGGTGAGCGCGACGGGTCCGCCGCCGTTGTCGATCTCTGCCATCGCCAGCTTCCCGGACACCGCGTAACCCCACTCGGCGTAGCCGATGGCGCCGTCGGTGGCGCCGATCGCCTTCTGCACGCCGTCAGAGCCCTGGATACCCTGGCCGCCGGGCGCCGTCCACGCCTTGCCGCCCGGGTAGGTCCAGCCACCGGCAGCCGTCAGGTACTTGGTGAAGTTGTCGGTGGTGCCGGAATCCTCGGAGCGGTGGATAGGGCTGATCTTGGTGCCAGGCAGCGTGACGCCCTTGTTGAGATCGGCGATCTCCGGGTCGTTCCAGCTGGTGACCTTGCCGCCGAAGATGTCGACGAGCACCTTCGGGGTGAGCACCAGCTTGTCGACGCCCTTCACGTTGTAGGCGACGGCGATCGGGCCGGTGACCATCGGCAGATCGATGGCGTCATTGCCCTGACAGCGGGTGGTTTTGACCGCAGCCATCTCGGCGGCCTTGAGCGCCGAGTCCGAGCCACCGAAGTCGCTCTGGTTGGCGGTGAAGTCGCTGACGCCCTTGCCGGAGCCGCCGCCGCCGTAATCGTTGATCTTGCTGCCGCACTTGGCGTTGTAGGCGACGATCCAAGCGCTGATCACCTTGCCCTGGGCGGTCGAGCCGGACGATCGCAGATCGCCGGTGGCGCAGGTGAAGCCGGCGCCGGCGAAAGTCGTTGCGGCGGCACCGGTCGCGCCGGACAGCATGGCCGAACTCGCGGAGTCCGAGGAACCGGCCGCACTCGAGGCGCCGCTACCGGCTGCTGAGCCGGCGACCGAGGAGGCGCCCCCGACGGCCGAGCTGGCTGCCGACGAGGCTCCTGCCGCGGCCGACGATCCGGTGGTGTTGTTGTCCGAGCCACAAGCGGTCAGTACGACAGCCGCGGCCGCCGTCAGAGCGATAAGGCCGCTGATTCGCGTGATCTTCACGCCGGTTCCTCCAGAAGTCTGCGGTGACCGCGCCAGGGAGGCCGGCGCAGTCGAATCGCCACTCTGGGCGACCCACTCCGGACGGTAAGGGCGCCGGGTGGCCGATTGGGCTGTCGGAGGTGAACGCGAGGTGAACGCGGGGGAATCGATGACGTTTCAACGGGTGATCTACGCCTAGCCGGGCAGCGGTCGGGGGCAAGCCGAACTAGTTGCCCATCGCCGGCGGCTCAGCGCGCGTACACCACGTCGGTGACGGCCACCTTGAAACCCCATCGCTCATACAGCCTGAGCGCCGTGTCGTTGTCGCCCTCGACGTACAGCATGACGGTCGAGAGACCTTGGGCGGCAAGGTATTCCAGACCGGCGGCAGTCAGCGGCTCACCGAGCCGCCTGACCGGTGACTGCGGGTCGACGCCCAGCACGTAGACCTCACCGATAGGGCCGGATCGGTCCGTGTCGCCCTGCGGGGTCGGGTCTTCGGGGTGCACCTTGGTCCAGTGAAATCCGAGCACCGTGTCGGCCGCGTCGACGGCCAGGAAGAAGCCCTTCGGGTCGAACCAATCCTGCGACATTTCCGCCGCCAGCCCGGCGGCATCCAACCGGCCCTGCTCTGGGTGCCAGGCGAAGGCTCTGCCGTTGACGGCCAGGAACTGTTCGTCGTCCTGGCCCGGCACGAAGGTGCGCAACCGGACACCGGCCGGTAGCTGGGACGGTTGGTCGGTCGGCAGCCCCCTGCGCAGCTGCAGCAGGGTGCGGACCGTACTGAGTCGCAGCGATGACGACAATCCCTGTGCCGCAGGCAGATTGCCATGTGCCCACACGCTTTTGGCGGCCGCCAGCGACGCCGTCAGCAGGGTGCGCCCGAAGCCACGGCCGCGGAAGTCGGGGTGCACCACCAGCTCTGCCGGATCGCCGGCATGACGCACCGCCAGCCCCACCGGCCGGCCCTGGTCCGCGACGAACAGGTAGGAATCGTCATCGCTAGCCAACGCGTCGACGATGTGTCCGGAGAGCGCCGCCACCCCATCGGCCAGCCGGGCGGCAGCCGCGATCGCTCGAACCTGTTGCTGCTGAACGGATGTCAGACCCTGCTGCCAGGCTGCCGGTCGCGCCTCGTCGGACTTGTCAGCAATCACGCTGGGCTTGCCGAGCTGTCGCGGGCGACGTCATCGCTGGCGCCATCGCCCCGCACCGGCTGGCGCGGCGGCGGCACCATCTTGTAGCCGACGTTGCGCACGGTGCCGATCAGCGACTCGTACTCGGCGCCGAGCTTGGCCCGCAGCCGGCGGACGTGCACGTCGACCGTGCGGGTCCCGCCGAAGAAGTCGTAGCCCCACACCTCCGTCACCAACTGTTCGCGGGTGAACACCCGACCAGGGTGCTGAGCCAGGAACTTGAGCAGCTCGAATTCCTTGTAGGTGAGCTCCAGGGTGCGGCCGCGCAACCGCGCTGTGTAAGTGTCTTCGTCGATGGTCAGATCGCCGAGGCTGGTGAGGCCCGCGTTGCCCGGCGCCGCCGTTCGGCCGGCCAGCAGCCGCAGCCGCGCGTGCACCTCGGCCGGCCCGGCGTTCGCCAGCACCACGTCTGCCACTCCCCACTCGGGACCGATCGCCACCATGCCGCCTTCGGTCACCACGGCGATCAGCGGGATCGCCAGCCCGTGCGAACCCAGCAGCCGGCACAGCGACCTGGCGGCCGCCAAGTTCGTCCTGGCATCGAGCAGCACCAGATCGTAAGGGCCGGCGGTGACCAGCGATGCGGCCTCGAACGCGGCGGCGCGCAGTTTCATCGGGAGCAGGTCGATAGCAGGCAATACGCCAGCCGGGTCGGGGTCGGCGGTCAGCAACAGCAGATCCACCACCGCCTCCTTCCCGGACCGACGCGGGCGGGCCCGGGGGATGCCGGCGTCGGAATCGAACAGTCGTTGTTCAGTACTCGGACCAGTCGTGACCACTACAGCTCGTTATCCGTCGGGCAGCGACCGTCCACGGTGGGCATGGTCGTGCCGAACACTCCCGATGACGTCCGGTGACCAGCAGATTCTATCGACCGATCGACCGGCGGTGGACACCGCCGCCGACCAGTGCCACCCGGCACGGCTCGGCGCCGTGCTGCGCCGGGCAGACTGTGTGTCGAAGTGAGGGTCGAGTGAAGGGGTGCCGGTTGAGCGCGAGGAAGCGACGGCGCGCAGACTCAGCACGCCTACTGGCCGGCGGCTGGCGGCGGCGGGCGTCAGCGGACTCGCCGCCGATGGAGCGGGTGTCGACCACGACGAGCGACGGGGTACGACTGTCCGGCGTCCACCTGCCTGGCGCCGCGGGGCTGACGTTCGTCGTTGCCCACGGCATGAGTCACTCAACCGCCGAGGATTCCACCAGGCAGGTAATCTCCGGGCTGGCGCGCCGCGGCAGCGTGCTGGCAATGGACTTCCGCGGTCATGGCCAGTCGGAAGGCAGGTCGTCCGTCGGCCGTGACGAACCGCTCGACGTGGCCGCCGCGTTGGCGCTGGCCAGACAGCTCACCCCCGATGAGCCGGTGGTACTCGTCGGGTTCTCGATGGGCGCCGCCGCCGTGCTGGTGCAGGCCGGGGCCGCTAGCGCTGTCGCCGAGACCGCCGATGCAGTGGTCGCGGTGTCGCCAGCCGCGCGCTGGTACATCAGGGAGACCACCCAGATGCGCAGGGTGCACTGGCTGCTCGAGCATCCGCTCGGGCCGCTGGTCGGACGCTGGGTGGGAGTGCGGCTCTCCGACCCGTGGGACACGGTCCCGGTGTCGCCGATCGAGGTGATGGCGCAGATCACCGCGCCGCTGCTGCTGGTGCACGGCACCGCCGATCGCTACTTCTCGCCGGCCCACGCCATCAGCCTGCAGCGAGCATCCAGGGGCGCGGCCGAGCTCTGGATCGAGCCTGGGATGGGCCATGCCGAGTCCGGTACCTCGGCGCAGCTGCTGGACCGGATCGCGGACTGGGCGGCAGCGGCGGTGCAGGGCCGGCCCGTGCCACAACCTGGATCCTGACGGCAACCGGGGCCGCCGGAGCCCAGCGATTCGGCAACGGCCGACAGCTGCGACCGGCACACTGGTCGGGTGCGCAAGTTGCTGGTGTTCCTCGTCATCCTGGTCGTGATCATCGTCGGGCTCGATTTCGCCGGCCGGGCGATCGCCGAATCCAAAACCGGTGAGGCGCTCGCCAAGCAGGGTGCCATCTCCCCCGCGCCGAACGTCGACATCCATGGGCTGTCGTTCCTGTGGCAGGCGATCGACGGCAACTACAGCCACGTCACGCTGACCGCCACCGACCTGTCGACCGGGAAGCTGACCGGCATCGGCGCCGTCGCCGACCTGTTCGACGTCGCCCTTCCGCTGTCCGATGCGCTCAGCGGCAAGGTCGACAAGCTGACGGCCGGCCAGGCGAACATTCGTGCCAGCATTCCGCCGGCCGCACTGTCCACCGTCCTCGGCCAGCAGAACCTGACGGTCGCCGCCGGCAGCAATGGGGCACTGCGGCTCGGCACCAACATCGCGGCCGGCGGCCAGTCGTTCGCCGTTCAGGTGGACGTGAAGCCGAGCGTCTCCAACGGCGTGCTGCACCTCGCAGCAGGCAAGGTCGTCAACGCGCCGGCCGCCCTGCCGGCCGCCCTGGCCACTACCCTGGTGAAGGGGCTGAGCATCGACCTTCCGCTCACCGGGCTGCCGTTCCCGATCGAGTCCGCCACCGCCACCGTCGAGGGTGGATCGCTGATCGTCACGGCCCAGACCGGCGCGGTGAAGATCGGTGAGTTGATCAAGGCAGCCGGGTAGGGTCCGAGGCATGTGGCACGCCATGTTCACCGCCCTGCTGATCGTGAGTGCGCTGGTGATCGCGGTGGCCTTGGGATACCTGAGCTACCGGCTGGTGCGGGAAGACCGATGACGACCAACGGCCCCGCGGATCCCGGTCCTGCCGACCGCGATCAGATTGCTGCTGGTGCTCGCGGCGGGGCCGCTGCTGGTGCCCGCGGGAGCGGAGACGCTGCCGTTGCCGCCGCCGAAACGCGCGCCAATTCCACTCGCGGCCTCAACATCACCGACGTCGCCCCGTTGCCTGTCCCGGCCGACACCGCCAACCTGCGGCTCGGGCCCGAGCTGCACCACGATTGTTTGCCACTGCTGCCGCTGGTCGGGGTGTGGCGTGGCACCGGAAACTACGGCAACGAACCACGCGCCGACGACGCGGCCAGCGCCGACTTCGGGCAGCAGATCGTGGTATCCCACGACGGCCGGCCGTTCCTGCGCTTCGAGTCGGTGATCTGGTCCCTGCCACCCGACACCGACGCGCAACCCGACGCCAGGGAAGTCGGCTGGCTGCGCCCGCAGCCCGACGGCTCGATCGAACTGTTGCTGGCACACGCCGAGGGTCGGGTCGAGGTGTTCTACGGTCAGCCGCGGTCGGTGGCGTCGTGGGCCCTGTCCACCGACGGTGTGCTGCGCACGCCGGCCGCGGTACCCGTGGTCGGGGCCACCCGGCTGTACGGCGTGACCCCGGACGGCCGGCTCGCCTATGTCGAGGAGCGCGCCCACACCGACACCGAGTTGGCCCCGCACGCCTCCGCCCTGCTCCACCGGCTGGCCGGCTGACCTCGGCACGACGCCGCGGAGCCAGATCGAGAGCGATCCTGAAAACGGGACGCCAGTCGAGCCAAACTAGCGTCCGCAGCCCATTCCGCGCCACTGGCGACCCCCTTTCAGGATCGGGGCATCGCGAATTCAGGATCAGGGCATCGCTCCGGCAATGCACGACAGCCAGAAGGGCGCCCGTGAACGGGCTGGCCGGCCAGCGACAATCCACCGTGCCGCCATCGACGAGTTATCCACCGAGCGCTGGTTGTCCACAGCTCGAGCCGCACGTCGGGATCGTCGGGGTCCGAGAACTGCAGGCTGTCCGGATGAATCTCGACTCCTGGGTCCAGACCCACGGGCCACTCGTGTCTCGGCGTGATCATCGCGCCGCCACCAGCACAGTGGACAGTGCCGTACGAAGCGGCCTGCTCACTGCGGTGCTGCCTGGCGTTTACCTGCTGGCCAGCGTTGCGCACGACCTCAGGTGGCGGATTGCGGCTGTCCTGGCCTGGCGACCTGACGCGGTCGTCTGCGGTGCTGCGGCAGCTTGGCTGACCTTCTGGCCGGAGCTCCGCGTCGGCACCATTGACGTTGCAGTACGGGCCAAGAGCCCAAAGGCAGGGTTCCGCTTCCACCGCGGAGCGATTCCGCCCGAGTTGATCGGCACCCATCGCCACGGTCTGCGCATCACGGCACCAGCCCTCACCACTTTAGATCTGGTGTCCCAGTTCGGTGCAGATGTGATCGACCGGGCGCTGCGATCCAGGCAGGTGACGCTTGAGCAGCTATGGAACGCGCTCGCTGCGACCCGTTGCAGGGCCGGGAACTTCGAGCGTCGAAGGCACTTACTGGACTCACGCGACGCGCCATGGTCGGCCGCCGAACGCCTCGCGCACCGGTTGCTGCGGGGCGCCGGAATCAGCGGATGGCGGTCCAACTTTCACCTGTTCTACGACGGCCGGGACTACTACGTCGACATCGCGTTTCCTGGCCTCCGGCTCGCGGTGGAGATCGACGGTCGGTTACACGAGACTGATCCCCGCATCTTCGAGAAGGACAGGTACCGACAGAACGCGCTTGTTGCACAGGGCTGGACGGTGTTGCGCTTCACCTACCGCATGCTCGTCGACGACCCGGAATACGTGGTGCGCACCATCCGTCGAGCGCTCGCGGCGGGCGCCGCCTGAGTCAGCTGGACAGGGCGGCGGCAACGACCTCGCGGGCCTCCTGCTGGACCTGCTTGAGGTGCTCCGGCCCGCGGAAGGACTCGGCGTAGATCTTGTAGACATCCTCGGTGCCGGACGGGCGGGCGGCGAACCAGGCGTCCTCGGTGACCACCTTGAGACCACCGATGGCGGCGCCGTTGCCGGGCGCTGTCACCAGCCGGTCGAGGATGGGCTCGCCGGCCAGCGAGTCGGCCTTCACCGCGTCGGCCGACAGCTTCGCCAGCTTGGCCTTCTGCTGCTTGCTGGCCGCTGCATCCACCCTGGCGTATACCGGATCACCGAACTGTCCGACCAGCTCCGCGTACCGCTGGCTCGGCGACTTGCCGGTAACCGCCTGGATCTCGGATGCCAGTAGCGCCAACAGGATTCCGTCCTTGTCGGTGGTCCAGACCGTGCCGCGACGGCGCAGGAACGACGCCCCGGCCGATTCTTCGCCGCCGAAGCCGATCGATCCGTCGATCAGGCCTGGCACGAACCATTTGAATCCCACCGGCACCTCGACCAGCCGGCGTCCCATGTCGGCGACCACCCTGTCGATCATCGACGACGACACCAGCGTCTTGCCGACCCCGGTGCCGGCCGGCCAGTCCGGCCGGTTGCGGTAGAGATAGTCGATGGCCACCGCCAGGTAGTGATTCGGGTTCATCAGGCCGGCGTCAGGGGTGACGATGCCATGCCGGTCGGCGTCGGCATCGTTACCGGTGGCGATCTGATAATCGGCGGCCTTGGCCACCACCGATGCCATCACCGACGGCGAACTGCAATCCATCCGAATCTTGCCGTCCCAATCCAGCGTCATGAACGACCAGCGCGGATCGACGGTGGTGTTGAGCACCTGCAGGTCGAGGTCGAGGCGCTCGGCGATCGCCTCCCAGTACGCGACGGAGGCACCGCCGAGCGGGTCGGCCCCGATCCGCACCCCGGCCGACCGGATGGCGTCGATGTCGACGACGGTGTCAAGGTCGCCGACGTAGCCGGACAGGAAGTCGTAGAAGCCGGTGGTGTCGGCGTGGCGGGCGGCGTCATAGCCGATCCGCTGCACGTCTGTGAGGCTGCCTTCGAGTAGCTCGTTGGCCCGGTCGGCGATCCAGCCGGTGGCGTCCGAGTCGGCCGGTCCACCGTGGGGCGGGTTGTACTTGAAGCCGCCGTCCCTGGGCGGATTGTGCGACGGCGTCACCACAATGCCGTCGGCAAGCTTGCTGTCCCGCTTGCGGTTTGCCTTCAGGATCGCATGGCTGACGGCTGGTGTCGGGGTGTACCCATCGTTCACATCGAGCATCACCGTGACGTTGTTGGCTGCCAGCACCTCCAGCGCCGTCCTGGTCGCCGGCTCGGACAGCGCATGGGTGTCGGCACCCATGAACAGCGGTCCGTTGGTGCCGGCGTTGGCCCTGAACTCACAGATGGCCTGGGTGATGGCCAGGATGTGGTTCTCGTTGAACGCCGCATCCAGGCTCGAGCCGCGATGGCCCGAGGTCCCGAACACCACCCGCTGTGCAGCGACGGTGGGGTCCGGCTCGATGTCGGAGTAGGCCCCCACCACTGCATCGACATCAATGAGATCGCCCGGCTCGGCCGGCTTACCTGCGCGCGGATCCATAGCCACATTCAACAGGGTGCTACCCGATCGCTGCAGTCCAGGTCCAGACAATCCCGGCATCGCGACCCGCCGCGCCGGAAACACGTCAGCCGGCGCCGGGTACCCCGAGCAGCGCCGCCAACGCGTCGGTCCTCGGCCCGACCGCCCTGCTGGTGCCGTCGACGGACACGATCGGCGTCAGTAGCCGGACGCTGGACAGCAGGTACGCGCCCTCGGCGGAGAGCAGCCGATCGGGGGTGACGGGCGCAAAACTGGTCTTCCAACCGGCGTTCTCGGCGGCGGCGAACAACCGGCGCACGGTGATGCCGTCGAGTACCCCCTCCCTTGGCGGGCTGACGAGCTGCTCGCCGTCGGCCAGCACCAGCGTCGAGGTCGGACCTTCCAGCACGGTGCCGTCGTTACCGATGAACAGCACATCGTCGTCACCGCGGGACTTCGCGTGCCGGACGGCAGCCATGTTGATCCCGTACGACAGCGTCTTCGCCCCTGGCAGCAGCCACGGCATGTCGGCGACCTCGGAGCCGGTGAAACCCCTGGCCAGCGTGCAGATCCTGGCACCGGCGCGTTGCACGATCGTCGACTCGGCGACCGGCCCGCCCAGCACCCAGCAGGTCGGCGCGTCGCCATGTTCGGGTCCACGGGTGCCCAGCAGTCGCAACACCATTTCCGATTCGCCGCCGGCCGCTCGCCAGGCAGCGAGTACCGCCTCGATCGCCGGCTGCCAGTCGGCGGCGCCCGGTAGTTCCAGATCGAGCATCTTGGCCGACGTCGCCAGCCTGGCCAGGTGATCGTCCAGGTCTCGTGGCACCCCGTCCACCGCCAGGGTGGTCTCGAAGACGCCGTCGCCGCGCAGCGCCCCCAGATCGTCGGCGCGCAACAGCGGCTGGTCGGCGGGGTGCAGTTCACCGTCAAGGGTGGCAATCAGCAGGTCGGTCACCGGTCAAGGGTAGGACGTCGGCCGGCAGACGCTGCCGCCTGTCCCCCCGGCCGAGCCAGTCGCTGCCAGCAGGACCTACAGCTTGCGCAGGAAGATCTTCTCAACCGCGTGGCCAGGACCCTTGCGCAGCACCAGGTTTGCCCTCGCCCTGGTCGGCAGAATGTTCTCCCGCAGGTTCGGCTCATTGATCGACTGCCAGATGCTGGTGGCCAGCTCGACCGCCTCAGTGTCGGTGAGGGCGGCGAACCGGTGGAAGAACGACTCCGGGTCGGCGAACGCCGTCCGCCGCAACGACAGGAAGCGCTCGACGAACCAGCCCAGGACGTCGCCTGAGTTGGCATCGACATAGATCGAGAAGTCGAAGTAGTCGCTCACCGCCAGCGCGCCGGACGAATCCTCGCTGGTTCGCGCCGGCTGCAGCACGTTCAGACCCTCGACGATCAGCACATCCGGGCGGTGTACCACGATTTGCTGGCCGGCCAGGATGTCGTAGGTCAGGTGGTCGTAGCGCGGCGCTCGCACCTCGGCGGCGCCCGACTTCACCGCTGCGACGAACCTGAGCAGCGCCCGCCGGTCGTAGGACTCCGGGAAACCCTTGCGGCTCATCAGGTTTCGCTCTTCCAGTACCGCGTTCGGGTACAGGAAACCGTCCGTCGTCACCAGATCGACGCGCGGGGTATCCGGCCACCGCGACAGCAATTCGCGTAGCACCCGCGAGGTGGTCGACTTGCCGACCGCCACCGAACCCGCCACCCCGATGACGAACGGCGTGCGCTGCGCCTTCTCACCGAGGAAGGTCGAGGTGACGCGATGCAGCGAGCCCTTGCCGGCCACGTACATGCTGAGCAGCCGGGACAGCGGCAGATAGATGTCCTCGGCCTCGTGGGTGTCGATCGGATCGGTGAGCCCGCCCAGCCTGGTGACCTCGTCCTGGGTCAGGGTCATCGGCGTGTGGTCGCGCAACGCAGCCCACTCCGCCCTGTCCAGCTCCACGAACGGGCTAACAGCGCCGTCCGGTGGATCGATCCGGCCGCCGCCGACCTCGGTCTTCGCTGCCGAGCCGACCTCGTTGTCTGCTGCCATAGCCGCAGATTGTGCCCGTTGGATGGCGCCCCGACGTCGCCGAGCTGCTGTGAACTATCGCACCGCCCAGCGACGCACCGTTGGACGCCCCGTTCGACGCATCGTTCGGCGGCCAGGCAGGATGACGCTGGTGAAGGCACTGTTCAAGCCGACGGCGGCGCCCGGCTTCGAGATGACGGAACGCCCTGAACCACAGGCCGGCCCACGCCAGGTGAAGATCAAGGTGCTGCGCACCGGTATCTGCGGCACCGATCTGCACATCCTTGGCTGGGATGCCTGGGCGCAGGGCGCCATCGCACCGCCGCTGATTCCCGGCCACGAGTTCTGTGGCGAGGTGGTGGCGATCGGCGACGGCGTCCAGGACGTCCGGCTCGGCGATTTCGTCTCCGGCGAGGGCCACATCGTCTGCGGCACCTGCCGTAACTGCCGGGCCGGCCGCCGACACCTGTGCATCAGAACGTCCAGCATCGGCGTCGACAGGGACGGCGCGTTCGCCGAGTTCGTGGTGATCCCGGAGACGAACGTCTGGGTGCACCGTCATGCACCCAGCGCCGGGCTCACCGAATCCGAGCTGGACATCGCCGCCATCTTCGACCCGTTCGGCAACGCCGTACACACCGCGCTGTCGTTCCCGCTGGTCGGCGAGGACGTGCTGATCACCGGCGCCGGCCCCATCGGGCTGATGGCGGCCGCCGTCGCCCGCAAGGTCGGCGCCAGGTACGTGGTGATCACCGACATCAGCGAGCCGCGGCTGGAACTGGCCCGCCGGCTCGGCGTGGACGTGGCCGTCAACGTCACCGAGCGCAGTATCGCGGCGGTGCAGGGCGAGCTCGGGATGGTCGAGGGATTCGATGTGGCATTGGAGATGTCGGGCAATCCGGGTGCCTTGCCGGACATCATCGCGAACCTGAACCACGGCGGCCGGATCGCGGTGCTCGGGTTGCCGAGCAAGCCCATCCAGATCGACTGGGCGAAGGTCGTCAGCCACATGATCACCATCAAGGGCATCTACGGTCGGGAGATGTTCGAGACCTGGTATGCGATGAGTGCGCTGCTCAAGTCGGGTCTCGACATCGCGCCGGTGATCACCGACCGCTTCCCGGCATCGCAGTGGCAGCAGGCTTTTGACGCGGCGGCCCGCGGAGCCGGCGGCAAGGTCGTCATCGACTGGACAGCGGAGTAGCCGCAGCACCCACCGAGGCGGAAGGACAGCGCCGACAGGAAAGGACCGCGATGTACGGACAGCTCAAAGAGCAGCTCGCCGCCACTCTGGAGGAGATCCGGGAGGCGGGGCTGTACAAGAACGAACGTCAGCTTGCCGGCCCGCAGGATGCCACCGTGCAGTCCGGCGGCAAGCCGGTGCTCAACTTCTGCGCCAACAACTACCTGGGTTTCGCCGACCACCCAGACGTACTGGCGGCCGCCCGAAAAGCCTTGGACGACTGGGGTTTCGGGATGGCCAGCGTCCGATTCATCTGCGGCACCCAGACCCAGCACACCGAGTTGGAACAACGGCTCTCGCAGTTCCTGCACACCGAGGCGACGATCCTGTACTCCTCGTGCTTCGACGCCAACGGCGGGCTGTTCGAGGTACTGCTCGGCGCCGACGACGTGGTGATCTCCGACGAGCTGAACCACGCCTCGATCATCGACGGCATCCGGCTGTGCAAGGCCAAACGACTGCGGTACCGCAACCGTGACATGGCCGATCTGGAACAGCAGCTGATCGCCAGCAAGGACGCCGGGCGGCGGTTGATCGTCACCGACGGGGTGTTCTCGATGGACGGCTACCTGGCGCCGCTGGAGGCGATCTGTGATCTGGCCGACTCCTACGACGCCCTGGTAATGGTCGACGACTCACACGCCGTCGGCTTCGTCGGACCGGGCGGCGCCGGTACGCCCGAGCTGTTCGGGGTGCAGGACAGGGTGGACATCGTCTCCGGAACCCTTGGCAAGGCGCTGGGCGGGGCGTCTGGTGGCTACATCGCCTCGCACGCCGAGATCGTCGATCTGCTGCGGCAGCGATCCCGGCCCTATCTGTTCTCCAACGCGGTGGCGCCGCCGGTGGTGGCCGGCTCGCTGGCCGCGCTGGAGCTGATCGCCGGCGGGGACGAGCAGCGAAAGGCGTTGCGCCGCAACACCGAACTGTTCCGGCAGCTGATGACGGCGGCCGGGTTCGAGCTGCTGCCGGGCGAGCACCCGATTACCCCGGTGATGTTCGGCGACGCCAAGATCGCCGGGCAGATCGCCGACGCGATGCTGGAACGCGGGGTGTACGTGATCGCCTTCTCCTACCCGGTGGTGCCGCAGGGCAAGGCCAGGATCAGGGTGCAACTGTCGGCCGGGCATTCCGAAGCCGACGTCCGCGCCTGCGTTGACGCTTTTGTGGCGGCCGGGGCTGCCGTCGCCTAGCCAGGGCCCGACCGGGCCCGACCGGGGGTGTTTTTTTTGGGGGGACGGGTCAGACATCGAGCTCCAGTCGGTGGCCGACTGCCGGCGCTTACCATGGCGGTATGCGTTCTCCGTTGCTCGATCTGCCCGGCGCTGTGGCCAGGGTGGTGCAACCGGGCGCCACCGAACTGCCCGATCCGGACGGCGCCATCAGCTGGCACTACGGCGATCCGATCGCCGAGCAACGGGCCGCCGTCACCCGGTCGGCGCTGTTGGACCTGTCCCACCGCGACGTGCTGACGGTGACCGGCGCAGACCGGCTGAGCTGGCTGCACACCCTCACCTCGCAGGCTCTTGCCACGCTGCCGGACGGCGGCGTCACCGAGGCACTGCTGTTGTCGCCGACCGGTCACGTCGAGCACCACGCGGTGGTGACGTCCGTCGGCGATACTGTCTATCTCGACACCGAAGCCGGCCGCGGCGCAGCGCTGCTCGGGTTCCTGGAGTCGATGGTCTTCTGGTCCAAGGTCGAGGTGGCGACTGCCGACCTCGGCCTGCTGCGGCTGACCGGTCCGGAGCGGGCGTTCGTCGGTGCCCCCAACGGGGGAGCCGCGGCCTTCGGAGGCGGGACGACCGGTTTCGTTCGGTCGCGTGGGGATGCCATCGAGATTGCGGTGCCCAGAGCCGATCTCGCAATGCTGGCCACCCGCACCATCGCCGGCGGTGCCCGGCCGGCCGGCAGTTGGGCGGCCGACGCGCTGCGCATCCCGACCAGGGTTCCGCGGCTGGGTGTCGACACCGACGAGCGGACCATCCCGAACGAGACCAGCTGGCTGGCCTCCGCAGTGCATCTGGACAAGGGTTGCTATCGCGGCCAGGAGACGGTGGCCAGGGTCAACAATCTCGGCCGGCCGCCGCGCCGGCTGGTGATGCTGAACCTCGATGGTTCGGTGGATCGGTTGCCGCACACCGGTTCCGAGGTGCTGACGGCCGGCCCGACCGGTGGCGGCCGGGTGGTCGGCAGGGTCGGAACGGTTTCCTACCATCACGAGTACGGGCCGATCGCGCTGGCCATGGTCAAGCGATCGTTGCCGGCGGACGCGCCGCTGCTGGTCGACGGGGTCGATGCGATGATCGACCCGGACGACGCCATTGATACCGATGCGGCCGGCCCAGCGCCCAGATCGGCCGTCGACCATCGCCTTATACCGCGGATCCGCCCGCGCTGACCGACTCGACCGTTCGCTGCCCGGCAGTCCGACCACAAGACATCCACTACGCCGCAAGGAGAATGCGTGTCCGACCTGGTGTCGATCGACGAGATCCGAGCCGCCGCCGAACGCATCGAATCCCATGCCGTTCGCACCCCGCTGTTGCGTTCGCCCTGGGCCGACGACCGCTCCGAGCTGTGGCTGAAAGCCGAACTGCTGCAACCGATGGGCGCCTTCAAGATCCGCGGCGCGGTGAACGCGATCGCCGCGATGGGTCCACAGCTGCGAGCCCGCGGGGTGCTGGCGCACTCGTCCGGTAACCACGCCCAGGCGGTGGCCTATGCGGCCCGGCTGTTCGGCATCGATGCGCACATCGTGATCCCGGACAGCGCTCCACCCCGCAAGATCGCTGCCACCAGGGCGCTGGGTGCCACCGTAGAGTTGGTGCCGCTGGCGCAGCGGTTCAGCCGGCCGCTGGAGATCCAGGCCGCCACCGGCAAGCCAATGGTGCCGCCGTTCGACGACCGGAACGTGATCGCCGGCCAGGGCACCATCGCGTTGGAGATCGCCGATGACGCACCGGATGTCGCCGTCATCCTGGTGCCGGTCTCCGGCGGCGGGCTGATCTCGGGGATCGCCGCCGCGGCCGCCGCGCTGCTGCCGGATGCCGTAGTGATCGGGGTGGAACCGGAACTGGCCGGCGACGCCGCCGAGTCGCTGCGGACCGGCACCCACGTGTCCTGGCAGCCGGAACAGACCTCAAGGACCATCGCCGACGGCCTGCGCACCTGGAGCCTCGGCGACCTGCCGTGGCAGCACATCAGCACCCAGGTGCACGACATCATCACCGTCACCGAGGACGAGATCCGTGACGCGACAAGGCGACTCGTCCTGGAGGCGCATCTGGTTGCCGAACCCAGCGGAGCCGTCAGCGTCGCCGGGCACCTGCACCACTCCGACCAGCTGCCGGCCGGGACACGAGTGGCCATCGTGTCCGGCGGCAACATCGACCCAACGGTGCTGCTGGACATCCTCGGCACCGCCTGACCTGTCCCAACCCACCCACCACCAGGAGAAGCCGTTGCCTGCGCACGTCGAACTCGTCAGGGTGACCCGTTCCGGATTCCACGAGTGCAGCCACTACGGGTCCATGGTGATCACCCGACCGGACGGCAGCGTCGCCTACTCGCTGGGCGACCCGGAAGCCGCGGTATTCCCGCGGTCGTCGAACAAGCCGTTCCAGGCCACCGCCATGCTGGAGGTCGGCGCCGCACTGACCGGCGCGGACCTGGCGCTGGCCTCCGCATCGCACGTCGGCGAGCCGATGCACACCGACAGGGCACTGGCCATGCTGGCCGCCGTCGGGCTCACCCAGGACGACCTCCGTTGCCCGCCCGATCTGCCGGAGGACGAACCGACAAGGACAGCGATCCTGCGGGCCGGCGGTGGTCCGCGGCGGATCTACATGAACTGCTCGGGCAAGCACTCGGGGATGCTCGCGGCCTGCCGCGCTGCCGGCTTTGACACCAGCAGCTACCTCGATCCGCAGCACCCGTACCAGCAGCACACGTTGGCCACCATCACCAGGCTCACCGGCGAGCAACCCGCCGCTATCGGGGTGGACGGCTGCGGCGCACCGGTGGTCGGTTTCTCGCTCACCGGGCTGGCCCGCGCATTCGGCAGGATGGCGACCGCCGACGACGGCACCCCCGAACGGGCAGTGGCCGACGCCATGCGGGCGCACCCCGAGATGGTCGCCGGCACCGGGCGGGAAGACACCGTGGTGATGGCGGCGCACCAGGACGTGCTGATGAAGGGCGGCGCGGAGGGAGTAAGGGCGGCGGCCCTGCCGGACGGCAGCGCGGTGGCGCTGAAGATCTCCGACGGCGCCACTCGAGCCAGGATGCCGGTGCTGGTGGCGGGGTTGCGCGCGCTCGGCCTCGATTCGCCCGTACTGGACGAACTGGCCACTGGGACGGTGCTCGGCGGCGGCCGAGAAGTCGGTACGGTGGCCATCGCACCGGGGGTGGCGCCGACCCTGTAGTCTGTGAGCACGACAAAAAACTGATCCCGGGGCCGCCCACGCAGGCCGTCCCTCTTCTCACG
>JALYVF010000157.1 GCA_030853385.1 Actinomycetota bacterium | reverse complement strand
CTTGGCATGGGCGGCGACCGCGGCCAGGCAGTCGTAGATCGTCGCGATATCGGGTGCACTGGAGGTCACTTGCAGGCCGGCCATCCCGTCGGGCAAACCGAACCGGGTGATCTTCCTGCGGGCGACGACGCTGCGGTGACGAACCTCCGCACCGGCGGGGTCGCGGCGCACGATGGAGCGGCGGATCGCCGCCCGCAGTTCCGGCACCGTCTGACCGGGTGCGGCGGGCAACACGTCGGCCTCCACCAACTCGGCCATGCTGGGATCCAGGTCGGTGGTTTCGGTGCGCATCGCGGTCACCTTCCAACCCGTCAGCACACCTTGCCAATGCGCCGACACGCTGCCGGGTAGCCGGCCCGCGGTCTCTTGCGCCTCGTCCAGCTGCCGGTTAGCCGAGCCTTCCGACATGCCCAAGCTGATCGCCAACTCGGTGGCCAGGTGTTCCCGCAGACCGGGGTAGGACCCGGACATCTCGGCCAGGTCGGCGGCAAACCGGGCTTGGCAGTGGGCGATCAACTTTTGTGAGGCCACCAGGCTGTCCAACAGCACCCGTGCCCACACCGGCGTCCCAGCTGCCGACTCCTCACCCGTCGACTCCTCGGTCACGGGTGTGGAGATAGGAGATTGGTCAACAGGTCAGGGACGGTCCCGCAGGTGAGCGGCCAACTCCACGAAGTGCAGCGGCGGAAGCTCTAGCAACTTCGCATGCCACTGCCGGATCGCGGCCAGCGAATCCACCGCTTCGGGGGGCTCAAGAGTCAACGGTGAAAGTTGGCCAAGGGAGAGGATGCGCTCGCGCGAACGTAGCCCGTGAGGGCTCGATCGTTCGGTGGTGCACATACTGCCAATATACTACTATTCGAACGCCTGTGCCATTATTTTCAGCAAGCTTTCTCGGCTGTTTGGATAATTTCGCATGCTCCAGGATCATGGCGAGGAGACGGAAGTTGCCGCGGGTGACTCGGGTGATGGGGGCGACGGCCTGGGCGTCGGTAAAGTCGTCGGGGTCGACCTGCTGAACTCTTTCTCGATGCCGGGTATGCCAATGAGGATCAGTGCGATGTTGTCGCGGTCGTAGCGGTCGCGGCGAAGTTCGAGTCCGCTGGAGGACAGGCGTTCAGACTCATCGACGATGATCAGCCGGAACTGACGTGTTTGGATCAAGGCCTCCAAGATAGGGGCATCGACCTGTGACAGATCGCCCGAAGCAACGAGCCACGGATGGGTCCAGGGACTCGCGGCCGCCGGCTTTCAAGGGCCCGTGGCACTACCTGTTCTGGTTAATGGCGCGTCAGCGCGGCCGTGTCGTTCGTGCCGCTGTGTTCGGAAGTCTGTGGATGGTTGGTCTCACGGTCCCGCCGTACGCGTTGCGGATGGCCATTGACCATGGTCTGCAGCCGGCTCGCGCCGGCACTCTGGTCTTGTGGGTGGCGGTGTTGGTGGTCGTCGCCGGGGTCACAGCATGGTTGGCGATCATGCGGCATCGAACGATGACCTGGGTCAGGATGGATGCGGCGTTCCGGACGATCCGGCTGGTCAGTGACCAGGCCATGAGGATGGGACACACGCTCGGCCGGCAGGGACTCGCGGGTGAGATCGCCGCGATCGGATTGAACGATTCCTGGGTGATTGGTCGGAGCTTGACGGCGACCGGGCCGGGGGTGGGGGCCGTCGTGACCTATCTGGTTACCGCGGTGTTGTTGCTGCGGGTGTCACCGTTGCTGGCGGCAGTGATCTTGGTCGGTGTTCCGGTGCTGGCTGTGGTGGTCGGCCCGGCGCTGTCTCGGCTGACCAGGGCGCAGCTGCCCTACCGCGAGCAGCAGGCGGCGTTGACCGACCAGAGCCTCGACATAGCGGGCGGCTTGCGGGTGCTGAACGCGTTGGGCGGCAAGGCTTTGTTCCGAGAGCGATTCGACCGACACTCCGCAGTGGCGCGGGACCTGGGCTACCGGGTGGGCGCGGTCGTCAGCGTGATCGAAGCGATGACAATCGCTTTGCCGACGCTGTACCTGGCGGCTGTGGTGTGGTTGGCCGCCCGGTTAGCGGCGGCGGGCACGATCACGATCGGTGAGCTGGTCGCGGTCTACGGCTACGCGGCGGTGCTGATCGTTCCGGTGACATCCTTCATCGAAGGAGCCACCGACTTCAGCCAGGCGATGGTGCCAGCCCGCAGGGTGATCAAGTTCCTGGCGCTCACCGATGACGCCGAGCGGGTCACCGAACCGGCACCGGCCGGTCCGGCACCGTTGGTGGACACCGTCACCGGCGTCCACGTCGATCCAGGATCGTTCACCGCGGTCGTCACCGGGCGGCAGGCCGACGCCCGCGGAATCGTCGATCGGCTGGCCGGTCTGGAACCGGGGGGACGCTGGGACGGGCGGCCGACCACCCGAATGCCGGCGGACGAGGTCCGTGATCGCCTGCTGGTGGCCGACCACGACGCTGCCCTGTTCACGGGCAGACTCAGCGCCAACGTGGCCGGCCGATCCGCCGTCTTTGAGCCGCCGAACAACCCTGGACAGACCCCCAGCGCGGCGGTCCGACAGGCGGTCACCGTCGCCTCGGCCGACGACATCGTGGACGGGCTGGCAGGTGAGTGGGCTGGCTTGTTGGCGACCGGCGGCACCAACCTCTCCGGAGGTCAGCGCCAACGAATCAGGCTGGCTCGTGCGGTCGCGGCCGACCCCGAGGTGCTGCTCGCCGTCGATCCCACCTCGGCGCTGGACTCACATACGGAGGCCACCGTCGCATCCAGGCTCCGATTCGCCAGGCGCGGCCGGACGACGGTGGTGACCACGACGTCACCGCTGGTGTTGGAACAGGTCAGTCAGATTCAGCTGGTGATCGACAACCGGGTGGTCGCCAGCAGCACCCATCAGCAACTCCTGGGCGACCCGCGGTACTACCATCTCGTCGTCCGCGGCGACGAGGAGCAGGCGTCATGACCACGGCTCCGACCCTGCCGGTCGCGGATCGGGCGCAGGTTCGACGGGCAGGCGGGCGCCTTGTCCGCGCGGACAAGGCGGCGTTCACGATCGCGCTACTGCTGAATGTGGCCGCCGCGGCAACCGGTCTGGTATCTCCGCTAGTCGTCGGGCGCATCATCACCACGGTCCAGAACGGCCAAGGCCTGCCCACCATCGACCGGCTCGGGGTGATCCTGGTCGTCGCCGCGCTGGCCCAGTTCGTACTAGCTCGGTTCGCCCGGTCGGTCGCCTATCGCTTCGGTGAACGAACCGCCGCACGGCTACGCGAGCAGTTCACCGAACGCATGCTGAACCTCGACAGCCACAGCGTCGAGAAGGTCCCCGCCGCAGACCTGGCCGCCCGCGGCAGCGTCGACGTCGGAGCCGTCGCGGGAGTGCTTCGCACCGCGGCGCCCGACGTGCTGTTCGCACTCATCCAGGCCATCATCATCGCCGCCGCCACCCTGTGGCTCAGCCCCATCCTCGGACTGTGCGGCATTGCCGGTCTCACCGCGATCGGCTTCGCTCTGCGCTGGTACCTACGCCGTGCCCGCCCCGCCTACCTCGAACAAAGCGCCGCCAACGCGGCCGCCGCCACGACCCTCGCCGAGACCACCGACCACGCTCGCACGATCGCGATGTTCGGGCTCCACGAACAACGCAGCCAAGCCCTCGCCGCGGCGCTGAATCACACCGAAGCAACGATGAGGCGAACCCTCGCCCTGCGCAGTCGGTTGTTTCCCACCATCGACACCTCCTACGGAATCGCCGTCGCGGCGGTCGTCGCGGTCGGCGGCGCACTGTTCTTGGGCGGCAACCTTTCGTTGGGCGTCGTTGTCGCCGCCGCGCTCTACATTCGGCAACTATCCGCGCCGCTGGACACCCTGATCCTCTGGACCGAAACACTGCAGAGCGCCGGCGCATCGTTCGCTCGGATCGAGGGCCTGGCCGCCGCAGCCCCGGCCACGCCGACAACAGTCGACCCAAGAGTGCCGGTCGACGAAACCATCGCGCTGGTCGACGTGAATTACGCCTACCGGCCCGGCCACGATGTGCTCCACGCGGTGTCGCTGACCGTCGCGCCCGGTGCCCGGCTGGCCATCGTCGGCACCTCGGGCGCGGGCAAAACCACCGTTGGCCGCCTGCTCGCCGGCATCGACACCCCACGAACCGGTAGCGCCACCGTCGGCGGAATCCCGCTCGCCAACCTGCCATCGGAGACTCTGCGAGAACACGTCATCATGGTGACCCAGGATCACTACGTGTTCCGTGATTCCATCCGCAACAACCTGGCGCTAGCCACCCCCAACGCTACCGACGACCAGCTGACGGCCGCGCTCCGCACCGTCGGGGCCCGTTGGCTGGACGATCTGCCGGACGGTCTCGACACCGAGCTCACCGACCAGCGATACCTCGATGGCGGACAAGCACAACACATCGCCCTTGCCCGAGTCGTCCTCGCCAACCCGCACACGGTGGTCCTCGACGAGGCCACCGCTCTCCTCGATCCGCGCACCGCTCGGGCCACCGAACGCGCCCTCTCCGCCACCCTGACTGGTAGAACCGTGGTCGCCATCGCCCACCGATTACAGACCGCCCACGACGCCGACCACATTGTGGTGATGGATGAAGGACGAATCAGCGAGACGGGGACCCATCAGGACCTCCTCGCACAGTCCGGGCCCTACGCACAACTATGGAGCAGCTGGCGTGGGTCCTCTCCACCGAAACAATCCCACTGACGCACGCAAACCGGCCACCCAGCTTGCAGCGGACCAACACCGCCGTCATCCGATCGCTGAGAACTCCGCACCGCGGACCCAACGACGCAGCCTCAGTCGCTGACCCTCTCGATCTTCGCGCCAAGCGCCACCAGATCGTCGACGAACCGCGGATAGCCACGGTCGATGTGCCACACCTCGTGCACCTCGGTCTCGCCGTCCGCGACCAGTCCGGCCAGCACCAGGCCAGCGCCCGCACGAATGTCGGTCGCCCAGACCGGTGCGCTGGACAGCAGCTCGCGGCCGCGGATCGACGCGTGATGGCCGTCGATCCTGGCGTCGGCGCCCATCCGCACCAACTCGTCCACGAAGCGGAACCGGGCTTCGAAGACGTTCTCGGTGATCATCGAGTGGCCGTCGGCGATCGATGCCAGCGCCAACGCCATCGGCTGCAGGTCCGTCGGAAAGCCGGGGTACGGCAAGGTGATGAAGTCCACCGCCCTTGGCCGCGACTCCATCTCGACGGTGAAGCCGTCGTCATGCTGGGTCACCTGTGCACCGGCACCGGCCAACCGCTCCAATGACGCGGCCAGGTAGTCGGCCTTCGCGCCGTGCACCGTCACCCTGCCTCTGGTAATGGCCGCGGCGTAGGCCCAGGTGCCGGCCACCATCCGGTCGCCGACGGTGCGATGTTCGGTCGGTCGAAGCTGGTCGACCCCTTCGATGGTGATGGTGCTGGTGCCGGCACCGGAGATCTTGGCGCCCATCTGCGCCAGCATCTCGGCCAGGTCGACGATCTCCGGCTCGCGGGCCACGTTGTCGATCACCGTGGTGCCCTTGGCCAGCACCGCGGCCATCATGATGTTCTCGGTCGCGCCGACGCTCGGGAACTCCAGCTGGACCGACGCCCCGAGCAGCATGTCGGCCTCGCCGACCACCGCACCGTGTTCGATGCGCAAGGTGGCACCGAGCGCTTCAAGCCCGGCCTGGTGCATGTCAAGTGGCCGGGAGCCGATCGCGTCGCCGCCAGGCAGCGCGACCCTGGCCCGCCGGCATCGGCCCATCAGCGGGCCGAGCACGCACACCGATGCTCGCAGCCGGCCCACAGCCGGGAAGTCCGCGGCCGACGACAACTCGGCGGGCGTGGTGATCTGGATTCGATCGCCGTCCAGTATTACCTCGCAGCCGAGCCCGGTGAGCACATCGGCCATCAGCGGAACGTCCAGAATGTCCGGCGCATTGGTGATGCTGCTGGTGCCCTCCGCGAGCAGCGCAGCGGCCATCAGCTTGAGCACGCTGTTCTTCGCCCCGGCGACCGACACGTCCCCGTCGAGCCTGGCCCCACCCGTCACCAAGAAGCGTTCACTCACCCTGGCAGCCTATCGGGCGACAAACGGTCACCCGCCGCCCAACCGCTTGCCCCCGCCGGCGGGGCTGGCACTGGGGATCGAGCCGACCGCTGTGACAAGCTGGCTGAATGCCCGTGCATCTCACCCAGATCTACACCCGTACCGGCGACGACGGAACGACCGGTCTTTCCGACTTCTCCCGGGTGTCCAAGACCGATCCGCGGCTGGTCGCGTACGCCGATTGTGACGAGACCAACGCGGCTATCGGCGTCGCGCTGGCGCTCGGCGACCCTGACCCGAGCGTCGCCGCCGTGCTCGTCAGGATCCAGAACGAACTGTTCGACGTCGGGGCCGACCTGGCGACGCCGGTGGTGGACAACCCCGTCCACCCGCCGTTGCGCATCACCACCGACTATGTCGAGCGGCTGGAGGCCGACTGCGACCGTTTCAATGCCGATCTGCGCATCCTGGATTCGTTCATCCTGCCCGGCGGCAGCCAGGCGGCGGCGCTGCTACATCTGGCCCGCACGATTAGTCGCCGGGCCGAACGGAGCACCTGGACCCAGATCGACAAGGATCCGGACGGCACCAACGTGCTGACGGCGAAATACCTGAACCGATTGTCCGACCTGTTGTTCATTCTGGCCAGGGTCGCCAACCCTGGCGGCGATGTGAAGTGGTTGCCCGGCGGCCAGCGCTGAGCGCGAGCGGCTCAGTAGCTGCTGTCGCCGGGTAGACCGCCGCGGGACACCGAAGGTGCGGACTCCAACCACGACCGCAACCCGGTCAGCGCGTCCTCGCTGAGGGCGAGTTCGAGATCGTTGCCGTGGTCGGTACATCGCACGATCACCGACGAGGCTGGCAACAGGTCGGGCTCGGTGCCCTCGGCCACCCGGCGGTTGCCCAGCACCAGCGAGTGACGGTTCAGCTCCCTGGCCGCCAGCGGCAACGGTGAGAACGAGCGGAACAACTGCAGGTTGTCTCCCAGATAGCGTGCTTGGCCGAGGATCCAGCCGCCACCACCGGATCGCAGATCCTTGCGCCACGACACATCGACGCCACCGGCGCGGGCCAGCAACAACCGCCGGATCGCCACCAGGGCGATCATCAGTACCACCGCAACCAGCAGCGCCAGACCGATCAATTCGATGAAGGTCATGGCTGCGGGCTCGTTTCAGACTCTGTCCCGGCGTCAGACGTCCTGGCCGACGGCCAGTAGCTGGGCCCTGGCGCGGCGGAGTTGCTCGAGCTTCTCCGGGGCGTTGTCGGTTCCGGCCGACTGGGCGGACTCATACTCCGCCCTAGCCTTTGCCATGTCGATCTCGTCGGACAACTCGGCGTCCTCGGCGAGAATCGATACTCGTTCCTTCGTCACCGACAGGAACCCGCCGTGCACCGCGACGCCGAGCACGTTGCCGCTGGTCTCCATGATGCGGGCGGCGAAACCCTCTCGCAGTTGCGCCAGCAGTGGGGAATGGCCGGGCAGCACACCTATGTCGCCGTCGGTGGTGCGCGCGACGACCATCGATGCCGGGCCCGACCAGATCTGACGCTCGACGGCAACCAGATCGACCTGAATCTCTGCCACTACTCAACTCCGGGGGTTGTCGGACAACTCGTCCTGCTACCAGTTTACGGCCTGAACGGTCCGCCGATCTGCTCAGCGCCTCAAGCTCGCTCGCAAGCTCGCTCAGCCCTCGAGCTGCTTGGCCTTGGCGAGCACGTCGTCCATGCCGCCGACGTTCAGGAACGCCTGCTCCGGCACGTTGTCGTACTCGCCCTTGGCGATCTTGTCGAACGCCTCGATGGTGTCTGCCAGCTCGACGTAGGAGCCATCCATTCCGGTGAACTGCTTGGCAACGAAGAAGTTCTGGCCGAGGAACCGCTCCATCCGGCGGGCCCTGCCGACTACCAGCTTGTCCTCTTCGCCGAGCTCGTCCATGCCGAGGATGGCGATGATGTCTTGCAGTTCCTTGTTCTTCTGCAGGATCCGCTTGACCTCCTGCGCCACCCGGTAGTGCTCCTCGCCGACATATTGCGGGTCCAGGATCCGCGACGAAGACGACAGCGGGTTGACCGCCGGGTAGATGCCCTTCTCGGTGATGGCCCTGTCCAGTTCGGTGGTGGCATCCAGGTGCGCGAAGGTGGTGGCCGGCGCCGGATCCGTGTAGTCGTCGGCCGGCACATACACAGCTTGCAGCGAGGTGATGGACTGGCCATGGGTGGAGGTGATCCGCTCCTGCAGCTCACCCATCTCGTCGGCCAGCGTCGGCTGGTAACCCACCGCCGACGGCATTCGGCCGAGCAGCGTCGATACCTCGGAACCGGCCTGGCTGAACCGGAAGATGTTGTCAATGAACAGCAGCACGTCCTGGTGCTGCTCGTCGCGGAAGTACTCCGCCATCGTCAGTGCGGACAGTGCGACGCGCATCCTGGTGCCCGGCGGTTCGTCCATCTGACCGAACACCAGCGCGGTGTCGTTGATGACGCCGGACTCGGTCATCTCGGTGAGCAGATCATTGCCCTCACGGGTGCGCTCGCCGACCCCGGCGAACACCGACGTACCGCCGAAGTTCTTGGCGACGCGGGTGATCATCTCCTGGATCAGCACGGTCTTGCCGACGCCGGCACCGCCGAACAGACCGATCTTGCCGCCCTGTACGTACGGCGTCAGCAGGTCGATCACCTTGATCCCGGTGACGAGCTGCTCGGTCTTGCCCTCGAGCTGGTCGAAAGCGGGGGGTTTGCGGTGGATGCCCCAGCGCACGGCGTCCTCGGCCGTTCCCGGCGCGTCCAGGCAGACGCCGAGGGCGTTGAAGACGTGCCCCTTGACGACATCGCCGACCGGCACCGAAATCGGGGAGCCGGTATCGGTGGCCTGCGCGCCGCGGACCAGACCGTCGGTCGGCTGCATGGAGATGCAGCGGACGATGTCGTCGCCAAGGTGCAGCGACACCTCGAGGGTTAGCGTCCTGTCGATGCCGCCGCCGCTGACCGGCACATGCAGCGCATTGAAGATCGCTGGGACGGCGCCGCGGGGGAACTCGATATCCACCACGGGGCCGATCACCCGCACCACCCGGCCGGTGGTCTTCCCGGACGCGGGTGAGGTGGAGGCCGTGCTGGCAGTGGTGGCTATTGCTGTACTCATGTCAGTCCTGTTCGCTATTGGCACCTGCGAGTGCATCGGCGCCACCGATGATCTCGGTCAGTTCCTGGGTGATCTGCGCCTGTCTGGCCTGGTTCATCTGCCGGCTGAGGGTGCGGATGATGTCGTTGGCGTTGTCGGTGGCCGCCTTGCAGGCGGCCCTGCGGGCGGCGGACTCACTGGCAGCGGCATCCAGCAGCGCGGCGTAAATCCTGGTGGTGACGTACTTCGGCAGCAGCGCATCGAGCAGCTCGCCGGCATCCGGCTCGAACTCATACGCCGGCGTCGGACCGGATTCGGCATCCGCCCCGACGAACTCCACCTCCATCGGCGCCACCCGGCGGGCCTGCGGTTCCTGGGTCAGCATCGAGACGAAATGCGTTGACACCACATGGATTTCGTCGACGCCCTGCAGGCCGTCCTCGGTCTGCTCTCCGCCTCCGGTGATGAAGGCCGGCAACAGCGATTCGGCAGCGCGGACGGCATCGGCGTAGGTCGGCTTCTCGGAGAATCCGGTCCAGGACGCGGCAACAGGGCGCTGCCGGAAGGTGTAGTAGCCAAGGCCCTTGCGGCCGATGACGAACAGCACCGGCTCCTTGCCCTGCGAACGCAGCAGCGCCGACAACTCCTCGGCAGCCTTGATCGCACCGGCGTTGTAGCCACCGCAGAGCCCGCGGTCCGAGGTGATCAGCAGCACCGCAGCGCGTTTCGGTTCCGGCCGCTCGGTGAGCAATGGGTGATCAAGAGTCGACGCCCCGGCCAGCGCCGCCAGCACGCCGGTGATCTGCTCCGCGTAAGGCGCCGATGCCACCACCGCCGCCTGGGCCTTGGCGATCCGCGAGGTCGCGATCAGCTCCTGGGCCTTGGTGATCTTCTGCGTCGAAGTGACGCTCTTGACGCGCTGCCTGAGAACGCGTGCCTGTGCGGCCACGCTTCACCTCCCGTTCGGTGTTCGATGCTGGGGTTGGATTCTGCTGGCGGTCAGTGCTTATCAGTGCTTAGGAGGCGGCGGCGGCGCCTTGCGGACCTGCAACTTCTCCCGGCCCACCGCGCCGGCATCCATCGGGTTGGCGGCCTTCTCGTTGCCGATCAACGGTTTTCCGTCCGAGGTGGTGAACGACTGGGCGAATTCCTTGAGCGCTCTCTCCAGCGCGCTTGCTGTGTCGTCGTCCAACGCCTTCGACTCGCGGATCGTCGTCAGCGGGGATCCCTCCGCGTGCCGGAGGTACTCAAGGAACTCGGTCTCGAACCTGCGGATGTCTGCCACCGGCACCTCGTCGAGGTGGCCAGTGGTGCCCGCCCACACCGACACCACCTGCTCCTCCATGGGGTACGGGGTGTACTGCGGCTGTTTGAGCAACTCGACCAGCCGAGAGCCGCGGGCCAGCGACCGCTTCGAGGTCGGATCCAGGTCGGAGCCGAAGGCGGCGAACGCCTCCAACTCCCGGTAGGCAGACAGGTCCAGACGCAGTGTGCCGGACACCTTGCGCATCGCCTTGGTCTGCGCCTTGCCGCCGACCCTGGACACCGAGATGCCGACGTTGATGGCCGGCCGGACACCGGAGTTGAACAGATCGGACTCCAGATAGACCTGCCCGTCGGTGATCGAGATGACGTTGGTCGGGATGAACGCCGAGACGTCACCGGCCTTGGTCTCGATGATGGGCAGACCGGTCATCGAGCCGGCGCCGAGTTCGTCCGACAGCTTCGCGCAGCGTTCCAGCAGCCGCGAATGCAAGTAGAAGACGTCGCCTGGGTAGGCCTCGCGGCCCGGTGGACGACGCAGCAGCAGCGAGATGGCGCGGTAGGCCTCTGCCTGCTTGGTGAGGTCGTCGAACACGATCAGCACGTGCTTGCCCTGGTACATCCAGTGCTGGCCGATGGCTGAGCCGGTGTACGGGGCCAGCCACTTGAAGCCGGCCGAATCGGACGCCGGGGCGGCGACGATGGTGGTGTACTCCAGCGCGCCCGCCTCCTCCAGCGCGGTACGGACGCCGGCGATGGTGGAGCCCTTCTGGCCGATCGCGACGTAGATGCAGCGCACCTGCTGCTGCGGATCGCCCGAGTCCCAGTAGGACTTCTGGTTCAGGATGGTGTCCACGCAGACGGCGGTCTTGCCGGTCTTGCGGTCGCCGATGATCAGCTGCCGCTGACCGCGGCCGATCGGCGTCATCGAGTCGATGGCCTTGATGCCGGTCTGCAGCGGCTCGGCGACTTCCTGCCGCTGTACAACGGAGGCGGCCTGCAGTTCCAGCGCGCGCTGCTCGTCGGCCTTGATCTCGCCGAGGCCGTCGATGGGCTGGCCGAGCGGGTTCACCACCCGGCCGAGGAAGGCGTCGCCGACCGGGACGGACAGCACCTCGCCGGTCCTGGTCACCTCTTGGCCCTCGGCCAGGGTGTTGGCGTCACCGAGGATGACGGCACCGATCGACCGGACATCCAGGTTCAGGGCCACCCCGAGCACGCCGCCAGGGAACTGCAGCAGCTCGTTCGCCATCGCCGATGGCAGGCCTTCGATGGTGGCAATGCCGTCGCCGGTGCTTTCGATGATCCCGACCTCTTCGCGGGTCACCTCGGGCGAGTAGTCGGCGACAAAGCTTTCGATCGCGGAGCGGATCTCGTCTGAGGAGATCGTCAACTCGGTCATCGCGTTCCTGTTCTTCTCATCGTGGTGCTGGACTGTGCTGCTGGACGTTGTCTCGGGCGACAAAGCGCGGCGGTTCGCCCGTCAGCCGGCCATCTTGCGTTTCAGGGCGGCGAGCCGACCGGCGACGCTGCCGTCGATCACCTCGTCGCCGACGGTGACCCGCATGCCGCCCTGCAGCTGCGGGTCGACCTGCACGTGCAGGGCGACCGGTCGGCCGTACATCTTCGTCAGCGCGGCGGCGAGGCGATCGCGCTGGCTGTCGTCGAGCTCGATCGCAGACTGGACGCTGCCGACCACTTCGTTCTTCCGGTCGGCTGCCTGTTCGACCAGCTCGGCGATGCCGCGGCTGAACGACCGGTGCTGGGTCGCCGTCGCCAGGCCGGACAGCAACCGGGCCGTGAGGGTGTTCGCCTTGCCGTCCAGCAGCGAACCGACCAGGGCCTTGCGGCCGGCCGGGTCCGCGGTGGGATCGTCCAGCAACACCGACAACTGCGGATTGGCCTCGACGATCCGGCCGAACCTGAACAGCTGGTCCTCCACCTCGTCGAGCTGTCCGGTGCGCTCCGCACCCAGGAACAGCGCTGTCCTGCCGAGCCGCTCGATGCCGTCCCGCAGGTCGGCGCCGCCGGCCCAGGACCGCCCGACCGCATCGGCGGTCAGCGCAACAGCAGCCGGATGGATCTTGCCGTCGAACAGCGCCCCGACCATCCCGACACGGGCGTCGGTGGAGGTCGTCGCCTCGGACAGCGTCCGTCGCAACACCGCCTCGCCCCGCAGCACGTCGGCAACGCCGAGTAGATCGGTGCCGACCGTGTCCAGGTCGCCGTCGGACAGCTTGGCTGCCTGCGACACCAACGATTCGGTGACGCCTTCCAGGGCCAGCTTGCTGGAGATGTGTTGCATCAGTGCTCCAGATCGGCCAGGAAACGCTCGACCGTCCGCCGTTGCAGGGCGCCGTCCTCGACAGATTCGCCGACCACCTTGCCGGCCAGATCGACCGACAGCTGGCCGAGATCGCCGCGCAGCTCGGTGACGATCTGGGCGCGCTGACTCTCCAGTTGGGCCTTCCCGGCAGCGGAGATGCGCTCCGATTCGGCCTTCGCCTGGGCGAGCATGTCGTCCTTGATCGACTGGGCCTGGGCCCTGGCGTCCTCGCGAATCTTCGCGGCTTCCTCCCTGGCACCTGCCAGCTGATGGTTGTACTGCTCAAGTGCAGCCTTCGCCTCGTTCTGGGCCTGTTCGGCCTTGGCGATGCCACCTTCGATAGCCTGCGTTCGTTCGGCATAGGCCTTTTCGAACAGCGGCCAGGCGAACTTGCGCAGCACGAAAACCAGGACGGCGAAGCCGATCGCGGCGATGACCAGTTCCCCCCACGGCACACCGATGGGGTTGATCTCGGGCGCAGCCAGGACTGCAGTGGTGGACATGCGGACCTATCCCCTCAGATCTCGGCGTGGATCGACAACGCGGGGGCGCGCTGCGTCACGAAGGCTTGTTGGACAGGATGAACGGGACGACGAAGCCCAGCAGCGCGAGCGCCTCGGAAAGTGCGAACCCGAGGAACGCGTACGTCCTGGTGAGTCCGGCCGACTCCGGCTGGCGGGCTGTCGCCTGAATGTAGGCGGCCCAGACAATGCCGACACCGATACCCGGGCCGATGGCCGCGAGTCCGTAGCCGATGGTGCCGAGGTTGCCGACGATCTGGACGTCGCTGGCAGCGAGGTTGGCGGCGGCGGAGATAGCGACAGACATGGAGGCTGTCTTCCTTTCGGTAGTGCTGGTGAGCTGAACCCGCACCGTGCGGAATCAGTGATTGGGTCAGTGCGAGTCGGCCAGCGACCCTTCCAGGTAAATGGCGGTGAGCAGAACGAACACGTAGGCCTGCAGCGCACAGATCATGAGTTCGAAGAAAACGAGAATCAGGCTGGCCGCGCCCGGCAACACGAACAACGCGTAGCCTGCCCCACCCTGTTGGAGCAGGTAGAGGGTGCCGGCCGCGGCGACGCCGACCAGCATGTGGCCGGCGAACATGTTGGCGAACAACCGGACGGCAAGGGTGAAGGGTCGAAGAATGATGTTCGAGAAGAATTCGATCGGGACCAGCATGATGTGCATCGCCGGCATGACACCGGGGATGACGGTCTGCAACTTCAGGTAGCCGAAGAAGCCGTGCCGGCGAACACCGACGCCGTTGTACAGCACCCAGACCAGCACCGCGAGCAACACCGGGACGGCGAAGTGCCCGGTAACGGGGAGCTGCGCGACCGGAATGATCCCCCACAGGTTCATCACCAGCAGGAAGGCGAACAACGACGTGAGGAAGCCGGCCCATTTCTTGCCCTGCTTGCCCATCACCTCGATCGCCACGCCGTTGCGGATGAACCCGTACACCGATTCGCCGGCGAATTGCATCTTGGAGGGCAGCACGGCGGCCCTGCGGGCCGATGCCACGAAGAACGCGATGATTCCCGCGGTACCCAGCACGAGCAGGATCATCGCCTTCTTGGACGCGATGATCGAGCCGTCACCGATCGCATCGAAGAAGAAGGAGTGCTGGACGTCGGGCGGCTGGAATCCCGCACCGTCCGTCAGCAGCTGGCTCGCTGACAACAGGAGGCTCACGTGGTCTCCCTTCGGGGGCCGGCCGCAGGCGGCCCGGGCTGGGGGTCGGTCGGTCGCATCTCCGCGGGGGTTGCCTGGTGGTCGGCTCTGGCCACCACGGCGTAGATCCCGAGGGCCATTCCGACGATCAGTCCGACCGGTACGGCGAAGTGGGTACCCCACCACCGATCAAGGAGCCAACCGATCCCACCCCAGACGGCGAAACCGCCGAGCAGAGTGGAGACCACCGCCCACCCCTCATTGCTCCCGGAGTGATCCGAGACGGAGGTGGGCCGTGTCTTCATGGCAAGTGGACTCTAACAGCCGCCGGGCCATGCTCCCGCACGCAGGGGGCCGAATTTCTACGATCTGTCGAAGATGGCGGCAACCGGGCCGCTGCCGGTCAGCTGGGGCCAGGGTCGACGTAGAAAATCTTGGACGTCCAGACGTAGCGCAGGTGCGCTCCCAGCCAACAGAACAGTGCAAGTCCAACCGCTCCGGCCATCCAGTGGGTGTCGACGAACCCGTTCCGCGGCATCACCGTCAGCACCACCCCGAGCGCGACGATCTTCAGCACGTAGGTGCCCAGGGCGGCCGGCAGCACCGCCCTCGGGTTCCGCTCGCCCGCCTTGGCGATCACCACCGCCGAGATGGTGAAGAACAGCCCGACGATGAGCGTCCCGATCACCACACCCCAGGCAGCGCCTGCCCCCGAGACCATGGCGGCGACGACCGTCAGCAGCACCCCGGCGATCAGTAGCGCCGCCCAGCACACCCGCAGGTGTCCCAGCGACCAGACACCGCCGGTGCGCGACCGGCGGGCGGCCTGCTCGGCGATCGTCAGATCCAGGGCCGGCACGTTCTTGGACTCCTCCATCACGGGATCGCCCCGGTGATCTCCGGTGGCGATCCCGGAGTCCGGGCCCTGCTGAGCCGTCTGGCTCGCACCCGCGGCCACGCCGACACCACCACCGCCAACAAGATCAGCACCACCGCTGGTCCGATGGCCGTGGTCCACGGCAGGAAGGCCAGCGACACCGCACTACCGGACAGCACCGCCGCCCACAGGTAGAACGTGAGCACCGCCTGCCGCTTGGTGTGCCCGATGTTTAGCATCCGGTGGTGCAGGTGCCGGGTGTCGGCGCTGAAGGGGTGCCTACCCTCCCGGGTCCTGCGGATGACAGCCAACAGGAGGTCGAGCAGCGGAATGAATACCACGGCCAGTACCACGATCAGCGGGGCCAGCGCCGCGATCGTGGAGCGCGGGCCGTAGGTCGATGAGTCGAGTTTGCCGCCGGCGCTGACGATGGCCGCTGCCATCGTCAGCCCGATGAACATCGACCCCGAGTCGCCGAGGAAGATCCTGGCCGGATCGAAGTTGTGCGGCAGGAAGCCGAGGCAGGCACCGATCAGGGCGGCTGCGATCAGCGGCGGCTGCGAGGCAGCGGCACCGTTGTGCGATACCGCCAGCTGATGGGCGGAGAAGACGAAGATGCCGACCGCGGAGATCAGCGCCACGCCGGCCAGCAATCCGTCCAACCCGTCGATGAAGTTCATCGCGTTCGTCAGCACGACGGTGATCAACACGGTGATCAGCAGTCCCTGCGCCTGGTCGAGCGAGACCAGCGTGCCACCGTGATCCAACGGCAGCCATACCTGCGTCCACTGCACCCCGAACATCACCAGCACGCCGGCCGCCAGTACCTGCCCGGCCAGCTTGGTGACGGCGTCCAGGTCGAAACGATCGTCGAGCACCCCGACCAGGCAGATCACCGCCCCGGCGACCAGCACCCCTGGGATCTCCGACGAGGTACTGAACGCCTGCGACAGGGCCGGCAGATGGAAGGCGACCAGCACCCCGGCCGCCAGCCCGATGTAGACGGCGACGCCGCCCATCCGCGGCGTCGGCAGCGTGTGCATGTCGCGGTCGCGGATCTCGGTGACGGCACCGACCCGGCGGGCCAACACCCGCACCAATCCGGTGATCAGGTAGGTGACAAGTGCCGCGGTCGCGAATACCAACGCATACTCACGCGCAGGAATCATGGAGGACACCGATTCAGGGTAACGGTGAGCATCGTGCGGACGGGATCGCCGGATAAGATCGACGCCCTGGAACCGCGGCCGGGCTGTCGACGTCGCAGGAGTGCAGATCGCGAGAGGGGCGATGAGATCAGCCGTCGACGGCCAAGACCTCGCCTGCCACCTCGCGGATCTTGTCCAGTTCGACGGCGCCCTGGCGCAGCACCTGGGGAACGTCGCCTGTCAGGTCGACGATGGTGGAGGCAATCCCGATGGCCGAGGTACCGCCGTCCAGGTAGACGCCGACGTCGGTTCCCAGCTGTTCGGCCGCCTCGGCGGCGCTGATGGCGGGTTGTGCTCCGCTGCGGTTGGCACTGGATACCGCCATCGGGCCGACCATCCGCAGCAGGTCAAGGGCAACGGGATGCAGCGGCATCCGCACCATCACCGTGCCTCTGGTGTCGCCAAGACTCCAGATCAACGACGGCGCATGTTCGATGACCAGCGAGAGGCCGCCAGGCCAGAAGGCCTCGATCAACCGGCGGGCGACCGGCGACACCTCGGTCACCAGTCCGTCGATGGTCGCCCACGACCCCACCAGCACCGGCACCGGCATGTCCGGCCCTCTGCCCTTGGTGGCCAACAGCTTTTCAACGGCGGCCGAGTTGAAGGCGTCGGCACCGAGGCCGTAGACCGTATCGGTCGGTAACACCACCAACTCGCCGGACCTGGCCGCGTCGGCGGCCGCCTGGAGGCCGGAGCGGCGTGCCAGTGGATCCGTGCAGTCGAATGTCGTCACCCGATCAGTTTCCCAGCATGTCGAATCAGCGCATGGCAGCGGGGCCGTCGGCGACGATGCTTCCAACGTCGGGCAGCAAGTCGTGGTGCGCACGACGGACGGCCGATTGCGCGCTCGGTGGCCTCGGGGCTCCGATTTTCGACGGCAGAGTCTGGCCCTCCTGAATTAGGGAGGCAAGCTGAGCTAACGCCAGCACCAGCCGAATCTGTGCCACTCGCGGCCACATTTCAGTATTCAACGGCCGCAGCAATCTCGAAATCCTTGTCCTGCAATGGCTTTCCGTCGAGGATCACCCTACCGCCGGGACGATCGGCCGTGCCTCGCATTGCCAGCACGGGCCGCGCGTCGTTGGCCGTCGTCAGGGCCGGATCCGGGCCAGCTCGGCTTTGATCGACTCAGCCACCTCGTCAGCTCGTTCCTCGGAGAGGCACTGGTCGGACGGAGTTTGGAGCAGATCGAACACGGCCGGACCGCGCAGCTCAGACGACAGGTCAGCAAGTCGGGGGATCAGGTGGAAGTGCACATGCCCGAATCCGTCCTTCTCGGCGAACATCGCGACGTAGGTCTTCTGGCAGCCGGTCACCGTCTCGATGGCCCGGCTGGCCTCGGCGAGCAGGCCACCCAGTTCGGCAGCCTCGGCCGAGGTGAGCTCGCCGATGCTGGTGATGTGTCGCAGCGGAACCAGCACCAACCAGCCAGGCACCGACGTGCCGAAGGCGTGCGCCAGCCGCCAATGCTCGGTGAGCAGGATCTCTTCCCGCACCGGCCGGTCGGGGATGGCGTTGAACGAGCAGGTAAAGCAGCCGTCGGTCGACGTCTGACCATCGTTCACGAAATGCTCACCCGACGCGCGGTGACGAAGCGCGGCCGGCCGGCCAGGTCACGGTGGTCGACGACCCGGTCCAGCACCCGGCGGCCGCTCAGCAATGCCGGCACCGACTCGCCGTGTGAGTCGTCGTGTTCGACGGCCAGCAGCCCGCCGGGCGCCAGCATGGCAGCGGCCACCGAGATCAACGGGCGGATCACATCCAGCCCGTCCGGCCCGGCGAACACCGCCTCCGGCGGGTCGTAGTCGGCCACCTCCGGCTCTACCGGCGTGCCGGCGGGCACATACGGCGGGTTGGCCGTCACCAGATCGACCCGGCCGTCCAGGTCGTAGAGCAGCCGCGGATCAGCGAAATCGCCGCCGCGCAGCTCGACGGCGGTGCCGCCGGCCTCCAGGTGAGTTTCCAGGTTGCGCCTGGCCCAGGCCAGCGCCCCCGGCTCGCGCTCGACGGCGATCACCGTGGCATCCGGCCGTTCGGCCGCGATCGCCAACGCGATGGCACCTGTCCCTGTACACAGATCGACCACCACGGGTGACGGCAGCTCGCGGATCGCCGCCAGCGCCCACTGCACCAACAGCTCGGTTTCCGGCCGCGGGATGAACACCCCTGGCCCGACCTGCACCGTTGCCCTGCCCATCGGAGCTGTGCCGAAGATGTACTGCAGCGGGATCCTGCCGACCCGGCGATCGACGAGTTCGCTGTACTGATCAACCCACTCGGTGTCGACCAGCGGGGTCAGGCCGAGACTGGTCCGCTCGATGCCCAGCGACCAGGCGGCCAGCTGCTCGGCGTCGGCCCGCGGCGACGAAACTCCGGCCGCTGTCAGCCGGTCTGTCGCCCTGCTGATCGCCATCCGGAGCGACTCACGCGCCACCTCCGTCACCCCCGGCGCCGGCCAGCCGCTCACTGCGGTCGGCGGCGTCCAGCGCATCGATCGCCGCATCCAGATCGCCGTCCAGCACGGTGTCCAGGTTGTAGGCCTTGTAGCCGACCCGGTGGTCGGCGATCCGGTTCTCACCGAAGTTGTAGGTGCGGATCCGCTCCGATCGATCGACGGTGCGGACCTGGGATCTGCGGGCGTCGGCTGCCGCTGCGTCGGCCTCCTCGCGGGCGGCGACCAGCAGCCTGGAACGCAGGATCCGCAGCGCCTGTTCCTTGTTCTGCAGCTGCGATTTCTCGTTCTGGCAGCTGACCACGATGCCGGTGGGCAAGTGGGTGATGCGGACCGCGGAGTCGGTGGTGTTCACCGACTGTCCGCCGGGTCCCGACGAACGGAAGACATCGATCCGCAAATCAGCCGGGACGACCGGTACATCTACTTCCTCGGCCTCCGGTGCGACGAAAACGCCGACTGCCGAGGTGTGCACCCGGCCCTGCGATTCGGTGACCGGCACCCGCTGCACCCGGTGCACGCCGCCCTCATACTTCAGCCGCGCCCAGACGCCGTCGGCCGGTGCCGGGTTGCCGGGACTCTTCACCGCCACCGTCACGGTGGTAAAGCCGCCAAGGTCCGACTCGGTCGCCGACAGGATCTCAGTCTTCCAGTGGCGACGCTCGGCATAGCGCAGATACATCCGCAGCAGATCGCCGGCGAACAGTGCCGATTCGTCACCGCCCTCCCCCGCCTTGACCTCGAGGATCACGTCCTTGGCGTCGTCGGGGTCACGCGGGGCGAGCAGGTTCGACAGCTCCGATTCCAGCCCGGCCACCCTGGTCGTCAGCTGCTCGGCCTCGGCGGCGAACTCCGCATCCTCGGCAGCCAGCTCGAGCGCGGCCTGCAGGTTGCCGCGGGCGGCGTCAAGGTCGCGGGCCACCCCGACGATCGGGGCCAGCTCGGCGTACCGCCGGCCCAGCCGCCTGGCGGCGACCTGGTCTGCGTGAATCGCCGGGTCGGCCAACTCACCCTCGAGCCGGCCGTACTCGGCGACCAATCCCCCGCAAGCGGTGGGCCCACGCCGAAGGTGGGGAGGTGCCCCCACCGGCTCTTCGGCGGAAAAGGTGGTCATCGAGGCCTCGTTTCGGCTGAATGTTGCTGATGGATGGAGCCAGGGACGACAAACGGCGCCCGCCGGCAGTGAGCCGGGCGGGCGCCGTGCGAGTCGCTAGCGGGTGCGCTTGCCGTACCGCGCCTCGAAGCGCGCCACCCGACCGCCGGTATCCAGGATCTTCTGCTTGCCGGTGTAGAAGGGGTGGCAGTTGGAGCAGACCTCGACGGTGATCTTGCCGCCGGTCTCCGTGCTCCTGGTGGTGAAGGTGTTCCCGCAGCCGCAGGAGACCTCAGTCTCGACGTACTCGGGGTGAATGCCGCTTTTCATGATGGATCCTCTCGGGTAGCCGCCGGGTCGGACTGCTGGTGCCGTGTCAAAATGCAGCAGCAGACCGTGAACCGGTGCCGTGGATACGTGCCGGCCAAGTGTGCCATGGCCGGCGGCTTTGCTGATAACCGGCGAGCCGGCTGGACTATTCCCGGACGAGCTAGTCCCGTTCGTTGCCTGGGGTGGTCTTGGCGACCTGCATCAGGAACTCGATGTTGGTCTGCGACTTGCGGAGCCTGTCCAGCACCAGCTCGAGCGCCTGCTGCGCATCCAGCGCGGACAGCACCCGGCGAAGTTTGACGGTGACCGCCAGCTCGTCCGGTGCCATCAGCAGGTCTTCCTTACGGGTCGAGCTCTGGTCGACGTCGATGGCCGGGAAGATCCGCTTGTCAGCCAGTCGCCGGTCCAGCTTGAGTTCAGCGTTTCCGGTTCCCTTGAACTCCTCGAAGATCACCGTGTCGCCGGCCGAGCCAGTTTCCACCAGTGCCGAGGCGAAGATCGTCAGCGAGCCGCCGTTCTCGATGTTGCGGGCGGCGCCGAGGAATCGCTTCGGCGGGAACAGCGCGGTCGAGTCGACGCCGCCGGACAGGATCCGGCCGGACGCAGGAGCCGCCAGGTTATAGGCCCGGCCGAGCCTGGTGATCGAGTCGAGCAGTACGACGACGTCCTTGCCCATCTCGACCAGCCGCTTGGCCCGCTCGATGGACAGCTCCGCGACCATGGTGTGGTCTGCCGGCGGCCGGTCGAAGGTGGAGGCGATCACCTCACCCTTTACTGAGCGCTGCATGTCGGTGACCTCTTCGGGCCGCTCGTCCACCAGCACCACCATCAGGTGGCACTCCGGGTTGTTGGTGGTGATGGCGTTGGCGATCGCCTGCATCACCATCGTCTTGCCGGCCTTGGGCGGCGAGACGATCAGTGCCCGTTGGCCCTTGCCGACCGGCATCACCAGATCAATGACGCGGGTGGTCAGCAGGTGAGACTCGGTCTCCAGTCGCAGCCGCTCGTTCGGATAGAGCGGGGTGAGCTTGGTGAACTCCGGGCGGTTCTTCGCCAGCTCGGGGTCGAGGCCGTTGACGGTTTCCAGCCGGACCAGCGCGTTGAACTTCTGCCGCTGCTGCTCGCCCTCGCGGGGCGCCCTGATCACGCCGGTGACGTGGTCGCCGCGGCGCAGCCCGTTCTTGCGGACCTGGCTCAGCGAGACGTAGACGTCGTTGGGGCCGGAAAGGTACCCGGAGGTCCTGACGAAGGCATAGGAGTCGAGCACATCGAGGATGCCGGCGACCGGCACCAGCACGTCGTCGTCACGCACCTCGGTGTCGCTACCGTTGTCGTAGCCGGTGCGCTGCTGCTGATCGCGGCCACGCCGATTCCGGTCGCGGTAGCGGTTACGGCGGCGGCCGCCACGCCCGTCACCATCGTCGTCGCGGTCGTTCTGCTGACCGTTGCGGTCCTGACGATCGTTCTGCTGACCGTTGCGATCCTGACGGTCGTCCTGCTGACCGTTGCGATCCTGGCGCTCGTTCTGCGGACCGTTCCGGTCGTTCTGCCGGTCGTTCTGCCGGTCGTTCTGCTGACCGTTGCGGTCCTGGCGCTCGTTCTGCTGGCCGCGCTGCTCGTTCTGCTGCTGGCCGGCGCGGGTGCCCCGGCTGTCCTGAGCAGACTGGCCGCCCTGGCTGTCGGTGCTGTCCCCCGCGTCGCGGTTGTCGCGCCGGTTCCGGCGATTACGTCGATTCCCGTCCTGCCGGTCGTCGTCGCCGGCCGGCTGCCTGTCGGCGCGCGGCTCGGCGTCGTTGCTCGGGGCGAGGTCCGTGGCGGTGGCGCTGCCGTTCCTGGCTGTACTGCCGTTGCTGGCTGCGCCGCCGTTCCTGGCTGCACTGCCGTTGCTGGCTGCGCCGCCGTTCCTGCTGGCGCTTTCGGTTGCCTCATCGTTCGGCGGGCTGTCGTCGAACAGGGTGCCCGCAGGCGCCGACTGCTCTGGCGCTCCGGCGGCCCTGCCGGCGCGGCGGCGGCCGACGCGCTCGGTGGCCGGGGCCGGCTCAGCGGAATTGGTCGTCGCGTCTGTCGGCTCGGCGACGACAGCGGCGGCCGGGCGGGTGGCCATGGTGGCTACCGGGCCCTCGATCCGGCCGGCGGCGGCCTGGGCGCCACCGTTCGCCGGAGCGGTCTGCTTGGCGCTGATCGCCGCGACCAGATCGCCCTTGCGCATGCCGGAGATGCCCTTGATTCCCATGGAGGTGGCCATGGCCTTGAGATCGGGGAGCACCATTGCCGACAGTCCGCTGCCACTTCGGCGGGTACGGGTTCCGGCAGCCGAGGCGCCTGAATCGGTGGTGGTGTCCAACAGCTCCGTGGTGTCGCTCACGAAGTTCCTTCCTTGTCCGGCCGCCTGGCGGTCCGGTGCGGTGCGTCGGCTCGACGGCCGACGGAATAGTCCGCGTCCGTATCGGACGCGACTGGGAGAATTCCCTGGTGATCACCCGGTACTTCTCCGGACAGCGCGCTCCCGCGGCGCCAGGCGCCGGCGAAACGAACTGCCATGTGTGACGGGGAGTGTGCCGGCGTGCGGGTGGCATCCGGTCGGTTGTTGCAGTTCCCCCGCCGAATGAAATTGGTGCATCAGTATTTCTTGCAAGTGTTACTCGCAGCACCGGAGATCCCCACCAGCGTAACCGCCAGGAACGCTGGCAGCAACACGCCTGCGTGTCGCCGATCGCGAGTGGCTCATTGCCCGGTTTTCCCGCAACGGGTGCACCGCCCCACTCAGCGACAGCCCGGCTGCAGCGCCTCATTCGTTGTTGATCATGACTCACAGCCCGCGCTCCCTCTCGCTTCGCTCGTGGGGCCCAGCCGATGAGCTGTCCGGATTGTCGGGCAGGCGGCCATGATCTGTCGTCGAGCCGTTGAGCGTTTGGCTGCGACAGCACCGTCTCGGTCCAGTCCATGGTTAAAGCCGCTCGACCCGAAGTCCCTCGGTGTCGACCGGCAGCTCCGCGAGGGTGAATCCCGGCCGGTCGAATTGGTGCAGGTCGACCGGTGCGGACACCAGGGCAACCACCGAAGGACCCGCGCCGGACACCACTGCCGCAATACCTGCCGCCCGCAACTGATCGACCAGCGCGGCAGTCTGAAGCATCGCGGATGCCCGGTACTGCTGATGCAGGTAATCCTTGGTGGCTGCGAACAGCAGCGATGGGTCGTCCGAGATGGCGTGCACCAGCAGCGCCGTCGCCGCCGAGTTCGCCGCCGCCTCTGCGTGCGGCACCGTGCCGGGCAGCATCGCCCTTGCCTTCTCGGTTGACGACCCACGGCACGCCCCGAACATCAGCACCCGGACGTCGGGATGCACCTGACGCCGCACCACGGTGGTGTGACCGGCGGCGTCCATCCAGGCCAAGGTGAAGCCGCCGACCACCACAGGAGCGGCATTGTCCGGGTGACCTTCGACCTGCGAGGCGATGTCCAGCAGCGTCGAGTCAGGCATCTTCCGGTAACCGTCGCGAGTGAGCTCGCGGGCGACCGCCAACCCGGAGACGATGGCCGCGGCCGACGAGCCCTGGCCGCCGCCGTGCGGAATCTCGTTGCGGCACAACAACTCAAGGCTCGGCGCCGGCTCGTTCATGGCGTCGAAGCCGCGCAGCGCGCTGCGATAGACCAGATGATCGGCGGTGCGCGGCACCGTGTCGGCACCGCAGCCGACGACCTCGATCCGGGGCGGACCGTCGATGCGGCTGGCCACCACCTCGTCGTAACGGCCAAGGGCCAGGCCGAGGCAGTCGTAACCCGGCCCGAGGTTCGCCGAGGTCGCCGGCACCCGAATCCGCACCGCGTCGGACGGCTCCGTCAACGACGTGTTGGTCATTGCAGTCCGAGCGCGGCGGCGACCGCCTCGGCCGAGACCGGCAGTACCACCGGTTCGGGCATCGAGGCCAGCGCGGTATCAGGATCCTTCAGTCCGTGGCCGGTCACCGTGCAGACCACCAGCGAACCCGCCGGCAGCCGGCCGTCGGCGCTGGTGGCCAGCAGACCGGCGACCGAGGCAGCGGAGGCGGGCTCGACGAACACCCCGGTGGTGGCGGCCAGCAGGTGGTAGGCCAGCAGGATCTGCTCGTCGGTGACGGCATCGATGAGGCCGGTCGAGTCGTCGCGGGCGGCGATCGCACCGTGCCAGGACGCCGGATGTCCGATCCGAATGGCGGTGGCGATGGTGTCGGGGTTCGTCACCGGGTGGCCGAGTACCAGCGGCGCAGCACCTGCCGCCTGGAAGCCGAACATTCGCGGGGTGGACTCGGTGATGCCGTCGAGTTGGTATTCGGTGTAGCCGGCCCAGTAGGCGGTGATGTTGCCGGCGTTGCCGACCGGCAGGCAGTGCACATCTGGCGCCCTGCCGAGCACATCGCAGACCTCGAAGGCGGCGGTCTTCTGCCCTTCGATCCTGGCCGGGTTCACCGAGTTGACCAGCTCGATGCCATCGGTGGAGACCACGGTCTTGCGGGCCAGCTCGAGGCAGTCGTCGAAATTGCCGTCGATCTGCAGGATCTCGGCGCCGTAGGCCACCGACTGGGCCAGCTTGCCGGTGGCGATCCTGCCCTGCGGGATCAGCACTGCGCAGCGCAATCCGGCCCTGGCGGCGTAGGCGGCGGCCGACGCCGAGGTGTTGCCGGTGGAGGCGCACAACACCGCCTTGGCGCCCTTGGCCTTGGCCACCGTGACGGCGACCGTCATTCCCCGGTCCTTGAACGAGCCGGTCGGGTTCGCCCCCTCGACCTTCAGGTAGACCTCGCAGCCGGTACGCTCGGACAGCGAGGGCGCCGGCAGCAGCGGGGTGCCCCCCTCGAACAGCGTGACGACCTCGGCGCCATCCGGGATCGGGATGCGGCCGGCATAGGCCTGGATCAGGCCGGGCCACCCGCGGTGCACCGGTCCGGTCTCGTTGGCGCCTCTCATCTACAGCTCCCCCATCACGCGCATCACCGAGGCCACCTGACGGACGGCGTCCAGTTCCGAAATCTTCTTCACCGTTGCGGACAACGCGGCATCCGGGGCGGTGTGCGTCACCAGCACCAGCGAGGCATCTTCGCCGCGGCCGTGCTGCCGAACGGTGGCGATCGAGACGCCCGCCTCGGCGAACGCGGTGGCCACCGCGGCCAGCACACCGGCCCGGTCGCGGACGTCCAGGCTGATGTGGTAGCTGGTCGGCACCTGCCCCATCGGCTGCACCGACAGCTCCGCGTAGGCCGACTCCCGTGGCCCGTGGCCGCCGGCGACGCGGTTGCGCGCAACGGCGACCAGATCGCCGAGCACCGCCGACGCTGTCGGCGAACCGCCGGCTCCTGGCCCGTAGAACATCAGCCGGCCGGCCGCCTCCGCCTCCACGTAGACAGCGTTGTAGGCGCCGTCGACACCGGCCAGCGGGTGGCTGCGCGGCAGCATCACCGGATGCACCCGTGCCGACACCGACTCCGTTCCGGGCGTGCCGGACAACGTCGTCGGCACTCGCTCGCAGATGGCCAGAAGTTTGATGACACAACCGATCTCGTCGGCGGCCAGCACATCGGCCGCGGACACATTGCCGATGCCCTCGCGGTACACATCGGCCGCGCCGACCCTGGTGTGGAAGCCGATCGAGGCCAGGATCGCTGCCTTGGCGGCGGCATCGAAGCCGTCGACGTCGGCGGTCGGGTCGGCCTCCGCATAGCCGAGCCTTGTCGCTTCCTTCAACGCACTTTCGTAGCTGTCGCCGCTAGCCGTCATGGCCGACAGGATGAAGTTGGTGGTGCCGTTGACGATGCCCATGATCCGGGAGATCCGGTCCCCTGCAAGGGATTCCCGCAGTGGACGGATCAACGGAATGGCGCCGGCAACGGCCGCCTCGAAGTACAGATCGGCACCGGCGGCGTCCGCCGCCTCGTACAGCGCCGGCCCTTCCTCGGCCAACAACGCCTTGTTGGCCGTCACCACGGAGGTGCCACGGCGCAGCGCCGCCAGCAGCAGATCCTTGGTCGGCTCGATGCCGCCCATCACCTCGACCACCACCTCAATGGTTGGGTCGGTCACCACGGCATGAGCATTGGTGGTTAACAAACCGGGGGGCAGCTCTAGTTGCCGGTCACGGGTCAAGCTGCGCACCGCCACCGCGCCTAGCTCCAGGC
>JALYVF010000150.1 GCA_030853385.1 Actinomycetota bacterium | reverse complement strand
GGGGGGGGGGGGGGGGGGGGGGGGGGGGTGCTCTTCGCCGTCGGCTTGGCGGTCGACTTCACCGTCGGCTTCGTGGTGCCTGTCTTGATGGTGCTCGAGGCCGTGGTGGACGGCGCTGCCACCGTCACCGACGCTGCCGTTGTTCCTGTCCCGGTGCCGTTCGACGAGGTGAAGGTCTGCACCACCGTCACCGTTTTCTTGGCTCCGGTACTGGAACCGCAACCGGTCAGCGCAATGCCGAGGGCCAACGCTGCTGCGATCACACGGGCAGGAGTCCGAAAACGTTGCATGTCCGCCACGGTACTGAATAGGACGGGTTTCTCTTCGGCCAACCCGCCGAAGGGCGCAAGAACGTCACACCTTCGGGCAGGGTCCCTGGAACGGAGCCAGCAACGACGGGAACGCGGAAAGGAGCCGTCACCGAACGGATTCGGTGACGGCCCCTTGTCCTGCGGCTGGGTCGGTCAGCTGTCGGCGTTGCCGGCGAGCCGCTCCCGCAAGGCGGCAAGCTGCTCGTCGTTCACCAACGAACCTGCGGCCGGCTCCGGCTCGGCGCCCTCGGTGGCACCCGTGGTCGACGAGCTATAGCTGCCACCGTCGCCGGCGGCCGCTGCCTCGGCATCAGCCGCGATGGCTGCGCTGATCTGCTTGAGGTGCTTCTCGTACACCTCGTGCGCCTCGGCGTACTGCTTCTCCCACGCGTCGCGCTGGGTGTCGTAGCCCTCGAGCCACTCGCCGGTGGCGACGTCGAAGCCCTCCGGCGGCACGAAGTTGCCCTGCTCGTCGTAGTGGTCGACGACGCCGTACTGCGCGCGCACCTCGTCGAACTCGGTCTCCGGGGTGACGCCTTCGTTGGCCTGCTTCAGCGACAGCGAGATCCGGCGCCGTTCCAGGTCGATGTCGATGACGCGGACGAAGATCTCGTCGTCGACGCCGACAACCTGCTCCGGGATCTCTACGTGCCGACCGGCCAGCTCGGAGATGTGCACCAGGCCCTCGATGCCGTCGTAGACGCGGACGAACGCACCGAACGGCACCAGCTTGGTGACCCGGCCAGGGACGACCTGCCCGATGGCGTGGGTCCTGGCGAAATGACGCCACGGATCTTCCTGGGTCGCCTTGAGCGACAACGAGACGCGCTCGCGGTCCATGTCGACGTCAAGAACCTCGACGGTGACTTCCTGGCCGACCTCGACAACCTCGCTCGGGTGGTCGATGTGCTTCCAGGACAGCTCAGAGACGTGCACCAGGCCATCGACTCCGCCAAGATCGACGAACGCACCGAAGTTGACGATGCTGCTGACGACGCCCTTGCGGACCTGGCCCTTGCCGAGCTGGTTGAGGAACTCGCTGCGGACCTCGGACTGGGTCTGCTCGAGCCACTGCCGGCGGGACAGCACCACGTTGTTGCGGTTCTTGTCCAGCTCGATGATCTTGGCATCCAGCTGACGGCCGACGTACGGCTGCAGGTCGCGGACCCTGCGCATCTCGACCAGCGAGGCTGGCAGGAAGCCGCGGAGGCCGATGTCGAGGATCAGGCCGCCCTTGACGACCTCGATGACGGTGCCGGAGACAACGCCGTCGGCTTCCTTGATCTCCTCGATGGTGCCCCAGGCGCGCTCGTACTGGGCGCGCTTCTTGGACAGGATCAGTCGGCCTTCTTTGTCTTCCTTCTGCAGGACAAGGGCTTCGACGTGCTCGCCGATCTCGACGACGTCGTTGGGGTCCACATCGTGTTTGATGGACAGCTCACGCGAGGGGATGACGCCCTCGGTCTTGTAGCCGATGTCGAGCAGGACTTCGTCGCGGTCGACCTTGACGATCGTCCCTTCGACGATGTCGCCATCGTTGAAGTACTTGATGGTGGCGTCGATGGCGGCCAGGAAATCCTCTTCCGACCCGATGTCATTGATCGCGACCTGTGGGGCGGTGCGGGCTGGGGCTGTTGGGGCTGACATGTGGTGGGTTGCTCCGTGGGTGGACAGTTGTCGTAGGGACAAGTTTGAGTCGTTCCCGCGCACGGTTGTGCGCGCACGCAATGAACCCGATTCGCTTGACGTGGCTTGACCAGCTGTGAGAAGCGAGCGCCGCCTGCTCCATTCCGAGACAGCACGGGCGCACAACGCACACACAAGGTTACGCGAACAGGTTGTGACAGACCAATCGGTGCAGGTCGGCCGACCCGACTCGGGCCGGCACCTCGTTTGTCGCAGTGGATCTAAGGACCTCGATGTCGGCCGAATATCCGGTATGTCAAGGTGGGGACGCACCAGCACAGATCGGGGTGAGCGTGAGCGCGAATGAGCGGCCGTCTGCCGATACAGCGATCGGGCCGACGCAGCCGCGGGTGATGCCGGCCGACCAGCGGACGTCGCGGCTGGCGAACCGCCGCTGGTGGGACAGCGACGCCGACTCCTACCACCTGGTGCACGGCGCCTTCCTGGGTGACGCGGACTTCGTCTGGTGCCCGGAGAATGTCCGGGAAGCCGACGCCCGATTGCTGGGAAATGTTGCGGGACAACGGATCCTGGAGGCCGGCTGCGGCTCGGCCCCCTGCGCCCGCTGGCTGACGACGCACGGCGCGATCGCCGTCGCCTTCGACCTGTCGGCCGGGATGCTGCGCCACGGCAGCGACGCAGCGCAGCGGTCGGGGGTCACCCCTCCCCTGGTCCAGGCCGATGTCTGCGAAATGCCTTTCACCAGCGGTAGTTTCGACGCAGCATTCTCGGCGTTCGGGGCCATCCCGTTCGTGGCCGACTCGGCCGAAGCGATGCGCCAGGTACATCGAGTGCTGCGGCCAGGCGGCCGCTGGGTGTTCTCGGTGACGCATCCGATGCGCTGGATCTTCCCCGATCTCGCCGGCGACGTCGGCATGACGGCCATCCAGTCGTACTTCGACCGCTCCCCCTATGTGGAGGTCGATACCGACGGTGTGCCCGCCTACGCCGAACATCATCGGACAATGGGCGACCGGATCCGGGAACTCGTCGGTGCCGGATTCATCATCGACGACGTGCTCGAGCCGGAATGGCCGGAAGACTTCACCGGCACCTGGGGCCAGTGGACCCCAGAGCGCGGCGAAGTCTTCCCTGGCACCGCGATCTTTGTATCGCACAAAGGCTTCGGAGAAGCACGCCACCGGACCCCACCCAGGCAGTCGTTGCTGCCTACGAATCCGGACTGCTTGTTCCGCACTACCCAGCCGAGCTGATCCTGGGGGGAACTGCCGGTAACTGTGCTCGGTAGCAGTGCCTGTCGCCATTGACAGCGCAAATGCGCCACAGCAGTCTTTGCACAGCAACGGCACAGCAACCGGCTGAGCCAGGGCCTGGGAAGAGAGCGCGCCGAGCCATCGCTAGCGAGGGGCAACGAATGCGCATCGGGTTGGTCGGGGTCGGACGCATCGGCGCGTTTCACGCCGGCACGCTGGTCGGTCTGCCGTCGGTGGAGTCGGTGGTCGTTGCGGACGCCGACCCGGCCCGCGCCGGAGCCGTCGCCGCCGAACTCGGCGCCGAGGCCGCCGGTGATGTCGCGGCGTTGTTCGACTCCGATATCGACGCGCTGGTGATCACCGCGGCAACCGCTGCCCATGCCGAGCTGATCGCCCGCGGGGTGGCGGCCGGGCTGCCGACCTTCTGCGAGAAGCCGATCGCCCTCGAGCTGGCGGCCACGCAGCGGTTGGTCGACCTGGTCGAGGCTGCAACGGTGCCGGTGCAGATGGGCTTTCAACGGCGCTTCGACGCCGGCTACCAGGAGGCGAGGCGGGCGGTCGGGGCGGGTGAACTCGGCTTCCTGCATCATGTTGTGGCCACCACCGGCGACGCGGCGCCCCCGTCGGCCGACTATCTGCGCACCTCGGGCGGATTCTTCCGCGACTGCAGCGTGCACGATTTCGACGCGATCCGGTTCGTCACCGGTCGGGAGGTGGCCAGTGTGTTCGCCCTCGGCACCAACCTCGGCGAGGCGTTCTTCACCGAGGTCGACGACATCGACACAGCAGCGGCGCTGCTCACCTTGGACGACGGGACCCTGGTCACCCTCACCGGGACCCGTTACAACGCAGCGGGTTACGACGTGCGGATGGAGTTGCTGGGCAGCCTCGGCTCGGTCGCCGTCGGGCTGGACGAGCACAGCCCGCTGCGTTCCGCGGAGCCGGGAACGGGGTTCCCCACCGGCCCAGCGCACCCGGCATTCATGCAGCGATTCCACGCCGCCTATGTCGCCGAGCTGGCGGCCTTCACCGAGGTCGTTGCCGGCACCCGACCGACGCCGTGCAGTGTCCGCGACGCGCTGGAGGCGTTCACGGTGGCCGAGGCATGCGACCGTTCCCGCCGCGAACATCGACAGGTCCAGCTGTCGGAACTGTCCATCGACAGTACCGATACCCCAATGGGGACAACGCCATCGGTGCCGCTGACGGCCATCACCTGACGGCCGCCCGGCCGAACAGGTCCCGCAATATCGTCATGAGGAGAAATGATGAAGTTCAGGAAAGTGGCCTTCGGGGCCTTGGCGGCTTCCGCGCTGATGGTGGTCGGCTGCAGCAACGGCGCACCCGCCGCCTCCAGCAACACTCCCGCGCCGGCCGCCAGCGGCGCCAGCAGCGCCGGTGGCGGCGGTGGCGGCGGTGGTAGCGACACCAGCGGCGGGAAGATCACCGTCGCCGTCATTACCCATGCCGCGCCAGGTGATTCGTTCTGGGATGTGGTGAAGTCCGGCGCCGAGGCAGCTGGCAAGCAGGAAGGCGTCACCGTCACCTACGCCGGCGACCCCGATCCCGCCAAACAGAGCCAGCTGATCGACAACGCGGTGGCCCAGAAGGTCCAGGGAATCGCGGTCTCGATGGCCAACCCCGACGGCCTCAAGGACTCGATCGGCAAGGCCATCAAGGCAGGCATTCCGGTGATCACCATCAACTCGGGACTCGAGGAGTCGAAGGCCTTCGGCGCCATCACCCACGTTGGGCAGAGCGAGGAACTGGCCGGCGAGGGCGCCGGCGCGAAGTTCAAGGAACTCGGCGGCGGCAAGAAGATGCTGTGCGTCATCCACGAGGCCGGCAACGTCGGGCTCGAGCAGCGGTGTGCCGGTGCCAAGAAAACCTTCGGCGGCGATGTGCAGAACATCCAGGTCGACGTGTCGAACGTGGCGGACGCCCAGAACACCATCAAGTCCAAGCTGCTGGCCGACCCGTCCATCGACTCTGTGCTGACCCTGAACCCGGTAATCGCCAAGGCGGCGGTGCAGTCGGTGAAGGACGCCAAGAGCAAGGCCAAGATCGCCACCTTCGACGTGTCCTCCGACGTGATCGATGCGGTGCTGGCCGGCGACATCCTGTTCGCTGTCGACCAGCAGCCGTACCTGCAGGGCTACCTGCCGGTGGTGTTCTTCGCCCTCAAGGTTCGCAACGGCAACGATGTCGGCGGCGGTCAGCCTGTCTACTCGGGTCCCGGCTTCGTCACCAAGGACAACGCCGCCCAGGTGAAGAAGTTCGCCGCCGCCGGAACCAGGTAGAACAGCAGATGACGGACGTTTCCAACCCGCCACGGGTAGCCGACGAACGGGTGGCCTCCTCCTCGGTGCTGGCGCGGATGATGCGCCGGCCCGAGGTGGGGGCCGCCGTTGCCGCGTTGATCATCTTCGTCTTCTTCAGCGTTTCGACGGATGCGTTTCTGAGCGCCGCTGGTGCCTCCACCTGGCTGGAGTCCTCCGCCCAGTTCGGCATCATGGCTGTCGCGGTTGCGATGCTGATGATCGGCGGCGAGTTCGACCTGTCGGCGGGCACCATGGTCGGCACCACCGGGCTGGTGGTCGGTATCTTGACCACCCACAACCACCTCAACATCTGGCTGGCGGTCTTCATCGCACTGCTGGTGGCCGCGGCGATCGGTGCGCTGAACGGCTGGCTGGTGGTACGCACCAAGCTGCCGAGTTTCATCGTCACCCTCGGTACGTTCTTCGTGCTGCAAGGGGTGAACCTGGCCGGTACCAAGGCCATTACCGACCAGGTGTCGATCCAGGGTTTCGAGAACACCCCCGGTTTCTACAACGTGCGCTGGCCGTTCGGGTCGTCGGCGTCGTTCGGGTCGTTCACCTTGCAGGTCTCGGTGGTGTGGTGGCTGGTGGTCACCGGGATCGCTACCTGGGTGTTGCTACGCACCAGGGCCGGCAACTGGATCTTCGCCGTCGGCGGCGACCAGAACTCGGCCAGGCAGGTCGGCGTCCCGGTGCTGCGTACCAAGATCGGGCTGTTCATGACGACGGCCATCGCCGCCTGGCTGGTCGGCATGCTGCAGCTGTTCAAGACCTCGACCGTGCAGGCCTCCACCGGTGTCGGGCAGGAGTTCATCTACATCATCTGTGCGGTCGTCGGCGGGTGTCTGCTGACCGGCGGTCTCGGCTCGGCGATCGGTGCTGCGCTCGGTGCACTGATCTACGGGATGACATTGCAGGGCATCGTCTTTGCCCAGTGGGACAACAACTGGTTGAAGGCCTTCCTCGGCATCATGCTGCTGGGTGCGGTGCTGGTCAACAACTGGATCCGGCGACGTGCGGAGGTCCGAAAATGACGGTGCCAGCACGCGATTGGTCGAAGAACACGATTGCGGCCAACAGCGCGCCGGCGGTGGCCGAAGACGCCTCGCCGGCGCTCGCTGACGACGGTGCGCCGGCCGTGGCCGGTGCCTCCGTCGAGCAGGTGGCCGGTCCTGCGTCCTCGGCGCCGGCGTTGCCGCCGCCGCACTCCACCATCATCAAGGTGACCGACCTGGGCAGGAGCTATGGCAGCATCATTGCGCTGCACGACGTGTCGACCGAGGTGAACGCCGGCGAGGTCACGTGCATTCTCGGCGACAACGGCGCCGGCAAGTCGACGCTGATCAAGATCCTCGCCGGAGTGCACGAACATTCGGAGGGGAGGCTGGAGGTCGACGGCGTCGAGCGCACCTTCAGCAGCCCGCGGGCCGCTCTTGCGCTCGGCATTGCCACCGTCTATCAGGACCTGGCGGTGGTGCCGCTGATGCCGATCTGGCGGAACTTCTTTCTCGGCTCGGAGCCGACTCGCTGGGCACCACCGATGCGGCGGCTTGATGTGGCGGCGATGAAGCGGATCACCAGCGAAGAGCTCCGCAAGATGGGCATCGACCTGCGGGACGTCGACCAGCCGATCGGCACCCTGTCCGGTGGCGAGCGGCAGTCGGTGGCCATCGCCAGGGCGGTCTACTTCGGGGCACGAGTGCTGATCCTGGACGAGCCGACGGCCGCGTTGGGCGTCAAACAGGCAGGGGTGGTGCTGCGCTACATCGCGCAGGCCCGCGACCGCGGGTTGGGCGTCGTGTTCATCACCCACAATCCGCACCACGCCTATCCGATCGGCGATCGGTTCCTGCTGCTGTCCCGCGGCCGCAGCCTCGGCCAGTACGCGAAGTCGGACATCACCATCGACGAGCTGACCAGGCAGATGGCCGGCGGAGCGGAACTGGAGGCGTTGGCGCACGAACTCACCCGCGGCTGACGGATCGGTTCGGCGACGCTCAGCTCAGCGAGGCCAGGTAGGCCTGCCCTCGCGGCGAGAGTCGGTAGCCGACGTCCAGGCTGATCGTCAGCCCGAGTGCTTTCAACCGGCGGATGTCGGACTTCATCGGCAGCAGGTCGCGGTCCAGCAACGCGGCCAGCTCCTTGGATACCACAGCGGGGTTGTCGCGGATCCATTCCAGGATGGGTCTGGTCCACGGGCCGGATTTCTTGCCGGCGTCGAGTTTGTCGACGGCGGCGGCTATTACCGCGAGTTCGGTCGGATCCGGCACCACCTCGCGCAGCGCAATCCGCGGGTCCTCGCCCGCCCAGCGCAGCCGCACCCGGTAGATCGTGTCGCCGCCCTTACCGCCGCGCGGGCTGCGCGTCACCGGACCGGGGGCCAGCCGCTTCCGCAGCGCAGCCGCATCCGGCAGACCGGCGGCCACCGCGTCGGCGTCGGAAAGCGTTGCCACCTCGGCGATCTCGTCCACCGCATCGAATGCCACCAGGCCGGCAGCCGTCAGCTGGGTTGAGCCGACCTTCACCCGCGGCGCGTCCCAGCGCCGGAAGGCCAGCGTCACGATCCCGTCCCGCACACCTTCGGCGATCGGCTTCGGCAGCAACACTCGCGCTCCCCTATCTCCTCGGTTCGGTCAGTGCGCTGCGTCGTCCCAGTTCGTGCCGAGCCCCACCGACACGTCCATCGGAACGTCCAATGCGTAGGCGCCGCCCATCTCCTCGCGGACCACCGCCGTCGCCGCATCGACCTCGCCGTCGGCAACCTCGCAGACCAGTTCGTCGTGCACCTGCAGCAGCAGTCGGGACGCCAGTTTCTCCGATTCCAGCCGGCGCTGCACCCTGATCATCGCGACCTTGATGATGTCGGCGGCCGAGCCCTGGATCGGCGAGTTGAGGGCGATCCGCTCGGCTGCCTCTCGGCGCTGCCGGATGTCGCTGGTCAGGTCCGGCAGGTAACGGCGGCGGCCGAACAGGGTTTCGGTGTAGCCGTCGGTGCGGGCCCTGTCGACCGAGGCTCGAAGGTAGTCGCGCACTCCACCGAACCGGGAGAAGTAGGCGTCCATCTGTTCCTGAGCCTCTTCCCTGCTGATCTTGAGCTGTCCGGAAAGGCCGAACGCCGACAGCCCGTAGGCCAGGCCGTAGCTCATCGCCTTGACCCGCCGCCGCATCTCCGGCGTCACCTCCTGCTGCGGGACGCCGAAGGCGCGCATGGCAACGAAGGTGTGCAGATCTTCACCGGACTTGAAGGCCTCGATCAGTCCGGCATCGGCCGACAGGTGCGCCATGATGCGCATCTCGATCTGTGAATAGTCCGCCGTGAGCAGCTGACTGAAGCCGGCCCCCGGTACGAACGCCTGCCGGATCTGCCTGCCCTCCTCTGTGCGGACCGGAATGTTCTGCAGGTTCGGTTCGGTCGACGACAGCCGGCCGGTGGCGGCGATGTTCTGCAGGTAGGTGGTGTGGATGCGTCCGTCGCCGGATACCGACTTCTGCAGTCCCTCGACGGTGGTCTTCAGCTTGGTGACGTCGCGGTGCCGCAGCAGGTGCTGCAGGAACGGATGCTCGGTCTTGCCATACAGCTCGGTGAGCGCATCGGCGTCGGTGGTGTAGCCGGTCTTCGTCCGCTTCGTCTTGGGCATGTCGAGCTCGTCGAACAGGATCACTTGCAGCTGCTTGGGCGAGCCCAGGTTCACCTCCTTGCCGATCACGTCGTAGGCGGCCTTGGCTGCTGCAGTGGCCTCTAAGCTGAAAGTGGCGTGCAGGCCATCGAGATAGTCGCTGTCCACCGCGATGCCGGCGCGCTCCATCTGGCCGAGCACCGTCATCACCGGAAGCTCGATGTCGTTGAGCAGGTCCAGCTGACCGCCGGCAGCCAGCTGGCTGGCCAGCACCTCCGCCAGATCCAGCACCGCCCTGGCCTCCACCATGAGTGCGGTGTCGTCCGCTCCGTCGTCGATCAACGACAGCTGGCCGGTCTCGTCGCCGTCGCCCGACTGCAAGGTGCGGTGCAGGTAACGCTGGACCAGGTCGCCCAGATCGAACGAACGCTGCCCTGGCAGCGCCAGGTAGGCAGCCAGCGCCGTATCGCAGGCGACCCCGTCGACGGGCCAGCCGCGGGCGATCAGCGCATTGATGGCCGGCTTCAGGTCGTGCCCGACCTTCGGCGCATCGGAATCGGCCAGGAACTCAGCGATGGCGGCATCGTCGTCCGGGTCGATACCGGTGACGTCGATGACGGCCGCAGCACCGTCCGGGGCAGCGAAGGCCAGCGTGTGCACGTCGCCGGCGCCGGCGCCGAGGGTGCCGCGCACCACCACACCGAGCCGGCCGGCGGCCCCGTGGTCGGCCAGCCAACCGCGAACAGCGCCGACCCCGAGCCGGCTGCCCTGGACGTCGAAGCCGCCGATGAGGCTGGTTTCGTCCGCCTGCTCGAAGATCTCCAACAGCCGCTCGCGCAGCACCCTGAACTGCAGGCTGTCGAAGATCGAGTGCACCGCTTCCCGGTCGTAGGGCTGGGCCTTCAGGTCCGCTGCCGGGTCGGCGTCGACCGCCACATCGCGCACCAGCTCGGTGAGCCGGCGGTTCTGCAGCACGCCGGCCAGGTGTTCGCGCAGCGCGTCGCCCGCCTTGCCGGGCACTTCGTCCACCCGATCCACCAGCGAGGTGAGGGTGCCGTACTCACGGATCCACTTCGCCGCTGTCTTCTCGCCGACACCGGGAATGTTGGGCAGATTGTCGGATGGGTCGCCGCGCAGCGCCGCGAAGTCCGGGTATTGGACGGGGGTGAGCCCGTACTTTGCCTGCACCTCCTCGGGAGTAAACCTGGTGAGCTCGGAGACGCCGCGCTTCGGGTACAGCACGGTGACCTGGTCGCTCACCAGCTGCAGCGCGTCGCGATCGCCGGTACAGATCCGCACCGCCATACCCTGCGCTGTAGCCCGCACGGTGAGGGTAGCGATCACGTCGTCCGCCTCGTAGTTCTCCGCCTGCAGCGCGGGGATCCGCAGCGCCTCGAGCACCTGACGGATCATTTCGACCTGGCCGCGGAACTCGTCCGGCGACGCCGACCTGTTCGCCTTGTAGGCGGCGAACTCCTCGCGGCGCCAGGTCTGCCTGGACAGATCAAAGGCCACCGCGACGTGCGTCGGCCGTTCGTCGCGCAGCAGGTTGATGAGCATCGAGGTGAAGCCATAAACCGCATTCGTCGGCTGACCGGTGGTAGTGGAGAAGTTCTCCACCGGCAGCGCGTAGAACGCCCGGTAGGCCAATGAGTGCCCGTCCAGCAGCAGCAGCGTCGGTCGTTCGCCGTCCGCCGTGCTCGGCTCCGCCGGTGCCGCAGGGGTCAACGCTGCCTCGATCGGTGCTGCTGCGGAATTAGCTGTCTTCAAGGCTGCCACCGCCCGAGTCTATGGTCAGAGTCCGACAGCTTCACCGGACGCTGACGACATGCTCACGACAGGACGTGACGGCGTGCCAGAGACTCCTCCCGACTTTTACCCGCCGGACAACATCACGGTCGGCATGCTGGCGCTCACCGACGCAGTGACCGGCGGTGCGCCCACTGCCGAGGTCCTGGCCGCGGCCAATCGGGCGTGCGGTGAGCTCAACTCTCGGATGGGCGTGCAGTTCGTCGAGTTCAGTCCGGAGCGGATGGCCGCCACCATGCCGGTGCTCGGTAATCGGCAGCCCTTCGGGCTACTGCACGGCGGTGCGAATGCCGTACTCGCCGAAACGCTCGGTTCGTTCCACGCGAATGTGCTGGCAGCTGCCGGCCGCACCGTTGTCGGGATCGAGCTCAACTGCACCCACCACCGAGCCTCGACCGACGGCAGCGTTCGCGGCGTCTCGGTGCCGTTGCACGTCGGGCGCACCATGATGACGTTCGAGATCGTCATCACCAGGGCGGACGGCAAGCGGGCCTGCACCGCGCGGCTGTCCTGTCTGGTGCGGCCAGCGGCCGGCAGCGGCTGAACCGTGGCGGCCGTCCCGACGAGCGTCATCGGGGTCGTCATCCTGTTGGCGGTGCTCGCCTTTGCTGTACTCCGGCCACGCCGGCTGCCGGAGGCAACAGCGGCGGTCCCGGCCGCGCTGGTGGTGTTGGCCCTCGGACTGGCGACACCGGCCGCCGCCTGGGCAACCATCCGGGAATTGGGTCCGACACTGGGGTTTCTGGCGGCCATCCTGGTGATCTCGCATCTCGCCGATGCCGACGGGGTGTTCAAGTGGATCGGCGACCTCACGGCGCACCGCAGCGGCGGTTCGGCCCAACGGTTGCTGCTGTTGGTGTTCGGAGTGGCCGCTGTCACCACAGCGGTGCTGTCGCTGGATGCCACTGTGGTGCTGCTGACCCCGGTGGTGTTCGCTACCGTACGCCGACTCACCGTTCGGCCCGCCCCGCACCTATATGCCACCGCACACTTGGCGAACACCGCGTCGCTGCTGCTTCCGGTGTCCAACCTGACGAACCTGTTGGCATTCCACGCATCTGGACTGTCCTTCGTATCGTTCACCGGTTTGATGGTGCTGCCGTGGCTGGGCGCGATGGGCGTGGAGTACCTGGTTTTCCGCTGGTATTTCCGCGACGACCTGACGGCTCAGGTCGACGTCGACACCACCCCGATGGCGAAGGCTCCCGTCACCTCGCTGGTGCTGGTCGGGCTGATCCTTGTCGGCTTCGTGGCCGCCCCGACGCTGTCCGTGCAGCCGTGGGTGGTGGCAACAGCCGGCGCGGTGGTGATGGCGGTGCGGGCACTGTACCGGCGGCAATTGTCGCTGGGCCGGATCGTGGTGGAGGCCAACCCACTGTTTGTGCTGTTCGTCGCGGCGCTGGGTGTGGTGGTCGACGGAGCGACCGGACATGGTCTGCAGCAAGAGATCTCGAACCTGCTGCCGGCCGGCGACGGCTGGCTGTCGCTGGTGGTCGTCACCGGCATCGCCGCGGTACTGGCCAACCTGGTGAACAACCTGCCGGCGACCCTGGTGCTGTTGGCGTCGTTGACAGCGGCGGGGATGACGCCATCGCCGACGGTGGTCCTTGCCGTGCTGATCGGTGTCAACATCGGCCCAAACCTGACGTACACCGGATCGCTAGCAACCTTGCTGTGGCGGCGGATCCTGTTGCGCGGCAAGCAACCCGCCCGCCTCGGCACCTTCACCACACTCGGTGTGCTGACCGTCCCGGCGGCCCTGCTGGTGGCGGTGACCCTACTGTGGGCAGCAGCACAGCTATAACCGGCCGGCCGCGGTTTCAGGTCGACCGTGCTCGGGTACCAGCACACCGAGTGAGCCAGACGTGTCGGCCCACCGAGAGGAGACACTGATGGTCGAGGTCACCCGTTCGTTCACCGTGGATCCGGCGCCTGCTGTGGTCGTCGATTTCCTCAAAGACTTCGGCAGGGCCGAGGAGTGGGACCCGGGCACCAAGACCTGCACCCGTAAAGATCCCGGCCCGGTCGCCGTCGGATCGAGCTGGCATAACGTGTCCGAGTTCCGTGGGCGGGAGACGGAGCTCGAATACGAACTCCGGGAACTCGCCGTCGATCGGCTGGTGTTCGTCGGGACCAACAAGACCGTCACCTCAACCGACGACATCGGTGTGCAGGGTCACCACGCTGGCAGCGAGATCACCTATCACGCGACCCTGGATTTCCATGGGCTGGCCAAGCTGGCCGGCCCGCTGCTACAGCACAGCTTCGAGAAGGTGGCGGACGACACGGTGCTGCAGATGACGCAGGTGCTCAACGCGCTGCCAGGCTGAGGACAGTCGGCGTCGACCTGCCGCGGGTGGGTTCTCACCTAAGCTCGGCACGAGGCAGCGGACGGAGCGTGGTGCAGTGACGAGGTCAGGTGCAGTGACGGGATCAGGATCCTCGGCGCCAGGGCCGTTGCACGAGCTGGTGCGTTTCGTCCGGGCAGCCTTGTTGGATCCGGTTCCGCGCGACCACCGGGAGTCCGACTCGGCGTTCCGCAGGCGACGCATCGTTGCCTGCATCACTATCGTCATCGGTGCTGTACTGCTGGGTCTTTCGTTGAACCTGTCCCCCGGCGACAAACGCTTCTACCTCAGCACTTTTGCGCTGGCGGCTGTCTGGACGATCGGTTCCTTCGTCTCCGGCCCCTTGCATCTTGGCCAGGCGAACACTCGCGCCGGGGGACGCTTCGTCCGTCCGGTGCTGCAGCCGGTGGTGCTCGGGATCGCGGCCGTCGCCATCTTCGTCGCCGGGGCGGTGGTGGTGGCGCACATCCCGCCGCTGCGGGACAGCGTCAACGCGGTGCTGGACCATGTCCGGTTCGCCTCGCTGCCGGTGGTCGCGGTGATCACCCTCGTCAACGGCATTGCCGAGGAATTGTTCTTTCGTGGCGCGCTGTTCGCCGCGATCGGGGCCAGGTATCCGGTGCCGATTTCAACGGTGATCTACGGCCTGACAACAGTCGCCACCGGCAACGTGATGCTGGTATTCGCGGCGGTCGTGCTCGGCCTGCTCGTTGGCCTGCAGCGGCGGGTGACTGGCGGCGTACTGGCACCGATGATCATCCACTGCGTGTGGTCCATCGGGATGCTGCTGGCGCTGCCTCCACTGCTGGAACACCTTGCCTGACAACAGCAATCGCCTCCAAACCGCATCATCAACTGCATCGTGAGGAACTCCCAATGAGCACTTCGTCATCCGCTCGACGCGCACTCGTCACCGGCGTCACCGGCTATATCGGCGCCCGGCTGGTCCCCGAGCTACTCGCGGCCGGTTGGCAGGTGCGGGTGCTGAGCCGCGATGCGGCGAAGTTGGCCGGCCGACCCTGGCTGGACGACGTCGAGGTGGTCGAGGGTGACGCGACGAAGCGCGACGAACTGACGGCAGCCATGGCCGACGTCGACGTTGCCTATTACCTGCTGCACTCGATGGACGGTGCGGCAGACTTCGCCGAGCGCGACAGGGAGATGGCGCAGAGCTTCAGCGATGTGGCCGCGGAATCCGGCGTCGACAGGGTCGCCTATCTCGGCGGACTGCACCCGAACGACACCGGCCTCTCCGATCACCTGGGATCCCGGAAGGAGGTCGGCGACATCTTCCTGGCCGGCAGCGTCCCGGCGACCGTGTTGCAGGCCGCGGTGATCCTCGGCACCGGGTCGGCATCCTTCGAGATGTTGCGTCATCTCACCGAGCGGCTGCCGGCGATGGTGGCGCCGCAATGGCTGCTCAACCGGATCCAGCCGATCGCGATCGCCGACGTGTTGCGTTATCTGGTCGGCGCGGCAGACATGCCGGCCACCGTCAACCGGACCTTCGACATCGGTGGACCGGACGTACTGACCTACCGACAGATGGTGCAACGGTTCGCCGAGCTGGCCGGCCTGCGGCGTCGGCTGATCGTGACCCTGCCGGTGCTGACGCCGCGGCTCGCCGGGCATTGGGTGAAACTGGTGACGCCGGTACCGACCGGGCTGGCCAAACCATTGGTCGACAGCCTGGTGCACGAGGTGATCTGCAAAGAACATGACATCGCCGAGTTCGTCCCCGATCCGGCCGGCGGTCTGATCGGCTTCGACGAGGGCGTCCGGTTGGCGCTGGCCCGCGCCGACGACTACCCGGGAAGCCGCGACAGCGTCCAGGTGGCGGCCGCGCCGAGCGACGCGGTCGAGGGTGACGCCAGCTGGGCCGGTCAGTCCAGTTATACCGACGACCAGTCGAGCCACGTCGACGCGTCCGCCGCTCAGGTGTGGAAGGTAGTGGCCGGGCTGGGCGGCGACAATGGCTGGTACTCCCCCGACATCCTTTGGCGGGCAAGGGGTTTGGCCGACAAGGTGGTCGGCGGTCCCGGTTTTCGTAGTTCGCGGCCCGACGGTCCGCTGCAGGTCGGTGACACCCTCGACTGGTGGCGAGTGGAGGACGTTGAGCCCGGCAAGCGACTGCTCTTGCGGGCCGAGACCAAAATGCCTGGCAAGGCATGGCTCGAGCTGACCGTCGAACCCGACGGCGCGGCCGGCGAGACCGTCAAATCCGACGGTGCGGGCGGCGCAACGGGTGGCGAGGGCGGCGCAACGCTCAACCAGCGAGCCGTGTTTCTGCCACACGGCCTGGCCGGGCACGCCTACTGGGGCTCGATGCTGCCGGGACATCTGGCGACCTTCGCCCTGATGCACCGCGGCATGGTCCGTGCCGCCGAGGAGGCGGCCGCCGCTCCTGCCCCGGCTTAGAGCCGCCCCGGCCAACGCCCGGCCAACGCCCGGCCAACGCCACTCCAGCCGCTCACCTGTTGATGATCATGATGCCCTGCCCGGCAAACCAGACAATCTAACGACGTTTCGCGGGCTAAGAGCCATGATCAACAATGAGTGGCGTCAGCGGCCCGTGCCAACCGGCAGCTCCTAGGAAGCTCAGGCAACCCCGAGGTAGGCCTCTTTCACACTGGGGTCGGCGAGCAACTCTTTGCCACGGCCGGTCTTGCTGACCTCACCGGTCTCCAGGATGTAAGCACGGTCCGAGCGCGAAAGTGCCTGCTGCGCATTCTGTTCCACCAGCAGGATGGTGGTGCCCTGAGCATTGATCTCCGAGATGATGCGGAAGATCTGTTGGATGATCATCGGCGCCAGCCCCATCGACGGCTCATCGAGCAGCAGCAGCCGAGGCCTGGCCATCAAGGCTCTACCGATCGCCAACATCTGCTGCTC
>JALYVF010000097.1 GCA_030853385.1 Actinomycetota bacterium | reverse complement strand
TACTCCGAGCGTGACGGCGAAAGACAGCGGTTGTTCGCCGGCGCCTTCGGCATCTTCGGCCACGGCAACGTCGCCGGCATCGGCCAGGCGCTGCTGCAACAGGAAGTGGCAGCCGCGGCCGCCAACGACAAGCCGGCACTGCCTTACGTGCTCGCCCGCAACGAGCAGGCGATGGTGCATGCCGCTGTTGGCTACGCCAGGCAGCGCGATCGGCTGCAGACCTGGGTCTGCACCGCGTCGGTCGGGCCGGGGTCGACGAACATGCTCACCGGCGCCGCGTTGGCGACCATCAACCGGATCCCGGTACTGCTGTTGCCCTCCAGCATCCTTGCCACCAGGGTGTCCGCACCGGTGCTGCAGGAGCTCGAGGTGCCATATGCCGGCGACATCACCGTCAACGACGCCTTCCGTCCGCTGTCCGCGTTCTTCGACGAGGTGAACCGCCCAGAGCAGTTGCCGGCCGCCCTCCTCGGGGCGATGCGGGTACTCACCGACCCCGCCCAGACCGGCGCCGTCACCCTCTCGCTGCCGCAGGACGTGCAGGCAGAAGCGCACGACTGGCCGACGGAGCTGTTCGACGACCGCGACTGGCACATCGCGAGGCCGCCGGCCGAAGCGGCCAGGATCGCCACGGCGGCCGAGCTGATCCGCAGCGCCGGCCGAACGATGATCGTTGCCGGCGGCGGGATCCACTACTCGGGCGCCGAGGACGCGCTGCTGGCATTCTGCGAAGCCACCGGCATTCCGGTCGGCGAGAGCCAGGCCGGCAAGGGGTCGCTGCCGCACGGCCACCCGCAGCTACTGGGCGCCGTCGGGTCGACCGGGACCACCGCCGCGAACGCAGCGGCGCGGGACGCCGACCTGGTGATCGGTATCGGCACCAGGTACTCGGACTTCACCACCGCCTCCCGCACCGCGTTCGCCGCCGCCGGCGTGCGGTTCGTCAACATCAACATCGCCAACCTCGACGCCGTCAAGCAGTCCGGCCTCACCGTGCAGGCAGATGCCAGGGAAGCGTTGCACCAGTTGACCTCTGCCCTTGACGGCTATCACGTCGAGCAGGCTTATACCGACCGGCAGGTCGCGCTCTGGACGGACTGGGATGCCGCGGTGGAAGCCGCCTATCACCCGTCAGCCGAGATCACCGATGCGCTGGCCGACGGACTGCTGACGCAGGGTGAGGTGATCGGGGCCGTCAACGAGCTCAGCGACCCGCGTGATGTGGTGCTGTGCGCCGCCGGGTCGATGCCAGGCGATCTGCACAAGCTGTGGCGGGTGCGAGACCGCAAGGCCTACCACGTGGAATACGGCTACTCCTGCATGGGATACGAGGTGCCGGCGGCGGTCGGCATCCGACTGGCTGACCCGACTCGCGATGTGTTCGCGATGGTCGGCGACGGCGGCTACCTGATGATGCCCACCGAACTGGTGACCGCCGTTCAGGAGCGGATCAAGGTGATCGTGGTGCTGGTACAGAACTACGGCTTCGGATCCATCGGCGCACTGTCGGAATCCCTTGGCTCGCAACGGTTCGGCACCCGGTACCGCTATCGCACCGACGACGGCCGGCTGGACGGCGAACTACTGCCGGTCGACCTGGCAGCGAACGCCCGCAGCCTGGGCGCCCACGTCATCGAGGTGCACAGCAGAGACCAGCTGGCCGAGGCCATTGCCGCTGCCAAGGCCGCTCCGGCCGATGGCGGGCCGGTGGTCATCCAGGTGGAGACCGACCCGTTCGTCTCCGGGCCGGACACCGATGCCTGGTGGGACGTACCGGTGAGCGAGGTGGCCGACCTCGAGTCGACCACGGACGCCTACCGCGAGTACCGCGAGCACAAGGCGCAGCAGCGCAGCTATCTGGCGCCACCGCGGCGTCCGACGGCCGGCGAGCCCTGATGGCAGGTCGGCTGCTGATCGGCACCGCTGTCCGTCACCGCCGGCACCGTCGGACCGGGCGTGCGCACGGCCGACGCGTTCGACGCCGGTCGGCCGGCGGTGGCGGCAACGTGGAGCTGATAGAGCGTCACCCCGACCGGATCGGCTACCTGAAGTCCTGCGCAGCACTGTCCTGATACCAGAATCCAGCAGTACCAAACAGATCCAGCGGACCGGAGGACATTTCGATGGCAGGTCACGATCTGCGAGTCGGCATCATCGGTGTCGGAATGATGGGCGCCGACCACGCGCAGCGGCTGGCCGAACGCACGGCCAACGCCAGCCTGGTCGCGGTCTGCGATCCCGATGCCCCGAGGGCACAGTCGCTGGCAGAGAAGTTTGACAGGGTGCGGGCCATCGCCGATCCGGCGGCGCTGATTGCCGACGATGAGGTCGACGCGGTGTTGATCGCCTCACCCGGATTCGTGCACACCGAGCAGCTGCTTGGCTGTATTGCGGCCGGTAAGCCGACGCTGTGCGAAAAGCCGATGACGATGGACACCGACTCGTCGCTGCAGGTGCTGAAGGCCGAGCGGGACGCCGGAAAGGCGTTGATCCAGATCGGTTTCATGCGCCGTTTCGATCCCGAGTATGTGCAGATGAAGGCGATGCTGGACGCCGGCCAGTTCGGCCGCACGCTGCTGCTGCACAACACCCACCGCAACAAGGGGATGCCCAATGCCGAGTTCCGCAGCGAGATGATCATCAGGGACTCGCTGGTGCACGAGGTCGATGTCGCCAGGTTCATCTTCGGTCAAGAAATCGTTGCCGTACAGGTGTTGTCGCCGGCCCCGACGTCTTATTCGGCGCTGGGCGTTGTCGATCCGCAGCTGGCGATCTTCCACATGGCTGGCGGTGCGATCGTTACCAACGAGGTGTTCGTCAGCAGCGAGGTGGGCTACGAAGTGCGCTGCGAAGCGGTCGCAGAGCGGGGCACCGTGATCGTCGGGCAGCCGCAGGCCCAGCTGTACACCACCTCGGCGGTCGGTGCGGCGGGAGCCTGGGGTGGCCGAATCCCGGACGACTACCGCGAGCGGTTCGCCCTTGCCTACGACCTGGAGATTCAGGCCTGGGCCGATTCGGCCAGACGCGGCGAGGTGGTCGGGCCGAACTCGTGGGACGGCTACGCCGCCACCGCCGTCTGCACCGCCGCCCTGCAATCGCTGGCCTCCGGCCACCAGGTGGCGGTGGAGCTGACCGACCGAATGTCGGTGCTCGGCCCCGCTCCGGCGTAGACATGAACTTCCGAACGGACAAATCAGGGAGTGCAGATGAATTGGATCGCCGTCACCGGTGGCAGCGGCAAGCTGGGCCGGGCCGTGGTTATCGAGCTCCTCGAGCACGGATACCGGGTAGTGAACCTGGATCGCGCACCGTCACTTCAGGGTAGGGCGGTCCACGTCCAGGTCGACTTCACCGACTACGGACAGACCTTCGAAGCGCTGCATGCGATCGAGGATCGTTACAACCACATCGATGCCGTTGTGCACCTTGCCGCGATTCCTGCCCCCGGGCTGCTGACCAACGCGGCGACCTTTGACAACAACATCACCAGCACGTATCACGTGTTCTCGGCGGCGAGGGCGGCCGGCGTCAAACGGGTGGTCTGGGCGTCCAGCGAGACCGTCCTCGGCCTGCCGATGGGCCCCGACAGCCCGCCGCCGTACCTGCCGGTCGACGAGAACTACCACCCGCGGCCGGAGTCGTCGTACTCGCTCGCCAAGACCCTCGAGGAGGAGATGGCGCTTCAGTTCTGTCGCTGGGATCCCGAACTGGCCATGGTCGGGTTGCGGTTCTCCAACGTAATGGCTCCATCCGACTATGCCGACTTCCCGTCCTACGACTCCGACCCCAGCCTGCGGCAATGGAATGCCTGGGGCTACATCGACGCCCGCGATGGCGCCCAGGCAGTCCGGCTCGGGCTGGAGGCGCAGCTCACCGGACGGGAGATCTTCGTCATCGCGAACGCGGATACGGTGATGTCCCGGTCCAGCGCCTCACTGGCGGCCGAGGTCTTCCCGGCCGTCGAGGTCCGCAAGCAGCTCGGGGAGCATGAGACGTTGCTGTCCATCGACAAGGCCCGCCGGGTGCTCGGCTACCGACCGCAATTCAGCTGGCGGCAGGAAGTCTGATCCTGCGCCGGCGGCGGTCGTGCGCTACCGGCGGCGTTGTCCAGCTGACGCCATCTGAAGGCATCACCGTCCAAACGTAGTGCTTGCGTCGCCGCAACTAGTGCGAGTAGACATGTTCCTGAAGGCAGCAAGGTCCCCAGGGAACGAGGAAGGCATCGACATGTCTGTTCGGCCGCCGGTACTGAACTCTGCCCGCTGGCGTCGACTGATCCCGATCGCGTTCATCACCTACTCTTTCGCCTACCTCGACCGCTCGAACTACTCGATCGGTTCTGCCGGCGGCCTGACCGATCGGCTGCACATCAGCTCAACCCAATCCGGGCTGCTGGGCGGCCTGTTCTTTATCGGCTACTTCCTGTTCCAGGTACCAGCCGGTAGCTTCGCGGAGCGACGCAGCGTCAAGTCGCTGCTGTTCTGGTCGCTGTCCGCGTGGGGTGTGCTGGCGGCACTGCAAGGCGTTGTCACCACCTACTGGCTACTGCTCGTCGACCGTTTCCTGCTCGGCGTGGTCGAGGCGGTGGTGCTGCCAGCAATGCTGGTTTTCCTGTTCCACTGGTTCACCAGGGCAGAGCGAGGACGCGCCAACACGTTCCTCATCCTGGGCAATCCGGTCACCCTGCTGTGGATGTCGGTGGTATCGGGCTACTTGGTGCAAGCGGTCGGCTACCGGTGGATGTTCATCATCGAGGGTCTGCCGGCCATCGGTTGGGCGTTTCTGTTCCGGCGCCTGGTCGACAACCGGCCCAGTGATGCCGATTGGCTCAGCGAGCAGGAATGCCGCGCCGTCGAAGAGGCGATCGACGCCGAACAGCGGGCCCTGCCGGAGCCGCGTGGCTTCCGCAAGGTGGCAGTGTCCTGGAACGCCATCGTGCTGTCCGCGCAGTACCTGCTGTGGAGCGTCGGCGTCTACGGCCTGGTCTTCTGGCTACCGTCGATCGTCAAGCATCTGACCCAGCGTGGAATCGGCTCCACCGGTCTGCTCACCGCGGTGCCGTACGCGGCCGCCATCATCGCGATGCTCGCCGTCTCTGCCGCGTCCGATCGGCTGGCAAGCCGGCGGGTGTACACCTGGATACCGCTGCTGATCTCGGCCGCCTGCTTCGGGCTGTCCTACCTGACCCGGGGCGGATCGTTCACGGTGTCGTTCATTCTGCTAATCGTCGCCGCCGCCGGCATGTATGCGCCCTATGGTCCGTACTTTGCCTACATTCCCGAGCTGTTCCCGTCCGCCGACGCCGCGCCGGCAACCGGCATGATCAACGCGTTCGGTGGTCTCGGCGGGTTCGTCGGCACCTACATCGTCGGCGCGCTCGGTGGCGGGAGCTCGGCCGTACCGTTCATCTTTCTCGCGGCATGCCTGTTCCTGGCCGCGCTGCTGATGTTCGCAGTCCGGCCGCCCGAACATTCCGCTGGAGCTGTGCCGGCTCGTCAGGGAAAGGTCCGCACCGAGCAGAACCGGGCAACCGGGCTACCTGGACCTGCACATCGTGCCGTCGAACTCTGAGGTGCACTCTGACGTCGTGATCGCGACGCCGCTGGAATCCGATCTGGTCGATCGGATCAGGTCCGAGTTGACGGACCTGGCGGTGCACTACGAACCCGACCTGCTGCCGACGCCACGCTACCCAGGAGACCACCGTGGCCGCGCCGGGTTCCAGCGGACACCGGAGGGCGAAAGCCACTGGCAGGAACTGCTATCTGGGGCGGCAATAACATTTGGCATCCCCGGTGACGAGCCCCAAGAACTGCGCCGATTGGTTCGCCATGCACCATCGCTGCGACTGGTCCAGGCCACCGCTGCCGGCGCCGGACAACAGGTCGAAACAGCAGGCCTGTCGGCGGACGACCTCGAGCGGGTAGCCGTCGCCAGCAGCAGCGGCGTCCACGCCGGCCCGCTCGCCGAATTCGCTCTGTTCGGCGTCCTGGCGTTCGCCCGCGGGGCACCCCGGCTCCAGCGCGACCGAGACGCCCGCCGTTGGGACCACTACCCCACCCGGGACGTGGCCGGACGCACGATCGTGATCCTGGGCGTCGGCGCCATCGGCTCGCGTATCGCAACCCTCAGCAAGGCCCTCGGAATGTATGTGGTCGGGGTGAATCACCGAGGTCGGGGCCAGGCCGAGTCGGTTGACGAGTATGCCACCGCAGAGCAACTACCCGCGTTGGCCGGCAGGGCCGACATCCTGGTAATCACCCTGCCGTCGACGCGCGCAACGATCGGCATGGTCGATGCTGCTGTCTTGTCCTGTTTGCCGCAGGATGCCATCGTGGTGAACGTCGGGCGTGGAAACGTCATCGACGAGCCGGCCCTGATCCAACTGCTCGCCGCTGGCCACCTCGCCGGCGCCGCGCTGGACGTCACCAACGACGAACCGCCGGACGCCACCAGCCCGCTATGGACATTGCCCAATGTCATCATGAGCCCACACACCGCGGCCCTATCGCCCCACGAGAATCAGCGCATCGTCACCCTGTTCATCGACAACGTGAGCAGGATTCTTCACGGCCGCCCGGTGCTGAATCGGATCACCGGCGCCAGACCATACTGATGTCGTTGCGCAGCACAGAGGAAGGCAGTCAGGTGAACTCACCGTCCGGCCGGCAGTATCGGATCAGTCACGGAGACCAGCAGGCCACCATCGTAGAAGTGGGTGGCGGCATCCGGACCTACCGCGTCGGCAGGAGAGACGTCCTGCAGCCCTACCCTGTCGAATCGATGTGTGACGGCGCCCACGGAGCCCCGCTGATCCCCTGGCCCAACCGGCTCGGCGACGGTCGCTACCGTTTCGACGAAACCGACTATCAGGTCCCGCTCAACGAACCCGACAAAGGCAATGCCATCCACGGGTTCTTGCGCTGGCGCCCGTGGCAGCCCGTTCACCAGTCCGCAGACCACATCGTGATGACCGCAACTCTGTATCCCCTCGAGGGCTATCCGTTCCTGCTCGACGTTCAGGTCGACTACCGCCTGGACGACACCGGACTGACGGTCAGCACCACAGCCAGCAATCTCGGCGAACGTCCGTGCCCATACGGATGCGGCCAGCACCCCTACCTTTCCCCCGGATCAGGCCTCATCGACGACTGCACCCTGAAACTGGCCGCCAACATCCGCATCGTCACCGACCCGGAACGAGAACTCCCCACCGGATCCGAACCCGTCGAGGGCACACCATTCGACTTTCGTACCGGCCGCCCGATTGGCGACCTTGCGGTGGACTACGCATTCACCGACCTCGACCGCGACCCAGACGGCCGCTGCTGGGTCAGCCTGCTCGCGCCGGACGGCCGCACCAGCGAGCTATGGGTGGACCGGACATATCCGATTATCGAGCTCTACACCGCCGACACCCTCGGGGTCGAACGTCGACGCCGCGGACTGGGCACCGAGCCGATGACCTGTCCGCCCAACGCATTCCAGAGCGGCCACGGCGTCATCCGACTCGACCCTGGGCAATCAACGACCGCCACCTGGGGGGCCCGGCTCACTTAGTGAGCAGATGTGACGCAGTCATTGCGCTAGCGCTGGTAGTTGCGGGAACGCACATTTGCTACTGGTGTACATCGAATATCAGGCCATCCCGAAGCGGCTGGACTAGGTAGCTGCATTCCGAAGTTCAACGCCGCTGGGGCGCTGATCAGATGTGGTGGCCAGGGCCGGGATCGAACCGGCGACCTTTCACTTTTCAGGCGAACGCTCGTACCGACTGAGCTACCTGGCCAAATAACCCGGGGCCGGTCCGATCTCTCGGAACCGGCCCCGCGCTGCGCGACCCTGACGGGACTTGAACCCGCGACCTCCGCCGTGACAGGGCGGCGCGCTAACCAACTGCGCCACAGGGCCTTGCATCGACCACCGTATCGGGCCGAGGCCCGGACAGAAAATCGCGTACCCCCAACGGGATTCGAACCCGTGCTACCGCCGTGAAAGGGCGGGGTCCTGGGCCGCTAGACGATGGGGGCCGGACCAAAGTCCGCCTCCAACGGCTTGCCGTTGGGAGCTAGCCGAGCATACGGCACCTGGGTTGGCGCCTCCAAAACGCGGTGCTGTGGGTAACCGGACACCGCCACCATGGCGGCCCACCACAGTGGCCCATAGGAATGAGCAACCGTTCTGTGGAATGAGCAGCCGAAGCTTCAGCTGCTCATTCCACAGTTGCCGTGCTCATTCCTGGGCGGCGGCGCCCTGCTCATTCCTGGGCGGCGATGCCATGCTCATTCCTGGGCAGCGGCCAGTCTGTCAGTCCGTCCGGTGCCGCCCATGGTCGACGCCCGGATCGGACGGGTGGGCAACATCCTCCGTCAGACCAGGCAGCCGACGCTCCACCGGAACGTCAGGATCAGCGGCCAGGTGCACACCGGTGTCGGTCGGCTGCGCAGAGACGACGCCGTCCGCCTCCGTGGCCTCCTCCCGAACTTCATGCTTCTCCAGCAGTGCAACACCGCCTGAGGTGCCGTCCAGAGTCTGGTCCATCGGCTGACGGTCGGACTGACCATCGGCCGAACCGTCAGCCTGCGGGTCGGCAGCTACCTGCGCGGCGGCCGCAGCAGCCGCCTCGTTCTGCCGCTCCTGCAGGGCCGAGATGGACCGCAGCGGGGTCTCCTTCATGAACCACAGGATGATGAAGGCCAACACTGCGACAATGGCCGCGGCGAAGAACACCGGGTGCATCGAGTCGACGAAGCCCTGCTGGAACGGCCTGGCCAGCGTCGGCGAGATGCGCTGCAGGAACGAGGTGTCGTTCTGCATGCTGGCGCCAAAGCCGGCGATGGTCTGCTGGATCTTTGCCGGATCGGTGGAGCCGGCCTGCTGGGCGGCTGCTTGCTGGAAGGCCTGGCTGCGGGATACCGCCGAGATCTGCCCGGAGATTTTGTCCGGTAGCAGGCTGAACAGCAGCGACAGGAATACCGCGACGCCGATGGTGCCGCCGGTCTGCCGGAAGAAGGTGGCCGACGAGGTGGCAACGCCCATGTCCTTGGCCGGCACCGCGTTCTGGGTGGCCAGCGTCAACGACTGCATGCACAGGCCGATCCCGAAGCCGACCAGGAAGATCATTCCCCACATCGGCAGGTCGGGGGTGTCGATCTTCAGCTTGAACGTGAGGAGCAGCGCGCCGACGACGACCAGAGCCATCCCGATCTGCGGGAAGATCTTGTACCTGCCGGTGCGGGAGGTGATCTGACCGGACACCACCGCGGCGAGCATCAGCCCGATCGTCATCGACAGCATCTGCAGCCCGGACTGGGTCGGGGTCGCGCCGCGGACGATCTGCAGGAATAGCGGGATGGTGAGGATGGCACCGAACATGGCCATGCCGACCAACATGCCTGCCCCCTGCACCACCGAGAAGGTGGTGTTGCGGAACAGCCGCATCGGGATCAGTGCCTCGGATTTCATCCTGATTTCGACCAGCACGAAGGCGACAAGCGCGATCAGTCCGACAGCAAACAACGCAAGCACCCCTGGCGAGCCCCAGCCCCACTCGCGGCCCTGTTCGGCGGCTGTCAGCAGTGGAACGAGTCCGACGATCAGGGTGACGGCGCCCCACCAGTCGATCCGGTGGTTGGTGGAGGTGTGCGGGATGTGCAGCACCTTGGCAACGATGGCCAGCGCGATGAGGCCGATCGGCACGTTGATCAGGAAAACCCAGCGCCAGCCGGCGATCCACAGGATGCTGTGGGCACCCGCGAACAGGCCACCGATCAGCGGTCCGAGCACCGACGAGGTGCCGAAAACGGCCAGGAAGTAGCCTTGATATTTGGCGCGTTGCCGCGGCGGCATGATGTCGCCCATGATCGCCAGCGAGAGTGAGAACAGACCGCCGGCGCCCAACCCCTGGAAGGCCCTGAACGCGGCCAGCATGTACATCGAGGTGGCGAACGAGCAGGCCAGCGAGCCGATGATGAACAGCGAGATCGCCAGCATGAAGAACGGGCGACGGCCGTAGATGTCGGACAACTTGCCGTACAGCGGGGTCGCGATGGTGCTGGTGATCAGGTAGGCCGTGGTGACCCACGCCTGCAACTTGAGCCCGTGGAGGTCGTCGCCGATCGTTCTGATGGCTGTCGACACCACCGTCTGGTCGAGGGCAGCCAGGAACATGCCGGCCATCAAACCGCCGAGGATCGCCAGGATCTGCTTGTGTTCCATACCGCCGGAGACTTCGGGCGCTGCGGATGTCGCCGCGCTACTGCTGGACATGGGTGTGCCTTTCGGGATCTGGTGATTCGGTACTCGTGGGGAAGTGGTGCGCATCGGCACGCAACGAATCGCTCATGCCGGCAACGAGGTCGTCTCGGTGCTCTTCGAGACTCGCTACGTACCGCCCGAGCAACTGGGTGAAGGCTTGCTGGTCCGACTTGGACCAGTCGTGGATCATTCCACCGAACAGCGCACTGCGGCGACGGATTAGCTCCTCGCGGCGTCGAAAGCCCGCCTCGGTCAGCACCAGGATGGACGCTCGACCGTCTAATGGATCGGCTTGCCGTTCGACCAGCTTCTCCCTGACCATGGACGCCACCTGACGGGAAACGGTGGAGGGGTCGGCGCACAGTTCGGCGGCCAGTTCCGCCGCCCTCCGCGGGCCCTCACCCAGCTTCGCCAGCAGAAAACTGGGTGCTACCTCACCACGATGGATCGATGCCAGCCGGGTACGCATCACCATGTGCTGACGCATCAGGCGCATCATCAGCTCGGGGATGTCCGCCGGATCGGCGGTGGTGGTGGTCATTTATTTGCCCTCATCAACTAGTTGCCGTTAGCAAGTATGCACCTGCATGCAGCACCGATCGACCGGACTTGCTGTGGGCTCTGTCTCGGCCACCGGCCGCAGGTGTCCCCGACAACCCGGCTGGTGGCGACCCGGCAACCCGGCTGGTGGTGACCCGGCAACCCGGTTGGTGGTGACCCGATCACCCGCCGGTCGCGGGCCGAGCCCGTTGCCGGGAACGAAACCTCACCGCCGGTTCGGTACGCTCGCCAGACGCGCAGCAGCGCGCGGGCCTCTAGCTCAATTGGCAGAGCTGCGGACTTTTAATCCGTAGGTTGTGGGTTCGAGTCCCACGGGGCCCACTGCTTGTGCAGGTCACAGTAGATAGATCGAACATACTGTCTAGTAGGCCAGCTGACTGTACCCATCTATGCACCCATCTATTTCTGTCAAACCCTTTACTTGCACCCATCTATCCACGTACGGTGAAGCTATGGGACGTAAAGAGCTACCGGCCAACACCCCCGGCACCCCGACCATCGCGGCCATGCCCGATGGCCGGTTCAAGGTCAAGGCGAGGATGCGGCTCATCGATTACACCCGTCGTGACCCGGAGACAGGCACCTACCTGCCCGGTGCACGGGTGGACCTGTATGCGATCGTCGGCGATCGTCAACTTGCTGACGCTGCCATCCGATCCGCAGCTAACGAGCGGATCATCCGGGCCAAGGCCGATGCGAAGGTGGCAGCGGACAGCACCCTGTCAGCGAGTTGGACCGTGAGTCAGTCCGTGGGCGAGGCGCTCGAGGCGCTCGCCCTGTCCGACGATGTGGCGCCGACATCGTTGTACGTCTACCGAACGCACACGGCTGGGCATGTCGACGGGAGTCCGTTGGGCGGCATGCCTATCGGCACTGTGAAGCCTGCCGACGTGTCGGCGCACCTGACGGCGCTGGCCACTCAGTCCGGGATGGCTACCGCGAAGCATGGTCGGGCCGTCCTCAACCACGGGTTCGGCCTCGCGGTGAAACTGGGGGTCCTCGACCGCAACCCTGTCCGGGAGATCGGCCAACTACGGGCGACCAAGGCAGCCAAGGCCAAGGTCGCTGCCCATCATCTTGACCACCAGCGCGCACTGTCCAAGGCCGAGCGGGTCGACCTTGCATGGCGAGTCGCCCGCGACCAGCGGGCCATCGATCTCGACCTCCGCGACCTTGTGCTGGCAGGTCTGGCGATCGGCGCACGGGTTGGCGAACTGGCAGCGGTCCGTTGGTGTGATGTCACGTTCACTGAGGCCGGCGCGCGGGTTCGGCTGGGTGGGACGATCACAAGGGCTTCCGGCGCGCAGTTGGCGCGCACGGATCCGAAGACGGTGGGATCGGATCGGACGATCCCAGTAGGTCGACGTGTAGCGGCTCTACTTCGCCGACGTGCTCTGGTCGCCGGTGTCGGGCACTTCCGCGGAAGTGCGATCGACCAGCAGAACCTGACGACGGACACCCGGCCGGTGTTCCCGGCCCCTGGTCGCTGGGCGCTCCCCGGTGAGTCTGAGTCGTGGCGGGACATCAGCAACACGACGAAGCGGCTGCGGGAACTGTTCGACCGTTGCGGCTACGGCTGGGTCAGCTTCCATACCTTGCGACGGTCTGCCGTGACGGCGCTGGCGGACGTGCTGCCCATTCGTACAGCGTCGGCGTTCGCAGGCCATGCGAGCGTCAGGACCACGATCGATTTCTACCTTGGCAAGGATGCCAAGCTGGACGACAGTCTGGCCGACCACCTGTAGGTTGCCGGGCACCTGCCGATCTTCCGGAGTTGCGGCTCGGTCATTCCTGGCAGTCCAATCACTAACGCCTAGCGATGCGCCGATGTCTTCGTAGTTCAGCCCCGCCGCGTCCAGTTGAGCCACGTAGCCCCTGCGCTTGCCTTGCGGGTGACCTTGCGCGGCTTCCTGGCCGGGCGGGACTTTCCGTCCTGTCCGACAGTGCGGTCCAACTGACGGATTCCGTCAGTTGCCTCTAGCTGCGCCCGTGCTGACCCGATGGCCAGGACTGCGAAGCGTGGCCCGATCGGCTTGATCACCGGCTCCTCGGCGCGTTCCTCCCGCGAATGACGGATTCCGTCATTCAGGAGCCAGCGGCAGACGCAACCGCCAAGTCTCGAAGGGGTTCGGCCGACTCGCCGGCGACAGTTGCACAATCTGGGTGACCGTGCCTATGGTCAGATTACGAAGACGCGCACCGCATCGTCACCTGAATGATGCCGGGAGCCTCGTCACTGGATTTACAGAAGACTGAACCACAGCCGCGCTGTTGACCACGCGTGGGCCGATGCACTTTCACATCGGTGTTCAGTTCCGGCGCGGGCCAGCCCGCAAGCGTCGGAGGGCAGCGGGCTGTGATTCCCCCACCCACTCGGCACATCGCAGACGATGCGCCATCCCCTGAAGGGCAATTATCGATGACTCGTTCTACATTGACGCACCAGTGTGCATGCACGCCACCTGCCGATCACCTGGTGAATGAACAGCAGGTGGCCGAGCGAACCGGCCTATCTGCTGGCACCTTGAGGAATTGGCGTAGTCGTCGTGTCGGTCCATCGTTTGTGAAGCTCCGGGGTGGTGCCATTCGCTATTCGTCGAACGGCATCGACCAATGGATCGATGAGTCGGCGGTCGTCACCACAGAGGCCGGCCGATGAGCGCCGGTGTTAAGAGGTATATCGACCCTGAGCTACTCGACCCTGTTGATAGGGCTTATTACTACTGGAACGGCGGCGACGGGGAAGACCCCGCCGACGCTGGGTATGTGTTCACTTTGCCGGTGGCCCGATGACGGAGAACCTGGCCGTGGAGGTAACGAGACCGAAACCGGACTGGTGGAAAGCCGTTCGGCCGATGCCGCCGAGCTATCCCCGCGTCGACTTCCTGGGGGTCCGCAGGTGGGCGCGGCATGCATTCCGCGATGCTGGCAGCGTCGCCGTGCCGGCGCTCGAGGCGGTCATCCTGGCCCATGGCGATGCCCTTGACTGCGCCGTGATGCTCGGCCGGGTATTGGGCCACGCTCGGACGCTCGGAGTTACCGAGGACGAGATCAGGGAAGGCCTCGAGCGGCTGGCCGCTGTCGGCCGGGTGACCCTGACCAATGGCCGGGTCTGGCTCCGCAACGGTGCCGGGCAGGTGCTCGGGTGACGGATCGACCGGAGGCCGCCGCCATGCAGGCGGATGCCTTCGTCGCCGGCTGGCATCGCATCTTTCAGCGGTACGCCGCGGACACGCCGCGGCAGCGACTCACCGGGGCGCTGCTGGCGGGGTCCACCGAGTTCGGTGGCTCGGTCGTCGCCCTGACCGTGTTCAGGAACCTGGCCCGGTCTGCAGGTCTCGACTATGAGGAGGCGATGGCCGTGATCGGGCTAATGGTGACGGCCGGGCTCCTCGAGTACCGCGACGACAAAGCACTGGTGCTGACCCGGCCCGTTGGCCGAGTCGGTCGGCTCGGGGCGAATCCAACTACAGAAGGGGCCAGCTGATGGCTGCCATCGGTGGGGTACGCAGCTTCAACATGACGGAGGCAGGGACGATGTTCAAGGACGTGCCAGACGATCTACTGGCGGGCATCCTCAGCGCCGAGACGACCATCGTCTACGGCGCCCCGGGTGTCGGCAAGGGCCGGGTCATGGCCGAGATCATCGTCTCCGGTCTGAACGGTGAGTCATTCGCCGGCTGCATGTGGTCGCAGAAACTGACGTCGGTAGAAATCATCACCACCGACTCGGGCGGCGCTCGGGAGTACGACAAGTACCTCCGTCGTGCCGGGCTGCGCCCGACTCAGGAACCGGCGGTGACCTTCCACTCGGTGGAGGATCCGGGCCGGGTCGACTGGCGGGAACTGGCAGCGAGCATCGCCTACCGGAGTCCGTCACCGGTGATCGTGGACAACTCCACGGAGGCTGTGCGCGGCTCTGTGAACGACTCGGAGAACGTGCAGAGGTTCACCGATGCGCTTGCGCCGCTCTATGCCCGGATGCCGGCGATACCGCTGGTGCTGGTGCACCACGTCGCGAAGCCCAGTGCGGAGACCGGCGGCCGGCGTGGCCAGACGCCGATCGGCAGTGGCCTGTGGGAGGCGTTCAGCCGGAACAAGGTCTTGGTCCGGGATGGCTTCCGGGCTGAGGCGGCAGACGTCACCCTCGAGTTGCGGCCGCGGTTCAGTCCTGCGTGGGAGCTACGTCTCAACAACGCCGACAACGGCCGATTGACGGTGGCCGCGGTGATCACCTCGGCCGACAAGGCATCGGCGAAGCGGAAGCGATCGGATGCCACCAAGGTCCGCAATGTCGAGGTCGCCAAGTGGGTCGTCGCCAACGGAGACGGCACCAACGTGTCGGCCACGTCGAAGCTCGTCGCCAAGGAGTTCGGGCTGAACCCGAACAGCACACGGGCCGCATTGCAGCAGGCTCGGGACTACGGGGCGCTGCTGCAGCGCACCGATGGGCGTTGGCAGCTGATGGCCTGATTGATGGATTGATATCTGTACCCCTTCCCCACACCCCATCCCGTAACAGCTATCAATCCGCCGCCCAGGCGGCGGGTTGGTAACCGGAAATTGAGTGAGGGGCTACAGGCCCCGAACCCCGCCGCTGGCGCGTCGGGCTTCCGGTCGACGGGCGGCCCGCCAGGGACGGCCGTGGTGGCTTTGGTGGTGACCATCACCTAGGTAACGGTGATCTTCAGGTGCTCGACCACCAGGGCCGCTCCGCTCCTGGGGTCGCTCTGCGGCTCGACGTTCGCCAGAACGGCGGGACGCCTGCCGGGGTTGTCTTCATCGGGTACGTCACCAGACCAGGTGCCGACCAGCTACACCCGTGACCTCATCAGGTTCCGGTTCCATGATCACCAAGCCGTCCTGGCTTGGTGCCAAAAGAGAGAAGTTCCGAAGATGAGTAGAGCAACAGGAAGCCATCACGCGACCCAGACCGGCGACCGCAGGGTTGGGGAACGGGACGCCATCGAGGCAGCCGTCAGGGCCGCCGGGGAGGAGGAATCCGGCCGGCCGGCGCCGGCCGAAGACACCACCGACGACGACGACCAGGAGTTCACCACCGCCGAACTTGCCGCGAGAATCCCACGCCGATGACCAGCACCACCCCAACCGAGGAGAACAACCCCACCATGCCCACCACCACGAAGGCCACCACCACCCGACCGAAGAAGGCGCCCGCTGATCCGGTGCTTGACCAGATGGCCGCCGCCACTACGTCAGCCCGTGCTGACCTTGCACGGCTACGTGACCATGCCGACGACCTGCGGTCGAAACTCGCCGAGGCCAACGCCGCGCTAGCCGACCACGGCCGGCAGCTCGATGCCGGCGAACAGCCGGACCAACATGTCGGGGTATCGCTGACCAACGACACCCAGTACCTGACCCGCGCTGTGTCTGGTGCTGAGGGTGCCGTCAAGGCGGCAGCCGAGGGGTTCCGGGCAGCCGCAGAATCCGAGGCTGAACATCGCGTTCAGCATCTCGCCGGCGGCAACGATCCCGCCGTGGAGGCTCGGGAGCGTGCCGTCGTAATGGCCCGCGAGGCCATCGCGATCCTGTCCGACTACATCGGACAGCGGAACAGTGATCTTGCCGGGGTCAGTGCTCTGCTCATTGAGGCAGGCAGTGCCGTCGTCGGTGTCGACGGTAAGCCAGCTGGTGGCGCGCCGATTGGTGCCGACACGTCGTCGGTGTTCGCGGATGGCCAGCTTCATCGGAAGCTGACCCCCGACCAGACTGCGGGCCGCTGGCTCGCCGCCGGACTGAACGACGGCCTTTGGCTCCACGGCCGGATGTGGCCGGTCGAGGCCGCCTTGCAACCGCAGCGCGATTTCGAGTTCCCATGGTGGGAGTTCACCGAACACCCTGCGAAGCGGGGCACCGTCAGCATGTAGTTGACAGCACCGACTCGGCCCTCAGCCTCCCGGCTGGGGGCCGTTGTCGTTCACCGGCGCACCTGCGTGCCCAGCCCGGCTTTCTCCGGGATTCCCGGCAAATTTCGGCGGTCACTAGTCAGTGCCGGCGTCACCCGTGCGCGGCATTTGACGCTGGTCAGGTGGCGTCGTGGCTCCCTTGATCCGGCTAGCTCATCTGTTTGATTCGTACCTGTATATCAGGGAGAACGTGAGCTGCTGTGAACCTCCGGTCCCTGTCCTGTGCCCCCATCGGGGGCCACCCCCACCCCCTTATCCCTATTTCGGGACACGCCCGGGGGCATTGAGCTAGGGATACGGCGAATTTCGGCTTCGGAACCGATCGGCCGATCGATCGGAGACGATGGCGATGGCGACGACGGGACCCGACGACGCTATGACGCTATGACGCGATGACGACGTGACCGGGATGGACGGACGAACCGGACCGGGACCAACCGACGACGACGGACATATGCATGGCACTGCACTCCACTACGGCGCACGCATCCGGTAGTCGGCGCTATGACCTGGCTATCTGGTGTGGTCCCTGGGACCCGGAGAGACCTTGACGCGCTGACGGCGAACACTCCGCCCGTCAGTTGACGTAGAGGCTGACCACGTTCGCCGCAAACCCGAGGACGATCCCCACGCCGATGAGGATCACGGCAAGCCACCTACGACGGGGCTCGCCAAGCATTGCGGGCACGACGGCATTGAGCATGAGCACCTGACCGCAGCTGCCCTCCGGGTTCCCCTTGGGGTTCGCGGCCTGCCAGTCCCGCAGTGCACGGCCTGCCGCGCGTGCTTCCATGAAGAGCAGGCCGAAGCCGGCCAGCTCGGCCAGGAGTGTGAGGACGTACAGGGCGATGGTCACGAGCGCTGTCATGGGGTTGAGTCTGCGCGTTGCTCGGCGCACGGGTGGCGCCTCACGCGGCCGATCTTCGATTAGCCAGCGGTGGAATGGAAGCACTAGCGGGCGTTTAAAGCTCGGCCGCGTGAGGCCCCGTCGTCGGTACTTGCTGGCGGCAAGTACCGGTCCGGGTGCGTGTGCGGAATGAGTCCGGTCCGGGTGTGTGAGCAAAGTGGGGGGCTTCAATCGTTCCAGCGTGCGATCATTCGCCCATGACGCGGCGCCGACAAGCATTCATCCTGCTGTGGATAGCTGGCGCTGCGCTGGTCACCTGCGGGATCGTTGCGATCGTCACCGGCTCGACCAGGGCACTGAGCTATGGCGGCGGCGCTGCAGGACTACTGTCGGTAGTCTCCGGCTGTGTCAGGCTCTCCGGCGACGACAGGCGCTGAATCGGAGGGTGAGACCCAGGCGTCTTGGTCGTCTCCTGATCAATCGGCGAGGCGATAGCGATGCCTCGCGGACGAATGTTCGATCCAGAGAAACGCGCGACGATCAGCCAACTGTCATCTCGTTCGTTGCGATGCCTGTTCCCTGCGAAGGGCTATGCCCCGATTCTCCCGACGACTAGACGCGGCTGGGGTGATCGGACCTGGGCAGGTCCGTTCGTCGCTCTACGGATTCCCCGTGTAGTGGGAATCGCCCCTACGGCAACATTCCCGGCTCGAGGGTCAGCAGCTCCCACGGCGTCTCGGCATGCTCGCCACCGCAACAGCAGCAGCCGGCGGCGGCTACTCGAGTGCAACCGAAGTAGGAGCACTTCCGGCCCTTCGGGTCCGGCGGCAAGACCGACACCGTGCCGAGTGGCTCGACGGCTGTCCGATGACGTGGCGCCGATGTCGTTCAGCCTGCGGTTCCGATGCTCCCAGAGCGGCAAAGATAAATGGGTACGAACTCCCTCGCACCCATTTATGAACCCATCTATCGCTGACAGCCGATGACAGGTGCTTACGACATTGCCTGCTGTGCAACGGGTATTTGAGCGTGAGACGACAGCCGGCGACAGTCGATGACTGTGCCATCTTGAAATCCGTAGGTTGTGGGTTCGAGTCCCACGGGGCCCACTGCTTGTTTCAGCATCACGACACGGGGGCCATGATCATCTCGGCCCAAAAAGATGATCATGGTATTCGTCTCGCATGACAGCCGCATTTCGACCCTTTCGCGACGTTTTGCTGGCAGTAGTGATGCACAGCAACCGTGATCATTCAACGCGCGAAGTTGATCATGGGACCGGTGCTGCCTCTCCGGCCTGGTCGCCGGCGGTCATGCCGATATAGCGCAACACGGCCTCGACGTTGTCGGCCAGTGGCGCCACCGCATCGAGCGTCAGCCGCTCGACCTGCAGTGGGCTGAACTCTGCCCGCATGCGCTGCACGTGATCCCCGCCGATCTCGTGCCAGCCGGGGATGCCGCGGACCCGACCTTCGACTCGGCGGCGATGGATGTCCTGGTCGCTGCAGACACACTCGATGACGAACAGCGAGCCGCCGTACTGCTCGACGACAGCGCGCCACTGCTTCGCCGTGTCGTCGGTCACCAGACAGTCGACCACCGCCGACTGTTCCAGGATCAGCTGCCTGGTGATCAGGCTGCCCAGCAGGCTGTCGTACAGCTAGCGGGTCCAGCGCACCCGCAGGTCCGTGCCGAACCTGGCTACGTCCGTCAGCTCGAAGCGGCGCGCCTCGGCCAGGGTGGCCGCCGAGCCACCGTCCAATACGGGTTGGCCGGCGCCCAGCAGTAACGGCGCCAGATAGATCAACACCTCGTCGACCAGATTGGCGTCGAGCATGCTGGCGGCCAGCCGCGGCCCACCCTCCAGCAGCAGGTGCCGCTTGCCCCGTCCATACAGCGCAGCCAGCAACGCAGCAAGATCAACGCCGATCGCGACTGCACCGAACTCTGCGGTGGTCGCGATCAATGTCTCTGCCGCATCGTCGAGAACCCGTGCCCCGACAGGGGTTTTCCCTGTCGAATCGACCACCACCCGCAGTGGCTGATGCGACATGGCAGCCCCGACCGCGGACCGCGCGGTGAGCTGCGGATCGTCGGCGAGCACGGTTCCGACCCCGACCATCATAGTGTCGACCTCGGACCGCAACCGATGCACGTCCGCTCTGGATTCCGCCGAGGTGATCCAGCGGCTGGTGCCGTCGGCGGCAGCCACCCTGCCATCGATCGTCATCCCCGCCTTGAAGGTGACGAACGGTCGACGCAATCGAGTCGCGGTGAGCCACACCCTGTTCACCAGTCGCGCATCTGCGGATAGCGGCTGTTCGGACAAATCCACCACGTCGACGTCGGCCGCCACCAGTCTCTCGATGCCGCCGGCGGCCGGCGGCCACGGATCGCGAACCGCGACGATCACCCTGGCCACGCCGGCATCGATCAGTGCCTGGCTGCACGCGCCGGTTCGGCCAGTGTGATTGCAGGGCTCGAGGGTGACCACAGCCGTTGCACCACGGGCGCTCTCGGCAGCGGCCCGCAACGCCACCACTTCGGCATGCGGCCCACCGACCTGGGCGTGGTAACCCTCACCGACGATTCGTCCCGCGGCATCGAGCAGCACGCAGCCGACCACCGGGTTGGGCAGCGCAGTCCCTGCGCCGTTCGCGGCCAACTGCACCGCCCGGCCGAGCGCTTCGAGCTCCGCTGCCGTCGGCGACGCACTCGAAGCCGCTGCGCCGGAATGCCTTTCCGCCATCGCTCGCCCCTGTCCAATCCTCGGTTCGGTACCGGCCCCGACGCTGTCGATTCGAGTCCGTTGGTCGTATTGTCGAAACGCGCATCGACGCACCGGAACGGTTGCGGACATCGACAACAGAACAGGGGCGACGCGCTGCCCGCAACCCGGGTCGCCAGAGACCCGTCAGGGGGAGATCCATGACCGAGTTCATCACCGATCGGCGCGCCGAGTCGTCCGCGGCCGGCCAGCCCGACGAAACGCCGCTCGGTTCCGCCACTGACCGGGAACCCTGGCTCACCGACCGCCAACAGCAGGCGTGGCGCACCTTCCTGGCGATGTGGCGAATGCTGGACGACAGCATCGAGCGCGACATGCAGCAGAACGGCGGCATCCCGCATGCTTATTACCTGATCATGGCGATGCTGAGTGAGGCCCCGAACCGCCAACTGCGGATGAATCGGCTGGCCGAGGTCGTCGGTTTCTCCCAGTCACGGCTCTCCCATGCCGTCGCCAGGCTGGAAGAGCTTGGCTGGCTACAGCGGCAGCAGGCTCCGGCCGACAAGCGTGGGCAGATTGCCGCCCTCACCGACAACGGCTTCCGGCAGTTGGTGGAGGTCGCGCCGTTGCACGCGGAGACCGTGCGGTCCATCATGTTCGACCCGCTCTCTGACACCCAGGTCGAGGCGTTCGAGGAGCTGTGTCGGACGATCCTGCAGGCCCGCCCCGACTACGAACAACAGCTGCGGCACATCGACCCGAAGATCTGAACCGGTAGCCGCGCCCCGTCCGGCGACATGACGCCAGCTCGTTGACACCCGTCGGCGCATCGGCCAGACTCCGACGAGCACTGTCCGGCTGGTCGGCGTTCACCACTACCGAGATCGGCTGTCTACTCGTCGCGATGGCCGGACTCATCGTCGGCGGGGATTCGTTCGGTTGCTGGACAACGAGAATCACCAGCAGACCAGCATGACGGTGCCGTGGCCCAGCTGGCCGTCCTGGTGTTCGGGCCTACTGCGAGTGGCCTTCGGGCTGGCGGCGGTCTTCACCCGGGCGAAGATCCAGCTGATCCGCCGAGCCGAATAGCGCCGGCCGGGCCGAGAATCCATCCGGCCGATCTCAGTGGTTCGCAACTTGCCCGCGTGTTGCGAACCACGAATCGGGGCCGGAATGGCGCAGGGTTCGAGCGGTCAGACAGCCCGCGGTGCGCTGTGATCGGCCGGGACAACCTCAGCCGGCAGTGGCGGTGGCGGTGGAGTTCCGTCACCGAAAGGCCTGCCACCCAACGCTTCCCGGCCGTGCTCGGTCCACCAGTTCGCCAAATCCGGTCCCTGCGGCACGATCTGGGTCGGGTTGATATCGGTGTGCACCAGGTAGTAGTGCTTCTTGATCTGGGCGAAGTCGATGGTGTCGCCGAAGCCGGACGTCTGGAACAGGTCGCGGGCATAGGCCCACAACACTGGAAGCTCGGTGAGCTTGCTGCGGTTGCACTTGAAGTGCCCGTGGTAGACGGGATCGAACCTGGCCAGCGTGGTGAACAGCCGCACGTCGGCCTCGGTGATGATGTCCCCCACCAGGTATCGCTGCTTCGCCAGCCGGTCGGACAGCCAGTCCAGCGCAGTGAACAGCCGCCCGTAGGCGGCGTCATAGGCCTCCTGCGATCCAGCGAAACCGCAGCGATAGACGCCGTTGTTCACCTCGGTGAACACCCGCTTGTTGACGGTGTCGATCTCCTCCCGCAACGCTTCCGGGTAGAGCTGCGGGGCGCCGTCCCGATGGTAGGCGGTCCACTCGGTGGAGAAATCGAGCGTCATCTGGGCGAAGTCGTTGGTGACGATCTTTCCGGTGGGCACGTCGACGATGGCCGGCACGGTGAAGCCGCGCGGGTAGTCGGGATCCCGGGCGAAATAGGCCTGCTGGATCCGTTCGATGCCGAGTACCGGATCGACACCGCCGGGATCCAGATCGAAGGTCCAGGATCGCTTGTCGTGCGTCGGCCCGCACATCCCTATCGACAGCACCGACTCCAGGCCGAGCAGCCGGCGGACGATGATCGTCCGGTTCGCCCACGGGCAGGCCCTGGCGACAATCAGCCGGTACCGATCCGGCTCCACCGGAAAGCCGTCTGCACCGTCTCTGGTGATCCTGGTCTGGAGGTAGTTGGTGTCCCTGGTGAACTCCGTGCCGGACGTCAGGTACAGGCCCTTCGTCGAGTTCTCCGAGCTGTTGGTTGCTGTCATGTCACCGATCGTGCCACTTCCGGCACGAGGCGCGTGTTGACGCTCACAGCCCGCGACGCGCCCGAGGAATGTCCGACTTGCCGGGCAGTGCGTCATGATCATTCGGCAAGGTGCGGCTTCCCGGCAGAATGCGTTTCCCGGCAAGGCGCGGCATCCGGAAAGGTGGGCATCGCGGCAAGGTGCGGAATCGCGAAGGTGCCGCTTTCACGACCGCCAATCAACAGCAGCAGCTAAGTCGAGCAGGGTGCGGCGCCGGTCACCGTTGGTGGCGCCGACCCAGGCGATCCTGCCGTACACGTAGGCGCGGAAGTCGTTGTGCTGCCGTCGGTTCTGGATAGCAGCTCCGGTGATAGCACAGTTGTGCAGCAGCGCCCTGAGGTTGTCGTAGTCCAGCCGCCTCGCTTGCGGTCGATCGTTGACCACCAGCCCGGCGAGGTGCTGCCGTTGATGTGCGAACATCACCCGCACCTTGTCCTGGTGGATCGGAAAACCCTCGTCGGCGACGATCCGGCCGATCACCCACAGCGTCCGTTCGACCGCCATTCGGCCGCCGGACAGCGCCAGGTCGTCGGCGTAGCGGGTGTAGTGCAGTCCGCGTTTGACGGCGTAGCCGGCGATCCGGCGATCCACGTTGCGCAGCGCCAGGTTCGACAGGGCCGGCGAGGTCGGCGAACCTTGCGGCAGGTGCCGGCCGCGCAAGGAGCCGGCGAGGGTCGGGTCGATCCCGGACAGCGCGGCGATCGGGGTGGCTGTGGTGCACAGGTCTGCCAGCGCTTCGGCCACTATTCGCGGATAGCCGACCGTGGTGAAGATGGCCCTGATCTGGGCGACACCGACCCTCAGGAAGAAATCGCGCAGGTCGATCCGCAGCACCACTGGCGCGCCGGCGTGCGGTTCGGCGAAGGTCGCCGGGCTGTGGCCCTTCCGGAATCCGTGTGCCGCCGGATGCGGTTCGAGCCGGGAAACGATGTGCCGCAACAGGGTTCGCTGCAACTCACGCAGCCGTGGCTTAGGAATCTCCAGCACGCGCAGCCCGGATGTCTTCGGGATGTATTGCACTCGATAGTGCTGCAGCGGTCCGGTGCGGGTCCGCAACCAACGGCCGTGATCGGCAAACCACTCCAGTTCCGCCGGCCGCAGGTTGAGCATCCTGGACAGCTCGTCGAGACTCTCAATGGGCGGCAGCGCGGCCCACAACGACTGTGGCCTTGCCAGCGGTCCCCACGCCAACTCATCGGAGAGGGCGTCGGTTTCGGTGTCGGGGACGGCGGTAGGCGTCAGCGGGCGCAGGGTGGCGAAGAAGCCGATCAGCGCCGCTCGCCTACCGACCGGCTCTCTCGGGAAGGCACCGAGGATCCGGCCGGCGACCTCCTCGGCCCGTGCCGGCTCGAGCTGGCTGGCCGTCGCTGCCGCCAGTCCTGTCCTTGTCCATACCGGGTCGACGCCGTCGACCAGCTCGGCGAGCCGACGGACGGCCTCAATATCGAATTCCCAGTCGTCCTGGCCGGCCCCCTCACCCGTCATCAGAACTGCGGGGTGGACGAGGTGACCGCCAGCTCCTGTCGTCGGCGCCTGTAGGCAAGCGGAGCCTGCGGTATGGCGTCGGACGCTGAGTCCAACCGTGTACTGCACCCAGGGGTTACCCCTGAGACGGGTCGCAATGACCCACTCTCACCTCGTCCACCCCGCATCCGGCCATGGTGCCATCGGATCGGGCCGTCCGCCCTTCGAGTTCCACTTGAGTTCCACGCCGACTGCGCGCCGTCCCGAACGCACCGGCGATACGGCCGAGGGTCAGTGCCCCAGATCCATTGCCACCGTCAGCAGCACCGCCGCGTCCTCCAGCGCAGTCACCTTGTGACGGTCGGCCGGGATCACCAGATAGTCGCCGGGCTTACCGTCCCAATTGTCGGTGGCCGTGATCAATCTGACGCTGCCGTGCAGCACCTGCAGGCTGGCCTCGACCGGGCTCTCGTGGTCGTCGAGACTGCGCCCGTCGGCCAGCGCGATCAACGTCTGCCGCAGCGGATGGGTGTGGCCGCCGTGGATTGTCTCCGAGCTGCGGCCGCTGGAAACGGTCCGCGCCGTGCGCAGGTGTCTCTGCGCTAGATCGGGAAGCGAGATCGTCTGCATGGCAACGCCTTTCGGTTCTTCCGGATACATCGGGACGTGCTGGTTCGTTGCCGATGGACGAGCCGGCAGATCAGCCGGCGGCCGATCGTGGGCCCTCGAGCCACTCAGTGATGAAGGTGTCGCTGGCGTGAATGTTGGTGGAGACGAAGCGATCGGGCCCGATCACCGCGAACTTGTGCGGGGTGAGCTTCGGGACCACCAGCACCATGCCCGCCTCCTCGATCTGCTCTTCGCCGCCCACGGTGAACAGCGCCTTTCCCACTCGGATGACGAACGTCTCCGGATACGGATGCATGTGCAGATACGGGCCGTCGCCGTCCTTGTCGGTGTCTTCGAAGATGATCGACACCCCGGCGCCGTAGGCAGCGCCCTCCATATGGACGAGCATCTTTTCTGGATCATCCGCCCCTCGGGCGTCGAAAATCTGCATCAATCGACCATAGGTGCTGGCCAGGAACGGCGGAAGGACCCACTCCGCCGGTATCCAGCGGCGTGGCGGGCACCATGGTCCCCACCCGGACAGCCGGAAGGAGCACACTGAAGGCATGCTCGCAATCATCGGAATCCTGCTGGTCGTCTGGATCGTCCTCGCCATCGTCGGCTTCGTCGTGCACAGCCTGCTGTGGCTCGGCATCGTCGCGCTGATCCTGTTCGTCGGGACCGCGGCGTTCGGCTGGGTCAAGCGGAAGGCAAGCTCCATCAACAAATGACCGAGCGCCGTGATGCGGCCCGCCAGCCGAACCGGCGCAACGAGGAAGGCCTCCCTACTGCTTCTGCAGGCGGAAGGCCTTTCTTGTGCCGAGCCGCCTTGGAGAATCGAACTCCAGACCTTCTCATTACGAGTGAGATGCTCTACCGACTGAGCTAAGGCGGCAACGCAAACGAGTTTAGCCGCTCGCCGGCGTCGCGCCGACCGCATTGTGCAGGCGCAGGTAGAGGTCGCGCAGCAGCGCGATCTCGGCGCCGTGGTGGATCGCCTCCCGGTTGATGTGCAGCACCAGCTCGGCCATCGAGTGGGTTGCCCATGGCCCCTCCGCATCACCTACCTGGCGGGACAGATCGTCCAGCGTCAACCCGGAGATGCCGTCCAGCCAGGCCCGATAGGTGGCATCGAGCTGACGCATCCCCTCCGCCGCGTTGCCGGCGTAGGGCCAGTGTTCGTAATCCGGCACACCCCACTCGAAGGTGGCGTCGAAATGCGCTGCGGCGCGGGCGCCGAACACTCCGACCACCAGGTGGGCGATCCGCCAGCCGATGGTGGTGACCGGCGCCGGCTCCGGTTCCGGCGCCACGAAATCGCAGGTCCAGTCGCCGCTACCCAGCTGGACGGCCTGGCCGGATTCCGAGCGCAGCCGGATGTCCCAACTGTCCGGTACCGGCGCCCAGTGATACTCCTCGTCGGTGATGCCGTCGAGCCGAGGCCGCAGCTGACCGTCCCAGTGCCACCGCAGCTGCTCGACCAGTTGCTGGTGCCAGTCCACCGCCGTTGTCGTCTTCAACATGACCCCAGCATGGCACTCGGCACCGACAATCACCGCCGGGAACAAGCCTGGAAACAAGCAGCGGCGGCCGCCGTCCAGCAGGACAGCAGCCGCCGCCAGGGATAGAGCTCGAGTCGACTATGCCGAGATCGGCGTCCACTGATCCCACGGAATCGCCCAGTCGTAGATGTCGCCGTCCGAGGCGCTCAGCAGCACGCTGGTTCCGGTGATCACCACCGGATCGCCGTACTCCACCATGTCGAAGTAGGCCTTGGCGTTGACGGCCGACAGGTTCAGGCAGCCATGACTCTGGTTCGAGACGCCCTGCTGGTCGATGGTGCCCATATTCTGGTGAATGAACTCGCCGTTGTTACTGATCCGTACCGCCCATGGTTCAGGCAGATCCTTGTAATGGAACTTCGGGTTGCTCATCTTCTTGGTGGCGTCCTTCTCCAGCACGATGTGGATGCCGGAGCGGGTCGTCATCCTGGAGTCGCCGACATCGTCGCCGCGACCCATTGACGTCGGGTAGGTGGCCACCGTGACGCCGGCCTTCTTCACGGTGATCTGGTGCGTCTTCGCGTTGGCGTAGGTAACGAGGTTGCGGCCGATGGTGAAGTCGCTGGTGACGATGTTCCGGCCGCCGTACAACCCGTCGGACACCTCGACACCGAGCAGGTCGACCGCGACGTGCACCTTGGTGCCGGCCGGCCAGAAACCCTGGGGCCGGAGGTCGAGCGATCGGCAGTTGTCGCCATCGTGCTGCACCCAGGTACCCGACACCGCGACCTTCGGCGTGGTGGTGACGGTGACGCGCTTCTGCACTGCTGCGTGGTCGGCAACACAGGCACCGAACCGGATGATGATGGGGACGGCGACGCCGACCTTGGCGCCGCGTCCTGGCGAGATGACGGTGGTCTGGGCATCGTCGGCGGATAAGGTCGTCCAGCTGCCGTCGATCTTCGTGGCGGCGCTACCCGGTTGGCCGCTCGCTGTACCGACCGCGTGGTAGCTACCGCCGTAGCGAAGCCGCTGCGTCGAGCTCCAGCTGGTCTTGTCGGCGGACATCGTCCCGGTTATCTTACTGCCGTCCTCGGCGTACACGGCCAGCGTGCTGATGTGGCCGCCGGCCACCGTCACCTTCGCGGCGGCGGCCGGGTTCAGGGTGGCGGAGCCGAACGCCGGAGTGGCGGTGACGGTTGCCGACTTCGGCGCGGGCTCCGGCTTCGGCTTGGCCGTGGGTGTCGACGAGGTGGACGAAGTCGCTGCAGAGGGGACACTCGGATCGGTGGTGCCGGCGGCAACCTCTGTCGGCTGCGCCGTCTTGCTCGGCGGGGCGACCGTGACGCTTCCCAACTGAGCGGGTACAGCTGATTGCGAGGACCCGGTGGTGCTGGCCACTGGGTGCGCCGCACTCGCATCGCCGGCCACCGCTGGCGGGGTCGAGCTGGAACCGCAGCCGGCGAGCGCCAGCGCACCCGTCACCACTACCGCCAACAATCCAACCGAACGTCGTCTGCTCATGTCTTTCGCACCAATCCCCGATCGGGCCCTGCGGTGGCGTGACGACCCGATTCGTCAGCCAAGGCCCGCAAGTACCCGGCGACGGCCCACCGGCCGTCACCTACATAGATACGCGCCGGGTCTGCTTTGGTTGCGCATTAACTGATCTCGACTCGGCAACATTCCGGCAAATGACCAGGAAACCACCCGATCGGGCACCGAACACGCTCAGTGACCACGTGAGCGTGGATCAGCGGGAGTCGTACGCCTTGCGTGCCGAGCAGACCGACGCCTTGGGGCAGATGTGGCTCGATCCGTCCGCGGACAGCTTGATCACCAGTGCGTCCCGCGGGACCGAGTGGCCGACAACGGTCCCGGCACCGGCCGGCGAGTCCACCTGCTCACCGATGGCGGGGGCGGTCCGCTTGAACTCCTGATACAGCGGGTGCTCGTACTTCAGGCAACACATCAACCGGCCGCAGGCACCGGAGATCCGCATCGGATTGGCCGGCAGGTCCTGGTCCCGGGCCATCGCCAGCGTGACAGGTTCGTAGTCCTTGAGGAACGTCGAGCAGCAGGTGTCGCGGCCACAGGAACCGATCGCGCCGGTCACCCGGACGGCGTCCCTGGCCGGCAGCTGTTTGAGCTCGACGCGGCTGTCTAGGGTGGCGGACAGGTCGCGCAGCAACGAGCGGAAATCGACCGTGTCCGGTGACGAGTAGTAGATGACGATCTTGCCGTCGGTCGGCTGCGGATCCACCGCAAGCACCTTCATGTCGAGGCCGTGCTCGCGGACCAGCTTGCGGGCGGCGACCATGGAGCGCGCCTTGACCTTGCGGATCCTGGTGGTCTCCTCAAGATCGTCGGCGCTGGCCATTCCGAGCAGCACCGGGAACCCGTCGGTGTCTTCGCCGGTGTACTCGGACGCCCACATCACCTGGGCGGAGACCGGACCCTGTTGCGTCGGCAGCAGCACGTAGTCGCCGACCTCGGGGCGCAACTCACCCGGATTTGCGTAGTGCAGCTGACCTTTCGGGGAGAACGTGACCGCGCACAGCATGCCCATGGCGCTCACCCTACTTCCGGCCGGATGCTGTCGGAGCTGGTCAGTGGGACGTTTCGCCGATGCCGGCCAGCGTCGTCATCATCGCTTCGACGGCAATCTGCGGTTTCACGTTGAGCTCGATCGCCTCCCGACAGCCGAGCACGGCATCCAGCCGCCGCAAGGCACCGACCGCTCCCACCCGTTCGGCAGCGATGTCGATGTCCGCTGTGATGTCGGGGTTGGTCAGCGGGACACCAGCACCGACCGACCGCACGATCACGTCCCGGTAGAACCCGGACAGATCGATCAGTGCCCTGTCCAGCACGTCCCGCTCGGTGCGGGTGGCCCGCGACTTCTGCCGTCGCTCCAGTTCGCGAACGGCGCCGGCCGAACCTCGGGCCGCGCCGGCCGTCCCCTTGCCGGTGCCGCCGGCGCCCAGCGAGGTCTTCAACTCCTCGATCTCGGCGGCGTCCCGGTCGGACGACATCGTCGCTGCCTCGCCCTTGGCCGCCCCGAGCAGCTCCCCGGACTCGGCGAACACGTCCGGCAGCGACCGCAGCGCGACCGGAATGGCCAGCGTTCTCGCCCGTTGTTCCCGAGCGTGCTCGTCCCTGGCCAGCCGGCGAGCACGACCGACGTGGGCGCCGGACACCGATGCCGACCACGCAGCCATCTCGGCGTCAATGTTGTCCCGGCGCGTCAGCACCTCGGCGATCGCCTCGGCCGACGGGCTGCGCAGGTTCAGCACCCGGCAGCGCGACCTGATGGTGACCGCTACGTCGTCGGGGTGAGTGGACGGGGCACACAACAGGAAAACGGTCAGCGGCGGCGGCTCCTCGATGACCTTGAGCAGCGCATTCGCCGCGCTCTCGGTGAGCCGGTCGGCATCCTCGATCAGCACGATCTGCCGGCGCGCGGTGGCCGGGCGGCGCGCCGCCAGCTGCACCACCTGACGCATCTCCTTGACCGAGATGGTGAGCCCATCCGGCACCACCGACCTGACATCGGCGTGGGTGCCGTGCAGCACCGTTCGACAGTGCGTGCACTCGCCGCAGCCCCGGAACTCACACTGCAACGCCGCGGCGAACGCACGGGCCGCAGTGGATCGTCCGGAGCCGGGCGGACCGGTGAACAGCCAGGCGTGGGTCATCGCCGCGGTCGGCACGCCCTGATCGCCATGGGTGGCGTCCACCGCGCTGCCGAGCACCTCGATGGCCGCCGGCTGCCCGACGACGTCCGCCCACACGCCCGTTGCCGTCATACCCGGAAACCTACCGACCGGCTCCGACGATCACCCTGCTGCCCCGGAACGCCGATGCAGCGGCGTCGGACCGCGCCATCAGTCCAGGAGCGTGACGACCTCGCTCAACGAGGCGACCACACCGACGCCGGGGTCGGCCTCCCGCGGGTCGGACCAATACTCGTGGGGACCGCCGCAGCTGCGTGCCGTACAGCCGCTCGAACCTGTCGACGCCACCGTCGGTAGCTGCGACGCCGAATACTGCTCGGGCATGGTCGTAGCGGGCCAGCCGCATCTCGTCGAAGGTCACTACGCCGTCGGCGTAGAGCTCGAAATTGCGGGCCGGATCCGTGTAGTGCAGCAGCCCGAACTCGGCGGCAACGTCGGCCGGCAACTCGGGCCACAGCTCGCCGGCGGCATGAGTAGCGGCCGCCACCACGGCAGCGCGGGTATCGATCAACGTATCGTCGAGATCCAGCAGCAAGGCCCGGATCGGTTGCGTTGCAACGGATTCTGCGACACTCGCCGCCGCGGCATTTTCACTCGGCTGTGCTGACATCTGCCCCTTCACTGAACGACTTCCTGCTCGACCAAGCCGCTTGGTTGTGCCGCACGTTGGCGGGAACCCAATCTATCTTCAGGCCAGAATTCAGCGGCCGGCTGCCGCGGCCGGCACTGATGTTCCAAAACCGGTGTCGGTGTTAATTGTTAGGCTGACTAAATGGCTGCCACCCTCGAACAACGCACACCGGTGGCTCAGGCCAACCCAACCACCTCGCCCCACCGCGGCTGGGTCAGGCGACTGTTCGACTACTGCCGGCGCTACCCGGCCATCACCACGCTGGCCATTGTGGGTTCCTGCGCACTGGCACTGAACGCGACCACCCCGCTACTCACCAAGGCAGTGATCGACGACATCGACCGCCACGACTCCGGCTCGACCAGCTGGGCCATCATCGGGCTGGTGGCGGTCGCCTGCGGCCTGTTCGGCACCACCTTCCTACGCCGCTGGTCGGCCGGCAAGCTCAGCCTGAACGTCCAACACGATCTTCGGCAGGACGTGTTCGCCGCCATCCAACGGCTCGACGGCCCCGGCCAGGACAAGCTGCGCACTGGCCAGGTGGTATCCCGCGCCAATTCCGACCTGCAGATGGTGCAGGGACTGATGTCGATGGTGCCGATGGTGTTCGGCCAGCTGGTGATGTTCGCGGTGTCGCTGGTGCTGATGCTGCTGCTCTCGCCGCTGCTCACGCTGACGGCGCTGGTCGTCGTGCCGGCAGCAGCATTCCTGATCCGGCAGTTCCGCACCACGCTGTTCCCGGCGACCTGGGTGGCTCAGCAGTCGGCCGCCGATCTGGCCGACATCGTCGAAGAAGACGTCACCGGGGTACGGGTGGTGAAGGGATTCGGTCAGGAAGAACGCGAGATCGGCCGGCTGCGGGCCGCGGCAAAGGTGTTGTACGCCAACCGGTTACGCGCCGCTCGCATCCAGGCCCGGACGAACATCCTGTCCAGCGTCACCTCGCTGGGACAGGTCGCTGTGCTGCTGCTGGGCGGATTCCTGACGATCAACGGATCGATCGGACTGGGCACCTTCATCGCCTTCACCCTGTATTTGGCGGCGCTGGTTGCCCCAACCAGGTCCATCACCATGATGTTCGTGCTGGCCCAGCAGGCCGGCGCCGCGGTCGACAGGGTGCTGGAGATCGTCGACATGGACGCCGGCATCCGCGATCCGGAACAGCCGCTGGGGGTTCCGGCCGGTCCGCTGCCGGTGATGCTGCGGGACGTGCGATTCGGCTACTCCACCGCCGACGCGGTGCTGGAGGGGTTCAGCCTGACCGTCCCCGCCGGGCAGACGGTCGCGGTGGTGGGCCCGTCCGGCTCCGGCAAGTCCACGTTGTCGCTGCTGCTCCCCCGGTTCTACGACCCGCAGTCCGGCAGCATCGCCGTCGGCGGGGTCGACGTGCGGGAGGTGACGATGGCCGAGCTGCGGGACGCCGTCGGGGTGGTCTTCGAGGAGGCATTCCTGTTCTCTGCCAGCATCTCCGAAAACATCGGCTACGGCCGTCCCGGCGCCACCGAGGCCGAGATCCGGGCGGCCGCCGTTGCCGCCGAGGCGGACGAGTTCATTCGACGAATGCCGCACGGCTACGACACGGTGATCGGCGAGCGCGGCCTCACCCTGTCCGGCGGTCAACGGCAGCGGTTGGCGCTGGCGCGGGCAATGATCACCGACCCGCGGGTATTGATTCTGGACGATGCCACCAGCGCCGTCGATCCGGCGACCGAGGCCGCCATCCACGACACCCTGCACCGGCTGACGGCCGAGCGCACCACCATCCTGATCGCACACCGTCGGTCCACCCTGGCACTGGCCGACACCATCGCCGTCGTCGAGCGCGGCAGGGTGATCGACCACGGCACCCATGCCGAACTGACGCAGCGCTGCCCGCTCTACCGTTCGCTGCTCGGCAGCGATCTGGCAGACATCCCGGCGGAGTCCGAGCTGATCGCCGGGCCGGACGGGCTCACCAGTCAGCTCTGGCCGGCCGCCGATCCGTATGCCGCCGACGGACCCGCCGGGAAGATCGGCGCGGCAGCGGCGGCCGGCCGGGCTCGCGGTGGGATCGGCGGGATGGTCTCCGGGATGGCCAACATTCCGGTGACGCCGGAACTGCTGGCCCGCATCGACGCATTGCAGCCGGCCACTGACACCCCGGTCGCGGAGTCCTCGGCGGACGCCCAGGGGGCCGCCGACGGCACCATCGCCGGCGACGGAACCGCTGCGACACAACGATTCTCACTCTGGCAGACGCTACGGCCGGTCCGTCCCCTACTGCTCTGGGGCGCGGTACTGGTCGGGCTGGACGCCATCGCCTCCGCTGTGTTGCCGGCCCTGTTGCGCACCGGGGTCGACTCCGGGGTTGCGCGCCACGCCTTCCACGTCATTGTCTGGCTGACGGTGATCTCGGCACTGATCGTGATCGGCGACTATCTGGTGCAGCGGGCTCAGACGGTGACGATGGCCAGGTCCGGCGAATCGGTGCTGTATCACTTGCGCAGCAGGGAGTTCGTGCATCTGCAGCGGCTGGGCCTTGACTACTACGAGCGCGAGATGGCCGGCCGCATCATGACCAGAATGACCTCGGACGTCGATGCGTTGTCGTCGTTCCTGCAGACCGGGATGGTGACGGCGGTGGTGTCGCTGTCCACCTTCCTGGCCATCGCCATCGCCCTGCTGATCATGAACCCGGCGTTGGCCATCGTCGCGTTCGCCGTACTGCCGATTCTTGCGGTGGCGACCGTCGTCTTCCGTCGGTACTCGACCAAGCAGTACACCCAGGCCCGCGAGCAGGTCGCCGTCGTCAACGCCGATCTGCAGGAAAACGTTGCAGGACTGCGGGTTTCGCAGGCGATGGGCCGACAGGAGACCAACAGCGCCGCCTTTGCGGAGAAGTCGAACGCCTACCGGAAGATCCGGATGCGGGCACAGACCGCCATTTCGCTCTTCTTCCCGTTCGTCGCATTGCTGGCCGACCTGGCGGCGGCAGCGGTGCTGGCCGTTGGCTCTCACCGGGTTGGCGCGGGGGTGCTGACCACCGGCACCCTGCTGGCGTTCGTGCTGTACCTGGACAGCTTCTTCACCCCCATCCAGCAGCTGTCTCAGGTCTTCGACGGCTACCAGCAGGCCAGGGTCGGGCTCACCAGAATCGGCGAGCTGCTGGACACCCCGACGTCCACACCCGCTGCGGCGCAACCGATCCCGGTGCGATCGCTGAAGGGCGAGATCGACCTGGAGCACGTCGCCTTCAGCTATGCAGCGGATGCCGAGCCAGCCCTGACCGACGTCGACCTCAGTTTCTCACCGGGCGAGACGGTCGCGGTCGTCGGCGCTACCGGCGCCGGAAAGTCGACCATGGTCAAGCTGATTGCCAGGTACTACGACGTCAGCAGGGGGAAGGTAACCGTCGACGGTACCGACATCCGCCGGCTCGACCTGCCCGAATACCGCCGGCATCTGGGCGTAGTGCCGCAGGAGGCACACCTGTTCGTCGGCAGTGTCCGCGACAACATCGCCTACGGCCGCCCGGAGGCCGCCGATGCCGAGGTCGAGGCGGCCGCCAGATCGGTTGGCGCACTGGAGGCGATAGCCGGGCTGTCCGGCGGGTTCCGGCACCAGATCGACGAGCGCGGCCGCAATATCTCCGCCGGTCAACGTCAGCTGATCTCGCTGGCCCGCGCCGAACTGGTGCAGCCGGAGGTGTTGCTGCTGGACGAGGCGACCGCCGCCCTCGACCCGGCCGCGGAGCTGGCGGTGCTGGATGCCACCGACCGGCTGGCCAAGGGCCGCACCACGGTGGTCGTTGCCCATCGACTCACCACAGCATCGCGGGCGCACCGGATCGTGGTGATGGCGCACGGCAGGGTCGCCGAGATCGGTACCCACGACGAACTTCTCGCTCGCGGCGGTGTCTACAGCGACCTGTACTCCAGTCGCGACGAGGGTTGACCGCATACAATTTCCGGTATTGGTTCGACGCGGACCGATCCGCTGGTGTTCCTGCCTGCTGGGACGCAGATCGGTCAGCGCGGTTTGTCGCGGTGCTTTTAGCGTCCCCGTTCACTTGACCGTGGGCCCGCCTGTCGGACGGTTAGTCGTTGTTCTCCCCTGGCGGCGAGCGCCCTCAACCACTGACCGAGTGAAAACGTGTCTGCATCACCCCGATGCTTCCCTCACGGTCGGGTCGGTGGCCAAGTGATGGCTGTAGACGACGACCGGTGCCAACGGGTAAAAAAGCGGCTCGCGGTTCTCAAGAGCACGGCCATCGGCGATATGACTGCGGCGCCGCACGGATGCCCGCCGCTACTGCGCGACGAACGCGGATCGCGTCGTCTACACTCTGGCAGCACCTGGCAACGGTGGAAAACGCGGGATTAGCGGCCCGACTTGATGGCGTTAACAACAGTGTCATAAGGAACGACAGGTGCATTCTCTACCTGTGCGTCCTGCTTGCCACCCTCAATGCGACTGATATCCACTTGCTGCCGCAAACCTAGCTTAGTGAGCGGATCTTGGGACCAACATCCGACTGAGGCAAAGACTATGCCTGAGTCAACCGACGGAATAGTTCGGACAACTAGCCCTGGCGCGGGAAGGTGAGGCGACGCGATCGCGTAGCCGAAGACTCCGCCCCCCTTACTGCTCCACGCTGACTGACCAGGCTTGTTAACAACGGCAGTGGTGCCATCGGGTGCCGTACCACCAATGAGGTAGACAGTCGTCCCTTTGCCAAGGGGGGGTCCGATGATCGTTGTGTCAACCTTCAGAATGGCTTGGCTGAATACCATCTGCAGGTCCTCTGGGGCGGTCGATCGTACCGTGATGCCTGTAAGGCGAAGTTGTCCAGTGAACCACGACGCCCCCAGTCTGGATGTTCTCAGAGCAAGTGCCGGGAGTTGGTTGGTCAGGTCCTCGGGAGCCGGACATGACTGATTTACCTCCAGCGTCGTCGGGGTCGACGAAGCCGGGCTGTTGACGGACGTAGGTTTGGATGTGCTCTCCGTGGCCGTTCCGGTGTCGGCTGGAGCGGAAGTGCTTGACGCCACTGACCCCGACAAGGATTCCGCTGCTGATGTTGAAGTGGATGTCGCATCGGCGCAGCCCGAAGCCAGCAGTAGCGCCGTGGCGACCGCAATCGCACCAACATGCATTTTGGCGTGGCGATGTAACCTAACGAACATGATGGCTTCCTTTCAAAATTCTCACTGGCTCTGGTTGCTCAGCAGGGACTGGTCGGCGTTGGCGGGCCAAAGGAGGTTGAGTCGTAGACCCACTGCATGCCGTACTTGTCGTCGCCAGTCAGGACTTGGCCCGCGGTATCCGTGGCCCACATGACTGTAAGGTCGTTCGGCTGCGGGTGGTGGCAAGAATGTTGTAAGCCTTGGGCATGCCCGTACTCATGCAATGTCGTCCAAGTAAAATTGCAGCCGCCGGTGTTTGTGCCCTGCCAAAATGCCGACTGCTCAGAATAATGGATGGCGGCTTGAATAATTCCCCGTCGCTGCTGCTCAAGTATGTAACTCCGCAACCGCCTACAGAGCTGTCCTGACTGAAGACAATCTTCCGGGACCCACAATTGGTGGCGATACGAGTAAAGAAGGGGTTAGGGTAAGGTAACGAGTTGTACCGGCCCACGGCCGAGCTGATCAGCGGCACCCACGAGGGGTGATTAGTGGCCACAGTAGCGGCACGACAGTAATAGTAATCGGATTTACCACTATTCCACTTGACCCCTTGCACGGAGTAGGCCCCACTGGATGGGGCGGTGAAGATACTGAATGCAACAGTCATCAGGACAACAACCGCGAGTCTCCTGGAACCTTGTGCAGTCTGCTGATGGGCCATAGGCTTCCGTGCCTTCCGCCTGGTGTCCTGGTGCATTCTGGAGCTCCTGTCGGCGTCACGTCAGTGCCGCGATTTGAAGCTGGCTAACATAGTGCAGGTCGGTATGTCAAATCTTCGCGTTGACTCATCAAAAGTGCGCGCGTATGGGCATTCGTTGACTCACGAAGGAATGCGCGCGTAGAGCGCGCCTGCCGTGCCGGTGTTGATCCGGGCGTTAGGCCCGATCGATGGGACTGACGATGAGCCAGCGCAAAGCTGTGACCAAGACGATCGCGACGCGGTACAAGCGTGTGGACAAGGCAGGCAAGGGCGTGATCCTGGACGAGTTGTGCGCCACGACCGGCTGGCACCGGGGTCACGCTCGTAAGGCGCAGGCCGCGGCGTTGAAGCCGAAGGTCGTCCGGACCCGGGAGCGGCGAGAGCCGCGTTACGGGGCCGACGTTGTGGTCGCGCTGGCGTTTTGTTGGGCGGTGCTCGGCGCTCCGAGTGTGAAGCGGTTGGCGCCGGTGAATGCCGAGCTGGTACTCAGATTGCGGCGCTTCCGGGAACTGATGATCACCGACGAGGTGGCTGTTGCGTTGATCGCGATGTCGGCGGCCACGATGGGCCGGCGACTGGCCGGCGACCGCGCGAAAATGCGGCTGCGGGGCCGCTCGCGTGACGCCTGCCGCCAAGCCGCCTGGCGCCGACGCCACCAGCCCGCCCCATCGACACCGGTGCTGCCCGCCAGCCGTCCCCGAAAGCCACACACGGTCTACGAATGCCCCGAATGCGAAGCCCGGCTGCTCGGCACCCAGACCTGCGCGGACTGCCACACCTTCATGCGCCGCCTCGGCCCCGGCGGTAGCTGCTCGAGCTGCGATGAACCGATCACATTCCACGAGCTACTCGACACCTGAACGCGCGCATTTCTCGATGAGTCAACGAACCCAGCTACGCGCGCACATTGACATGAGGCAACGGGGGCATGGTCCTCGTGGATGTGACGATCGAGTCCAGTCCAGGCGGCGGCGCCGCGGATGCGCTGTGTGGAACATGGGGTGCAGGTCGCGCAGGTGCCGTGGGGCCGGCCGGGCGCGAAATGCACGCATCTGCTGGAGGACACCTGCGGGTGGCTGGCCAAACACATGGCGCTGTCGGCGATCACGGTGCTGCTGCGGCTGTCCTGGCGGACCGCTGCTGGGATCATCACCCGGGTGGTGGCGGATCTGACCGGGAAGGTCGATCAGCTGGACGGGCTGAGCAGGATCGGCATCGATGAGATCTCCTAGGACGCACGGTAGTTGGCCAACCGCTGAGGCCGCAGGGCGCCTACCTCCAGAACTCGCGGCAGTTGGTTAGCCACCTTGAAGCGTTGGGCGATCGTTATCGACTTGTGACCGAAAGTGTTGCGCTGCAGGTCTTTTCTGGGGCTCGACGGTCGGACCTGGCTCGTAGCATTGTCAGTATGGATGGGGCAAGGGCATCGGAACCGTTGGCACAGAATGTGTCCGCGAGGATGGCGGCGCCTGCGCCGCCGAGCATGGCGCGAGTACGTGGCCTGGTCGCCGCCACAGTCGCGGCCCTGAAACAACTTCCCGCCGTCGCCCACCAGACAGCCAACGCCGAGTTGGTATCCGTGGTGGGCGAACTCGACGAACTGGCCGCGTTCGGCACCGCCGGTGTGGTGACAATGACCGCGGAAGCCGAGCAGCGCGGGGTGATCGCCGAATCGCAGTTCGCCT
>JALYVF010000086.1 GCA_030853385.1 Actinomycetota bacterium | reverse complement strand
TCGTGGACCTGCGGCCGGTCACCACGTCCGGCCACCCGGCAACGGGTTACCTAGTGACGCAGGAGAGTGGACCGGTGGACTGCGGCAACGGTGTGGATCCCGGCAGCGGCAACTTCATCAAGGCGATGCCGTCAGCTGTCGGTATCGATGACAACATCCTGTCCTGCTCCCCGACCTCGGAGAACGCGATTGCCTGTTGGAGGGCTGCCGCCCCGTCATCGGTCCTGTGTTACTTCAACCCCTGGACCAAGCGCGTTGTCCAGATCCCCGTTGTCAGGACCGCCCCCAGCGTGAGAGCGACGGCCCGGCCGCAGCCGATCGGTATCCGGCTGAGCGATGGTGCCAGCTGCTCCATCGAGTACAACGGAACACACAATCCTTTGGCCACGGACCTCAGCTGGGTCCAGACCTATGGCTGCAACAGCGACGAGTCTGTGTTTGCCTATGGCACCACGCCTGGGACCTACGGGGATGGACTCGACACCTCCACCCCACTGTGGACCGTCCAGGTCGCCAAGGCGTCCGGAGCCGGACCGCTACACACACTCACCGTGACCACTGCATATTTCCTCGGTACCCAAGGCGCCTGATCGGCGTCGCTCTCAACGTGCAACCGGAAATCTGACACCTAGTCCGAAGACGGAACGGCGGGTCGACAGCACACGAGCTACCGACCCGCCGTCTTGTTCAGCGGTTCAGTGGTTGGCAACATCGCCTCGCCAGGCGCCATCTTCGCGACCCTGGCTTTCGATGTAGGACTTGAAGCGATCCAGGTCGGCCTTCACCTGATGGTCATCGACCCCGACGGCGGCGCCGATCTTCTCCACAATCCCCTCTGCGTTCCAGTCGAGTTGGACCGTCACCTTGGTCTCGTTTTCGGCAAGCTTGTGGAAGGTGACCACGCCGGCGTGGGTCGTTCCATCGGTGGACTTCCATGCGACGCGCTCGTCCGGGTGCTGCTCGGTGATCTCGGTGTCGAACTCGCGGGTCACTCCGCCGATCTTGGTAACCCAGTGGCAGTGCGTCGGATCGGTCTGGTTGATCGACTCGACGCCGCCCATGAAGTGCGGGAAGGACTCGAACTGGGTCCACTGGTTATAGGCGGTGGTTACCGGGACGGAGACATCTACGGACTTGGTGACACTAGGCATTGAAAGCACTCCAGCCAGAGTGGGTCCCCTACGTGGTTGAGGGGTAGAGCCGATGCGCGACAGATCCGTCGGGCACCGACACCTCACCGTAGCTCATCGTGACCTACCGGGGCGATGCTCGTGCTCTCACGTCACGCCGACTGCCGGGGCCGCGGATCACCTGCATGCCCCGTCCGGCGTAGTAGCGCTGGAAGTGCTCGCGGCTGATCACGACGTCGTGCTGGGTGCTCGGTCGGTCGCCGGACGGATTGTGCAGTACCAGGCTCGTCTCGTCGCTGCCGTGGACCAGCACGAGATGTCCGCCACGGGCGGGCGGCCGGTGCGCTGGCGAGGCCTCCCGGATGGACGGGTGTACCGAGGCAATGAAGGGCTGGCCGGACGACACCCGCTGTGCGAGTGCCTCGACATTGTCGTCTTCGATGATGTCGAGTTCGAGGCCGAAGTCGCGCTCGACCCATCGAGCGAACGGCCGGTACAGCAGACCCTGCACCGTGTCACCGTCAACCACGAACGCGCCCTGGGCCTCGGCCTGCACGGCAAGCGCAACGACGCCCGGGCAGGTGTCCGGGCCCAGCAGCATGGCCAGGCAGGCCAGCCCGCAGGCCCGCCGGCTCCAGAACTCGTACTGTTCGAGGGATTCGGCGCCGGAGGCGGCCCAGCGCGGGTCGGCGCGCACTGGCACAGTCCGGTTCAGGAAATTCCGGACCAGGTCGGGCGACGCCCACTGGCAGACATAGGGGATGCTCGGGGTCTGCGCCTGATCGCGCACACACTCCAGAGCGAGGGCAGACGGAGTCCCGGCGAGGTCGGCTTCGTTAGGCACCCGCGCTCCGCAGGGGTCTGGGGTGCAGCGGTGCGAGCGATCCACCTGAACCCGCGCTACCTCGGGCACCAAGTCGCTGGACGACTCCGCCGTCAGGACGCGTTACTCGACCCATGGAGCGTCTGTTCCACTGTGTCGGCGCACGCCTCAAGAATAACCCGCAGGACGGCTCCGGCACGGGAGCCCGGACGCTACTTGCTGTCAGGGCTCATACGTTGTGGCCATCGCAGCCCCAACCGGGCTGGAGAGAATCCCGACGCTCAGCCGACCCGGTCGAGAGCCTGGATGCTCCCAAACCGTTTCGAGATTGCTTTGCCTCGTCGAGCTTGCGGTCGACCGCGATGACCTTGGTTCGTTGGTACATCAAGGGATGGCTGGCCTGTCACCTCAGTCGGCTGATGAGGAGCACGGCGGCGAGTGCGAACCATAGGTTGGTCGTCACCAGGAAGATGCGTTCGAACAGTCCGAAGACTCTGCGCAGCGGCCGAAGCATCGTGATGACCACTACGGCGAGCGCGGGACCGACGATCCACGCCATCCAAATAGAGCGCGACCGTGAACAACGATCGGTACCGACCGACGCCGTAGTCGCTCACCGCGTGACGGATCGGGCTGAAGCCGGTGGGCAGCACATGCAGCACGGCCAGGATCAGCAGGTAGGCCACTGTCGCCGCCAAGCTCGAGGCCGCCAACACACCAGTAATGAGCCCGACTCGATCGGCGTAGGTCGCCGGGCCCACATCGTGGAGCATCACCACACCCACCGACATTGCCATGACGCACACCACAATGAAGATGAGACGTGGCCACCCGGAACTGTGCCGTCGCACCGGTCGGAATCCGACTCCGCCGACACCGGGACCCTCCGGACGTCGAACCTCAACGACCGGACCATGCCTTACGTTCTGACTCATAACTACAGCGTCTCCTCCAACCTCCGAGGACGCTACGGTCGAAGGTCCCCTAGCTGCCCGACCGCCGGGTTCACCCGAACGAATGCGGGACATTGTCTGACTCGACGATCCAGGCGACGGGCACCGTAGGACGTACGCCTCTGTCGGCTGCTGTGATCTGGCGCGACGCTTGGTCTATGACACAGACACATTGGCGGCTCGGGTTGCTGGCGGTCGTGGTGGCGTGCACGCCTTCGATGATCTGTGCGTTCACGCCCGCACACCGACGCGGAAGCGGAGGACCGGATGAGTGACGCACCGCTGCATGTCGTATTCGGTGCGGGTCAGGTTGGCCTGGCGGTGGCTGCTCGGCTGACAGGATCACATGTCGCTGTGCGGGCAGTGTCCCGGCATCGGCCCGCAGACTTGGCGGTCGGCGTGGACTGGCGCTCAGCCGACCTTACCGACGCCGAGGCGGCGATCGACGCCGCCAAGGGCGCGACCGTCGTCTACCAATGCCTCAACGCGCCTTACACACAGTGGCCGCAACTGTTTCCGCCGTTGCAGCACAATGTGCTGGCCGCGGCTGAACGGGCTGACGCGCTACTGGTGACGTTGGAGAACGTCTACGGCTACGGCCCCACCGGCGGCACACCGATGACCGAGGGCCTGCCGCTCGCCGCCACCACGTCCAAAGGTCGCACGCGGGCAAAGATGACCGCGGAGCTTCTTGCCGCTGCGGACGCTGGCCGGGTCCGGATCGCGATCGGGCGGGCGTCGGACTTCTTCGGCGCGGGGGTTACCGAATCGACCCTGGGTTCTCGGATATTCGCCAATGCTCTGGCCGGTAAGCGCGCTGACTTCATCGGCGACCCCGGCTTGCTTCATACCTACAGCTACGTGCCCGATATCGCGACCGGCTTGGTCACCCTGGGCACTGATCAGCGGGCCATCGGTCAGGTCTGGCACCTGCCCGGTCCGGAAACTGTGACCACTCGGGGCCTGCTTACGCTGGTCGCCCGCGAGCTGGGGCACGAGGTCGGCATCCGCACCGTCCCCAGATTGATGCTGCGTGTTCTGGGGTTGGTGAATCCGATGATGCGCGGACTGGCCGAGATGTCCTACGAGTTCGAGCAACCGTTCGTCCTGGACACCTCCAAGTACGAAGCCACTTTCGCGACTGCGACCACCTCGCTCGCTACCGCCATCAGCGACACGATCGCCTGGTACCGGACCCAACGGAGCACCCCATGACCGTCACCCGAGTGACGACGCCGGCCGAACTGAGTCCCACCGTCGCCTGGTCACACCGTGTCCGCAAGGTTGGCGGCTTCATCCAGCTGGCGTTCGCGGCGTTCTGGCTGATCCGGGGCGGCCTCAGCGTCACCGGCGTCACCGGAACCGCAATCGCCGCGGCCGGAGTAGTTCTCGCTGTGGTGGTCCTCGTCTACGCCATCCACGTCAGCAAAGGCATCGGCGGGCGGCCCACTAGCCCTGAAGCGAAACGCATCGAACGGTCCGTGAGCGCCGCGACCATCATTGAGCTCCTCGCCTCTTTCGCGTTTCCGATCATCGTTATCGCCGCCGGGCGCAGCGACTGGGTGCTGCCCTCGATCGCCATCACCATCGGGCCGCTGCTGCTCTGGCTTGACCACCTCGTCCACATCCCGCGTCTCCGGCCGGTCGGCTTGGCCCTGACCGTCGTGCCATTCATCCTCGTCGCCGTGATGTCGGGCTCCGCGCTGGCCGCCACTACCGGCATCGGTGCCGGCACCCTGCTCCTGGCCACCGCTACCGCCGGCTTCCACGACCTCGCCGCCCTACGACCGCACCGACAGCGCCCTCGTAGTTGAGGCCACGAACCTGAGCAAGCGCGACGGCCAGACGCTGGCCGTCGACGAGCTCGGTTCGCTCTCGCCGACGGGCCGAAATCCCGGCTGGTCGGGCCCGATCTCGATCGCCGGTGAGGTCACCGGGTTCCTCGGCACGAATGGCAGCGGCAAATCGACGACCACGCGAGGTCAGCCGTTGCCAGCCTGCCTTCGACCGGCTACCGCGTACACGATCGCCCTCCCATCAAGACTGCTAAACAGCAACCTAGGTGTCGTCGGCTTGTCCGTAGAGGTGGCCAGGAGTAGACCGGAGGGGTGAGGAAGCCCAGCAAGCCCGTCATCGCCATCATTGTCGCTGCGCAGGTGGTGTCGTGCGCACTGGCTTGGCGTGACCTGGCGGATAGGTCCGACGATCAGGTGCGCGGGCGGAAGAATCTGTGGCGAGTGTTCATCACCGTCAACCCGGGCAACTCCATTGTCTACTGGCTGGCGGGCCGCAAGTAGTGGCGAGGAAGTAGGCCGGGCTCGTGTCCAAAACGCTGGCGGTCGTGATCCTGCTCGTCGTGATGATCGTGCTCATTGTCGGCTGCGATGTTCTATTCCTGCGCGACCGTTTCGCGCTGCGGCTAGCGGTGAACGTCGGAATCGTCGTTGTCTTCGGCGCTCTTTATCTAGCCCTCCGGCGGCACACGTGAGGACGCAGCCGACTGACCGAAGCCAGCATCCGCTCGCAGGTAGGGGTCTAGGAGTTGGGGTGGCTCGCGTAGAAGATCGAGGCGCTGAGCAGCCCGGCCAGGATCACGACGAGCGCGATGACCGAGGCTTGCTGGTTGTGCATCCTCAACACCATCGCGATGTTGCCGGCGATGAACACGGCAAAGATCGCGAATACAAGCGACTTCCGCCGGTTGTCCATACCTCCAACAGTAGAACCCGTGGCCTAGACACGCTAGGGCTGCAGCGCGGGCGCGAAGAAGATGCCGACGCAGAGAACCGCAACTTGGCTGCGCCGTTGACCTAAACGCCAGCTCAGCCAACGACGATCTTCTGGAACATGCCGTCGGCGTAGTGATTGGGAAGGTTGCAGACCAGCTCATAGGTCCCTGCCGCCAGGGTCACCGTCACCCAGCCGACTCGTCCCGCCGGGATGCCGCTGCCGGCTCCGACACTGCAATTGCCCGATGCCTCACCGAGGCTGCCGGTCTCGGCGACTTTGCCGCCCGAGCCAACGATCCGCTGACCAGCAGTTGCACCGGCAGCGAGCGGGAGGATGACCAGCTCGTGGGCGCGCCAGCCCATATTCGAGACGACCACGCTGACCTGACCGACCGGCACCATGGCCGGATTCGCATGCAGCATCATGTGCGCGCCCATCGGAGCGGTGCCGCCCATCATCCGCGTCATCCCCATGTCGGCCAGCGTTACCCGCACGGTGTGGCCGGGGAGCGAACCCGGCGCGGAGCAGCTCAATGTCGAGTAGTGATAAGCCGAATCGCTCCCGCTCATCCCTGAGCTATTCGAGCCTGAACCCGATCCGCCGCCCATCATCCCCGAGCTGCCAAGCGTGTTGGAAGATGCGCAGCCAGTCTGTACCAAACCTGCCAACGCCACTGCAAGAGCAACCGAACGACGAGCCACCGCAATTCTGACCATAGGCCCATTCAAACCGGGTCTCGCCCCGGGCGTTAGAGGCGAATGACCCCACGCACCCGGGCCCGGATCGAGCCTTATCGCATCGACCACTTGGACCCTTAGGGTGTTGCTTTCTGGGACGCAGCCGCGGTGGTCGCTAGATCGCTCACAGTCAGCTGATGACAGGGCTCAGCTGGGAACGGGGTGCTGCTGTGGATTGCGAGGTCCGCGCTGACGTGCACCAGCTCGCCAGAATCCATCAGCCGCCAACCCGGGTCATCGTCCATAGGTTCGCTGGCGATGATGACGCTGGAGTGTTGCGCCAGTTCATCGGACCGGGCGTGGATGCGGTCAGTCCTCGCCTCCAATGCCCGGGACGCCATCGCTCCCCCGGCGGCCCGCGGCAAGACCCACAATTCGTTCGTCGCCGGGTAGCGCAGCGCCCACAGGTCAGTGGCTGTCGTGAGCACGACATTGATCGAATAGACCGGCAGGTGTTCACCGATCCACCCGATCGCCGCCACCAGCCCCGCGGTGACATCACCACTCCGGACGGCGGTTTCAGCGGTGATCAACGCGAACACCCGCTCACTGTCGGTTTCGCCTTTCACCAGGCCGAGCGACCCGAGCTCGGCCAGCCTCGCGTCCAGCTCATCCAGACCTTCAACGACGCCGTTATGCGCGAACAAACGCCCAGACTGATCGAACGGGTGCGTGTTCGCCATCGTGTGCCCGCCAGAGCTGGCGTGCCGGACGTGCGCCACGAACGTCGTCCCGGTCAGCTCACTGGCCCCGGAGGCGAAATCGGTGTCATCCCACGCCGCGATGGGCTGCTTGTCGATGTGCGGCGTTCCGTCTGCGCCGAACACCCCGATGCCAGCGCCATCAGGGTTACGGTGACTCTGCGCTGCGAGGCTGTCCGGTGCGTCCAGCAACCAGAACGTGGCCGACACCGCAGTGGTACCGGCATGCAACCCGAACAGCCGACACATCAGCGAAGCCGTCCTGAGGTCGCCGGCACGCACCGACTCGATGTCCCGGAACCACGACCTAACAGTGGGCCTGCGGTCATGGTCGGCACCGTCGTGTTGTCACCCACGACACTGTAACCAGCGTGGGACTTTCGTCGCCGTACTCTGCTCAAGCTTCGGCGCGGCATCGAACGGGCCACCGGCTCAGCGCGGCGGTGTAACGTCAGCAGGGCTGAGACGATCAGCTGGTCCGGAATGAGTTCGGCCGCCCGCTGCTGAACTCGAGAAGCAAGAGCTTCGAGGCCGCACAAATCGGTGATCGACCGCACGTCGGGATCACCATGACCAACACACACCTGCACCTTCCGCGGCCCCTCACCGGCGGCCAGCGGGTTCCTATACCGGCACCGGAACAGATTCAGCACGTTCCTATCCGTAGCGCCCGATGAAGGCGCTCGTTCCAAGACAGCTACCACCGAGTACAGGATGATCATCTCTTTCCTGCTCCTTCTTGGCTGCGCGCTGATCGGCTACCGAATCACGAGGCTGAAAAACAAGCCGAGCCACGACAGTCGGGGTACCACCGTCACTCGGTCTGCTTCGATCCGTCCCGCGTTCGCAGATGATGACCCCGTCCGGTGGCGTCCCGCCCCGCCTGACTGGACAGCGCTGGACGAGCGACAGCTGATTCGCCTGCTGACCGACTCGGCCCCATGACCACGAGGGAACGCGAGCCGGTGGCCAGGGCGAGGCATTGGAAGTTCGCCTCGCGCCTGCCTGCCTGCGTAGTTGAGGATACCGTCTTCGTCGCACTTTCCACTTTCCACTTTCAAAGATTGACGATTGGAGCCGTCCCGTGCGCGCTAGGCTCGCCGCCCACAAGAATGTCAGCGCGCCCGTTAGTCTGCCCGTTCGCGCCAGCTGCGGATCGGCTCGAAGGAACTTGCGGTGAGCACTACCGGCCAGCCAGCGCTGCCGCCCGTCGCCCATCAATCAGTCAGTGAACAAAGCCCGTTCTCGGAGGATGGGCGAACCGCCATGAATACGAGTTACCGCACCCAGCTCTCCTCGGGCGAGAACACCGTCGACCCGAGCACCTGGGCGGGCTCGGTGCCGGTAGCGCACGGCATCGCCCCGCGGGTACGGGTCGGTCACTCGCGTTGGTTCAACCTGCTGTGGCTGCTGCCGATCGGGTTCGTCCTGCTGGTCGTCGCAGTCGCCACAGCCAAAGGCCTGCGCAACACCAGTTCGGTTCAGCGCTTCATCGCCACCCACCCGGGCACAGTCGCATCGTCGGCCGGTCCACAGACCGCCGCCTTACCAATCTGGGTAGGGGTGCAGCACTTCTTCAATCTGTTCCTGCTGATCTTCATCGTGCGCTCGGGACTGCAGATCCTCACCGACCACCCGCGGCTCTATTGGACGCGTCACAGCACCCCGGGCCGGGACTGGTTCCGCATCCAGCAACCAGTGCCGCCCGATCCGCTGTGGACGGCGAAGAAAGACTCGATCAGCCTGCCCGGCCAGGTCGGTCTACCCGGTATCCGGCACTCTATTGGACTGGCCCGCTGGTGGCACCTGGGTGTCGACACCCTGTGGCTACTCAACGGGATTGTGTTCTACGTCTTGATGTTCACCACCGCGGAATGGCGGCGTGTCGTACCCACCAGCTGGTCGGTTTTCCCGAACGCCGTCTCGACACTCATCCAATACCTATCGTTGGCGTGGCCGTATGAGACGGCTGGTGGCACGTACAACAGCCTGCAATTGTTGGCCTATTTCATCACCCTGTTCATCGCCGCCCCGCTCGCGTTCATCACCGGGCTGGGCATGTCGCCGGCGCTGTCCACCCGGTTTCGTCGGATCAGCTCGGTGCTCAGCATCCAAACTGCTCGCTCGTTGCACTTTCTGGTGCTGGTGTGGTTTCTAATCTTCATCGTCGTGCACGTCGCGCTGGTGTTCACCACGGGGCTGCTGCACAACCTCAATCACATCTACGCCGGCCGGGCCGATTCCAGTTGGGCTGGCTTCTGGGTGTTCGCAGCCTCGATGGTGATCGTCGTCGTCGGCTGGGTCGCCGCCACCCCATTGACCTTCCGCCACCCCCGCGTTGTGCAGCGGGTCGGTTTCGCCCTCGCCGGGCCAGCTCAGCGACTCTTCGAGCACCTCGACGCAAAGCCCGGCCAGTACACCCAGGCCGACATCTCCCCGTACTTCTGGCACAACGGCGTCTATCCCGACTCCGCCACCTACACCGCGCTACAAGACGGAGCCTTCGTCGACTACCGGCTGCGGATCAACGGACTCGTCGCCAACCCCGTCGAGCTAAGCCTCGCCGAACTGCGCACGATGCCGCACCACGAACAGATCACCCAACACTTCTGCATTCAAGGCTGGTCCGGCATCGCCAAATGGGGTGGAGTGTCCATGCAAACCCTCATCGACCTCGTCCAGCCCAGTTGCGACGCGAAGTGGGTGGTGTTCTATTCCCTCGGCGACGGCCCGGACGGCGGCATTTACTACGACGCGCACCCCATCGAACAGATGGCCTACCACCTGACCATGCTCGCCTACGACATGAACGACGGACCGCTGTCGTTCGGACACGGCGCCCCGCTGCGGCTGCGTAATGAGACCCAGCTGGGGTTCAAACAGGTCAAGTGGGTAAAGGAATCGAGTTTGTCGAGCACTACGCCGAGATTGGGGGCGGCTACGGCGGCTACAACGAAGACCACGAGTTCTTCGGCTACCGCCAGTCAATCTGACCATCCCCTTCGGGTCACACGAGATCACGACGGCACCACGGAAGGCATCACCGATGGAGAAGTCCTCGCTCACCGCACTGGCTCGACAGCAGCTCGACTTGGCACACGCCGTCTCCAGCGGGCGAAGCGCCCACACGGTCTACGGCGGGCATGAACATGTCCTGAGGCAGACCCTGATCGCTCTCACTGCCGGGCAGCGCCTCGACGAACATGAGAACCCCGGCGAAGCGACCGTCCACGTCCTGCACGGCCGGGTCCGGCTCATCAGGGGCGAAACCAGCTGGGACGGGGCACGTGGCGACCTGCTCATAGTCCCAAACAGCAGGCACAGCCTGGAAGCGATCGAGGACGCCGCAGTCCTGCTCACCGTCGCCAAGCTGCCCGCTCCATCAACACAGGGGACCTGAGATGCCGTTGACCCCCGTGCTGACAAAACGGTTCGGCACCAACCAGCCCTGGAAGATCCGAAACTACGAGGCGCTCGACGGTTACACCGGCCTCCGCAAGGCCCTCACCATGACGCCGGATGAGATCATCGGGATCGTCAAGGAGTCCAGCCTTCGAGGCCGCGGCGGCGCAGGCTTTCCCACCGGCATGAAGTGGCAGTTCATCCCTCAGGCCACGCCTGGTGAGGCGGTATCGCCACACTACGTCGTCGTCAACGCCGACGAATCCGAGCCTGGCACCTGCCGAGACCTGCCGTTGATGATGAACGACCCGCATTCAGCCATCGAGGGCGCCATCATCGCTTGCTACGCCACCCGTGCCCGCAACGCCTACATCTACATCCGCGGCGAGGCCGTCCATGCGATCCGTCGGATGACCATTGCGGTCAGCGAGGCTTACACCGCGGGTTATCTGGGCGAGAACGTGCTGAACTCCGGCTTCGCCTGCGACATCGTCATACATGCCGGTGCCGGCGCCTATATCTGCGGCGAAGAGACCGCGCTGCTGGATTCCCTTGAAGGCAAGCGGGGACAGCCACGGCTCAAACCGCCGTTCCCGGCCACCAACGGCCTCTACAACGCCCCCACGGTCGTCAACAACCTCGGCACCCTGGCCAGCGTCCCCCACATCGTGCTCGGCGGTGCGGACTGGTACCGGCAGCTGGGACCAACCGGCTCGCCGGGCACCTCGATCTTCTCGCTGTCCGGGCGGGTCAAGAACCCCGGCCAGTACGAAGCGCCGATGGGAACCACCCTGCGCGAATTGCTCGACCTCGCCGGAGGCATGAGCCGCGGACTCGACCTGAAGTTCTGGACGCCAGGCGGCTCATCAACCCCACTACTCACCGGCGAGCATCTTGATCTCCCGTTGGACTTCGACTCTGTTGTGAAGGCCGGCTCCATGAATGGAACTTCCGCGCTAATGATCTTCGACCAGGGCGATTGCGTCGTGCGGGCCGTGCAGAAGTGGAGCGAGTTCTACGCCCACGAATCGTGTGGCAAGTGCACTCCGTGCCGCGAGGGCACCTACTGGTATGTCGCAATCTATGACCGGCTCGAGACCGGCATCGCCACCCAGCAAGACATCGACACGCTGCTTGACCTATCCGACAACATCCTCGGCCGTGCCTTCTGCGCGCTCGGTGACGGCGCGGTCAGCCCGGTCACCTCCTCGATTACGCACTTTCCCCAGGAATACCAGGCACATCTCGATGGCCGCAGCTGCCACGCATCCCGACTGTCCGAAGCCAGCGAGATACTTGTCAGTTCTGACCCGGCATCCCGTGACCACACAACCAGCCGCGAAGCGCCGAACATCTCAGGTGCCGTCGTGTCCAGGGGTTAGTGGTTGCTCACTTTCAGCTCGTTGCGGACGTGAGTCACGCCGGGTGCGCCCCACGCGGCGTAGGCGGCTTGCCGTCCCTTGGCGTAGGAGGTCACGCTCCCGGTCAGGGTGATGGTGCTCCCGACTATGCCGACGTGGATGTCAGCCGAGTCCAGCTCGGTGTTTCGGCGCAAGGCCGCGTCGATCTTGGCTTTTGCGTCCGCTGCGGAGATCGCGACGTCCGGCTTCAGCTCGATGAGGTTCCGCACGCCCCGCACACCTGCCAGGCCCTCGATGCGGCGTTCGATGTTTTCCCGCTGGTAGTTCCAGGTGACCGCTCCGGTAAGGATTACCACGTGATCGGTCACCTCGGCCTTCACCGCGCCGTCTGGGGCATAGAAGGTGTGGGCGAGCACGGCCGCGGCCTCCCGAGCGACGTCGGCGTCCCGCATTGGCGCCCACTCGCTGCGAACTTCGATCTCGTCGGCGACCGCCTGCACGCCACGAACGCGCAGGGCCGCCTGGACCGCCGCGACCTTTTCCGAGTAGCTGTCGACCTGCCCTGACAACGTCACGGCCCCTTCGTTGATCGAGGCTCCGATCCGGTCTGCCGTGATGCTCGGCGTCCACCGGATTTCATCGGTGATGGACTGCACGAGCTGATGGTCCGTCTGGTTCTGGGTCACTGTCATGATCCAACGGTGGGCCGATTTTGCCGACATCGAAAGGGTATTAGTGCCCTCTAAGTAGGACCGGAGTACCTCTGCCCCCGAGCCCGCGGTCCGGATACCGTGGAAGGGATTGGGAATCACAGTCAGTCCGGACGGGTTCGACCGCAACGCTGCCAGGCATCGGAGCACGATGCTCCTCGTGCACCCGGACCGATCACCTCCGGGTCCGGGAACGGCTGCCGGCCGACCAGGGGCACGCACTCGCCGCCCTCGACCGGCCACCCGGCAGTCTGCCGTGGTCGATGTCAATCTGACCGGAGGCTGCTTAGCCCGCTGTCGTACTGCGTTGGCGGCGGGTCCACAGCGAGCTCGCGACGCTGATCAGCAGCACTATCCCGATCAGACAGTTGAAAATAGCTGTCTGCAGTTCACCGCCACCTACGTACTGATCAGGACTTGGTTGTCAACGTGGGTTACGCCGGGGGTACACCAAGCGGCGTATTCGGCTTGGTGACGGGCAGCCCAGCTCGCGACGCGTCCGGTGAGCCTGATCTCGGTTCCGGAGACGGTCACGACGACCTGGTGGGCATCCAGTTGCGCGTTGCGCAGCAGCGCGGCGGTGACGTTCGCTTCCGCGTCTGGTCCGGCGACCATGGCCTCGAGCGGCTTGAGCTGGATCGAGTTCCGCACGCCGATCACGCCGGGCAGGACGCTGACGGCGTGGGCAGCGGCGATTCGCTGATGATGCCAGCCCACGGTACCCACCAGCGTGACGGTGTGGTCATGAACGGTGGCCTGCACGGATTCAGTCGGCAGGAGTGACATATTTCGTAGGGCGATCGTGGCTTCCTGGGCGATGTCGGCGTCCTGGATCCGGCCGAAGGCGTGTCGCACGATGATCTCGTCGGCCAGCGCCGTCACCCCGCGCACGCGCAGGGCCGCGTTGACCGCCGCGGCCTTTTCCGGGTAGCTCAGGACCTCGCCCGACAGCATGACCGCGCCGTCAGTGACTGCGATCCCAACCCGGTCGTTGTCCACGTCGCTGGCCCAGTCCAGCTCGCGTGCGATCGCGTATTTGAGCAGGTGATCGGTGGACGGCTCAGTCGTGGTCATGGCCGCACCTCCGGAGGTCCCTCGCGATCGGTCACTTGGCGCCTTCTCGGCTGAGGATGACTTTGAGCGCCCCGGTTTCGGCGGCCCGCGCGAATACGTCGTAGGCCTCGTCGAACTGGTCGAACGTGAAGTGGTGGGTGATGAACCGTTGGGCGTCGATCTGGTGACTGGTGAGCAATCGCAACAACGTCGGCGTGGAGTAGGCGTCCACTAGCCCAGTCGTGATGGTCACGTCGCGGGTCCACAGTCGCTCGAGGTGCAAGGTGACCGGCTTGCCATGCACCCCGATGTTCGCGACCCGCCCGACCGGTCGCACGAGTTCAGCGGCCAGTTCGAAGGTGGCTGGCACCCCGACCGCCTCGATCGCGACATCGACCCCCAGTCCACCGGTGAGCTCACGTACCGCGGCGATCGGGTCTTGTTCGCTGTTGTTGATAACCACATCGGCACCGAACTGCTTGGCCGCCTCGAGGCGGTTGGCGGCCATGTCGATCGCAATGATCAGGCTCGGGCTGAACAGGCGGGCGCCGGTAATCGCTGACAGCCCGATCGGGCCAGCGCCAACGACCGCGATCACGTCGCCGGGTCGCACCTGCCCGTTCAGGACGCCGACCTCGTAGGCGGTGGGCAGGATGTCGGCGAGCATGAGGAGTTCCTCGTCGCTGACGCCGGCCGGCACGGGATAGGTGGAGTTGTCCGCGAACGGGACCCGCACGTATTCGGCCTGGGTCCCGTCGATCTCGTTGCCGAGGATCCAGCCGCCACCGCCGGTGCACTGGCCGTAGCGGGCGTCGCGACAGAAGCGACACGCACCGCAGGCGCTGACGCACGAGACCAATACCCGGTCCCCGACCGCCACGTTCTTGACCGCGGCCCCGATTTCAGTGACGGTGCCGACGGCCTCGTGCCCGATGATGCGGCCATCGACCATGGCTGGCAGATCGCCTTTGAGGATATGCAGGTCAGTGCCGCAGATCGTGGTGGTGTCGACCCGCACGATCGCGTCGGAGTCGACAGCGAGTTGTGGTTGGGGGACGTCTTCCCAGGCCTTCGCGCCGGGACCGTGATAGACAAGTGCCTTCATGATGGCTTCTTCCATTGGAGTGATTCGTGGTTGACCTGAGCTTGTGCCTTGTGGGCGACGCTGGGTAGGGCGAAAGGTCCTGTCGATGTTGGGACCTGCTCGGGACCTGCCCGGATCTCCTCTTCGGCTACCGAAGTGGTCGATGATGTGGCGTGATCGTGAGGACGTCATCGACGGCGCGGCGAGCGGCGAGCGGGCCCGCGTCCGATTCGGGTTTCTGCCCCAGCCGCAGCATCATCTGCGGGTAGCCGACCCAAGACATCAGGGTTGTAGCTGGCTTCGGAAGAACAGCAAATCCACCGATTGGCTCAGCGGGCAACTTGCGATGCCGTCCAGTTCGGCCTGGATCATCAGCCGCATCATCGACGGCCCGGCGGCGTGCAATCGCCACGGCGGGTACGGTGCCCGACTGGTCGCGGTAGGGTCGGATCGGCGGCCGTGTGCGGCAGTGAGCTAACGCTCGGCGAGGGCAGCGGCGGACAGCTGCTCTTTCCACACTTAGCTGAGATTCTCAGCCACTATCGACGCTACACCGGTCCCTGCTATGCCGGTGCTGGCAACTTCTCATCCGCTGCGGGTGGTGACCCATTGCCATTCGGGCGCGTACTGTCATGCTCAGCTGAGTTGACAGCCAGCCTGGACTTCGCGGCAAGCCTGTAGGCCGTCGCGGTGAGCGAACGCTCGTAACCAGGCACATTGAGCGGCACCCCCCTCCGAACGACAGCGCCTGAGCTGCGTGTCCTCTGCCGACCCGCAGGCGGGATCACGTCGCGTCGGCCGCAATTACTCTGCCTGCGACTTCAACCGCGCCGCCGCAATGTCTGCGTCTTACTCATCTTTGGAAGGCCACGATCATGACCACGCCCACCCTCGACGTTCCCACCTCCCCACCACTCAAGGCGCCTACCCCGCCCGGTCCACGACGCATGATCGATGTCGTCCTCACCGCCGGCGGGCTGCTGATGACCGTCGTCCTCATCGTCGCCGGCTGCCTACTGGTATGGGCGCATAACTTCGTCAACAACGAAATCCACAATCAGCTGGCCGCAGAGCAGATCTACTTCCCCGCCGCCAACAGCGCCGCCGTCGCCGCGCCGGAATTCAAGGACATGCGCCAGTACGGCGGCCAGCAACTGACCACCGGCGCCCAGGCCGAGGTCTACGCCGACCACTTCATTGCCAACCACCTCAAGACCATCGGCGGCGGCAAGACCTACGCTCAACTCAGCACCGAAGCCCAAGCTGACCCGACCAACACCAAGCTGGCCGCCACCGTAAACACCGTCTTCAAAGGCGAGACTCTGCGCGGGCTGCTCTTGAACGCCTACGCCTTCGGGACCATGGCGACCATCGCCGGCATCGCCGCGATCGCCGCGTTCATCGCGGCAGCACTGATGCTCGCCTTGTCCGTTCTTGGCCTGCTGCACGTTCGTCGTGGCCGAGCCGTCGCGCTCGCCTGAACGCTCGGCAACCGAGTGGCATTTCGACCCAACCGACGCAGTAGGCGCCGGTTGGCGCAACGACCTGAAACCGAAAGGGTACTAGCTGATGAACGGTCCGGCTCGGTTCGACATCGGCGCGCGCGTGACCTGCCGCAACCACACGACGATTGGTCATCTGAAGCGAGTAGTCGCGGACCCATTGGCTGGTTGCCTGACCCACCTCGTCATCGGCCACGCCCTGGGTCAGGACGACGATCGCCTTGTCCCGATTGGGATGGCGCAGGTCGTTCAATCAACCGTTGTGCTGTCCTGTGACGCCGCGGGCTTCAAAGAACTTAGGCCAGCTGTCGAGTCGGAGTTCATCGCCGCGAGCCTTGACGAGTCCGGGTACGGACCTGAAGAGACCTACCTCTGGCCGAACTACGGATTGAGCGCCGGCGGTATGGGGACACCTGGTTTTCGGTTATCGGCGCGGGCCTTCAACGGCAATGTCGGGCACGACGTCCTATCCGACCAGGTGCCACTTGAGGATGTCGAACTCCGTCGAGGCAGCAGGGTGATCGCCACCGACGGCCCGATTGGCCACCTGCACGGATTGATCATCAACCAAGCCGACGCGCACATCACCCATCTGCTGCTGCAGCATGGCCATCTGTGGGGTCATCGCGAAGTGGCGATCCCACTGCATTGCGTTACCACGATGACCGGCGACATCCGCCTCAATGTCAGCAAAAGCGAGGTCGCGGAATTGCCCGCTGTCGCGCACGCCGAACTCGCATCGCCGTGATCACTCAACGGCTCATCGTCAGACACCCTGGCTCGATCCTCGCGCAGCCGAAGACAGGTACCGCAGATGGTTCTAGCCCCGCCCAGACCAGCGACCAAACCGGACGCAGATTCCTCACCAGGCGACGCTCCAACCCGCTCGCTGGGGCTCTCGTCGGCGACCACCTTGGTGATTGGCAGCATCATCGGCACCGGAGTCTTCACCATGCCCGGCGTGCTGGCCGGTGCCGGGACCAGTCGGCACCGCGGCGAGCGCGCTGCTGTACATCGTGGTCAGCGCCGTGGTCATGGGCCCGGTGTCGCACCATGCGCTGGCTGGCAACGGTGCGCCGTTCGTGGACGCGTTCCAGATGTTCGGACACGCGACCTGGGTCGGGAAACTCGTGGCCGGTACCGCTGTCGTCTCCGGAATCGGTGCGTTGAACGGATGGACGCTGGTGACGGCCAACGGCGGCACTCCATTAGCACCACCACGACACTTGAGCTGAATTGAGCGGCCCAATGTTCACAGATAGCCAGATGTCCAATCCGGCGCCCAGTAAGACCTAGGAGACGATTGACGTGACAAAAGAATGACTAGCACCCGGAAGCGACCAGCAGCGAAGGTGTCCTCTGCAGCGCCGGAGTCTGTGCAGCCTGAGCGCGAGCGGATTGTGGTTGGCGTCGACGGATCGGTCGCTTCGGTGTCTGCTCTGCAATGGGCGCTACGTGAGGCGAAGCTGCGAGGGGTGACCATCTGCGCGGTGCATGCCTGGGAATTTCACCCGAGCTGGGCTGACCCCGGGCTGGGCCGCATGTTCCCAATCGATTTCGCTCCTAGCGCTGGAAGCGTGATCGGGATGCCAGCAGATCTGTCATCCGACACAGGGGTCTCAACGGGAAAACTGGGCGCGGCCGGCCTGGTCCCAGGGGGATGGGCAGATGCCCAATCCGCCATCGCAAACGAGTTGGACACCGCAATCGCCGACGCTGTGAAGGCTGAACGTGAGACTTCGGCAACCAGCTCAGTAGAGGTCACCCAAGCCGTAGTCGAGGGACACGCGGCAAAAGTTCTGCTTGATTTGGTAGGTGAAACCGATTTGCTGGTGGTCGGTTCTCGCGGACATAGTGAACTCGCCGGCACGTTGCTCGGCTCGATCAGCCAGCACGTAGTTGCGCATGCCCCGTGCCCGGTTGTGGTCGTTCCGCGCCGTGGGCACACTGTCCACAGATAGGGGTCCCCTGAGCAGCGGAGCAAATCTGATCCCTACCGCCGTGGTCGATCGACTGCGGGATCACCGGCACCGTCGCCGGCCTCGTCCCGGCGATCGGCTGGTACTGGGCGCGCTCGCCCACAAGCGCGCGGGGTCGACCTCATCGGCGGCCTCGCCTTGGCTGGGACGCTGGTTGTGGCTGAGTACGTCGCTGCTGCCCGAGGACGAGCAGCACAACTGAGCCGATGTGCAGCCACGACATCACCCGGACGCGGTGCTCGTCGCCCATCGACAGGCCGGTGAGCAGTGCGATCACGACCATCAGAACCACCCACCAATACGCGAACCGCTCCGTCCGGCCGAACCGCGCGACCCACCCGCGCTCAGCTGCACTTCGATGATCACGGAAAGGGCACCCAAGTCGGTCAACTCTGAGCTCACCACGAGGTTGAGGCCGCCGGGCTTCAAGTTGCCATCGTTCGGCTCCTCAGCACAGGCGAGGGCCCGCGGTACGGCCTGCTCAGTGCCGCCACGATCGAGGCCCGCTGTTCATCAGTTGCGGACGGATGGCTGAACACCTTGACGACCGGCACACCTACATTTACCGAGTCGAACGGCGGCACCCGGCCCCGGCCAGTGCACCCGTAGGTCGAACGGTCCAGGCAAAGATCGCTCATTGCGCGCCCCTCGACCCCAGGGCGTCGCGGCGCCAGATCCGTTCAACCCATCATGATCAGGCCAGCAACGAGATCTTCACCGGCTGGACCAAGATCTTCTGATTCTCGGCTCTGCGCCGCCCTCGTCGATCGGCTCACCTTCAACGGCACCATCATCGAGACCGGGCGATCTCGACGCCAAGCGAGGTGAGCACGGAGCCAGCTGCAACCGCTACCCAGCAGCACCCGGGTCGCAGAGGTAGTCCTGCCGAGCTGCGCTGAGTTCTGCTGCGGCGAGTTCCAGCGCGACGTCGGCCTGATCGATGGCGGTGAGATGCTCCACCGAGGGATCGCCGGGCATGCCAAGTGACCTACGGTCCGCTGTGCGCGTTTGATGGGCAAGAGTTGCTTGCTTATACCGGTCGAACTGACGGTTCGGCATCTATCTACCGAGCCTTGGCGAGCGATGAGGACATGAGGCAACCCAACGGATGCGCTGGTCCAAAAAAAATTTGACCGGTCGTGAACTCAAGGGTTCACCAGCAGCTCACCTTAGAGAGCTATGGCTCCGGGCTGGCTGATTGCTCAACCACTACAACCCTACGCTCTGTAGCCCCATGCTGCTGTTGGCGCGATTGGGCAGTGCGGCCAACCTCAAATCCCACTCAGCTAGCAGCGAAACCCTCGGGCTCCGCTGCCAACGAGCTTCGGGTTGCGGTTAGTTCTTGATACGCAACTTGTTGATGACGTCGCTGACCCCCGGGGCCGCCCAGGCAACCAGCTCGGCCTGGTGACGCTCGGCCCAAGACTGGACCGTTCCCTCGATGGTCACCGTTCCAGCGGGATCTGCTGTGACCGTTGTGTTCTTGGCGTCGAGGACCGCGCTCCGGAGCATCGCTTCAGCAATCGCAGTCTTGATCCCCGCAGCGGAGGCGGTCGGCTTGATCGTCACTGTATTGAATACTTCGTGAACTCCCTTGAGATAACGCACAGCCCGAGATGCCGACTCGCGCTGGTAGTTCCACGGAACTGTCCCGGTCAGCGTGATCATGTGGTCGTGAACGGCCACCTTCACCGAGTCCTTCGGGACATCGACCGCACGGTCGATGGCCTCACCCGCTTGCCGGGCGATATCGGTGTCGTTTGCCCCGAAGGTACTTCGTACCGTCATTTCCTGAGCGATCCCGGTGACGCCGCGTACTCGAAGCGTTGCCTTCTCCGCGTGGAGCTTCTCCGGGTAGCTGTCCACCTCACCAGACAGCGTCACCGCACCATGGTTGACGGCCACGCCGATATGGGTTGGATTTACGCTCGGCGTCCACCTCAGTTCTTCGATGATGGAATTCTTGAGATCGATGTCGGGCCTGTGCTCTGTCTGGGTCATAGCCTAATTCTGCCGGTGACTTTGACGGTCGAGTAGAGCTGAAGGTCCCAAGAAACTCGGGCGATAATCGGATCACGGCCCGGCTGGCGGAGTTCCGCCTAGATGAGCACCTCACCCTTCCGTCGAATTTCACGAACCCCACCCCGTTAAGCGTTTCCTCTGAGATCAACCAGGCGCTCGGCGTGCTGATCGGGCGCGGATCGACACCCGAGCAAGCCGAACGCGACCTGCACGCGCGGGCCGCGACAGCCGACATCGACCTGCTCGCCGCAGCAAACCTCATCCTCGCCACCCCCAGCCTGCCCAGCCTGCCCAGCCCTGCCCAGCCTGCCCAGCCTGCCCAGCCTGCCCAGCCCTGAGCCCACACTTCAGACGGAGACCTGAACCAGCCGCCTTCCTACCGATGTCTACAGCGACGTCAGCTTCACCCGTAGGTGTAGCGTCAACGACGCTGAGCGCCTCAGCCAGTTCGGTACCAGTTCAGCCGCCCGCCGCTGAACTCAGAGCATTAGCTCCGCGCCGCACACACCGATAACCACTCGCCTGTCAGCACTGGTTACTAGGAATCCCTCGCCACCGTCGTCTTCCCCGCTCCGCTCATGTCCACGATCGCGGAACTCGGCTCCTTCCTGGCCCGAGAGAGCGCCGCCGCCGGGCCGGCGGCTTCATCACCACTCCGGCCGGCAACGGTGCCGGACCCAAATAGGCCGCCGCGCTAAGGGAGAACGCTAGGCGCATGCGCTGACTACTGCGCCAGCGGCGAGGTCAGTTACCGACGTGGCGGGCTCGAGCCCTGCGGATAGCCTCGTCCGCGGCGACGGCACATCAGTATCGGAACTAACCGAAGGACACCGTGTGATGAGTAATCCGGTTCGGTTCGATATCGGCGCGCAGGTGACTTGTCGCAACCACAACCAGGTTGGTCATCTCATGCGAGTGGTCGCCGACCCATTGGCCAGTTGCCGGACCCACCTCGTCGTCGGCGCACTGAGCCAAGACGGTGATCCTCTTGTCCCGACCGAAGGAACCTATCTCTGGCCGAACTACGGATTGAGCGCCGGAGGCATGGAACCCCCGGCTTCCGACTCTCAGCCCGAGCCTTCAACGGCAACGTCGGACACGACATCGTCGCCGACCCAGACTTCCCCATGCAGAACATGGAAGTCGTCGGCACCGAACCGTGCTCCATCGAACGGCATCCACAGCGTGGCCTGCTCTCCCCTTGCCTCTGCGCCCACATCGGTGCTCTTGAGCTGATCCGGCGCCACCTATCTTCTAGGAGATGATTTCGATGACAACGAACAACAATGCCACTCTGTACACACTAGGCGATCGCGGTAAGACGATCGACGGATCGGCCAACGACGTGCGCGGGCGGCAGGTGAAGGACAAGGACGGAGAGAGCATCGGCAAGGTCGCTGATCTCCTGGTCGATGACCAGGAGAACGAGGTCCGCTTCCTGCTCGTCGAACACGGCGGATTCCTGGGCTTCGGCGAAACGAAGTCACTGATACCGGTCGACGCCATCACGAAGATCACCGAGAACGACGTGTACGTCGATCAGTCACGCGAGCGGGTCGCGGCGGCGCCGGGCTACAACCCGGATCTCCTCCACGAGCAGACCTATCACGAGAGCATCTACAGCCACTACGGATACGCGCCCTACTGGGGACCGGGTTACCTCCGGGCCGGAGGATGGCCAATGCCCCCGATCCCGCCGCAACACTGACGGCGCCACGTGTTGTGGCGCGGCGCCGTGTCGAACCGAGGACCCCGATGACCCCTGGCCAGAACTACCCCTCCCCAACGCCGCAGCACATGGTCGACCCTGCCCCACGTACCGCGCTGGGTTTGCCGGCGCGGGTACAGGCCTGCCTGTTCGACCTGGACGGCGTCCTCACTGATACGGCGAAACTGCACGCGGCGGCATGGAAGGAAATGTTCGACGATTACCTGACGGCGCGCGCCGAGAAGACCGGTTCGGCGTTCGAGCCGTTCGACGAGGTGGGCGACTACGACACCTACGTCGACGGCAAGAGCAGGTCCGACGGCACCCGATCATTCCTGCAGTCCCGCGGCATCGAGCTGTCGACGGGCCCTTCGAACGACAGCGTCGGGCAGCTGACCATCAGCGGACTGGGCAATGCTAAGAACGCGTACTTTCTGCGCCGCATCCGCGACGCTGGGGTCAGGGCATACCCGGGTTCGGTCCGCTACGTCCAGGCAGCGCGATCGGCAGGCCTGCACACCGCGGTGGTCTCCTCCAGCACCAACTGTGCGCAGGTGCTCGATGCCGCGGGGATAGCGGACCTCTTCCAGGCGCGGATCGACGGGGTCAGCGTCGAGGAGCAGCAGCTGGCCGGAAAGCCGGCGCCCGACACGTATCTGGCCGCGGCGCACGTGCTGGGCGTGAAGCCGAGCGAGGCGGCTGTCTTCGAGGACGCGCTGTCGGGAGTGGCCGCCGGACGGGCCGGTGGGTTCGAGTTCGTGGTCGGCGTCGATCGCGTCGGGCAGGCCGACGAACTGCGAGCGCACGGAGCCGATCGCGTCGTGACCGACCTCGTGCAGCTGTTGGACCCGGTCGAGACGGTCGTCTCGGCGTGATCACCCATCCGGCGTACGCGGTGGAGCCGTGGTGTCTGCGCGAGACTGGCCTTAATCTAGATGTGCTGGCCCAGAGCGAGTCGGTGTTCGCCCTGTCCAACGGTCACATCGGGTGGCGAGGAAACTTGGATGAGGGGGAGCCGTACGGGCTGCCGGGCTCGTATCTGAACGGCTTGTTCGAGGCTAGGCCGCTCCCCTACGCCGAGGCCGGGTACGGCTACCCCGAGGCCGGACAGACCGTCATCAACGTCACCAACGGCAAGCTGATCCGTCTGCTCGTGGACGATCAGCCCTTCGACGTCCGCTACGGACAACTGATCGCGCACGAGCGGGTGCTGGACTTCCGCACCGGGCTGCTGCGCCGCGAAGTCGAGTGGGTGTCCCCAGGCGGGCGGGGCGTGCGGGTGCGCTCGACCCGGTTGGTCTCATTGGTGCAACGCTCGATCGCTGCGATCTGCTACGAGGTCGAAGCGACCGATGCCGCGGTGCGGGTGGTGCTGCAGTCGGAGCTGGTGGCCAACGAGACGTTGCCCTCTTCTGGTGGTGACCCTCGGGAAGCGGCTGTGTTGCTGGCCCCTCTGGTATCTGAGGACCATGCCTGCGCCGGGACGTGCGCGTCGCTGACGCATCGCACCTCCGCCAGTGAGTTGCGGGTCGGTGCGGCGATGGAGCATCACATCGAGGGGCCGCCGTCGGCGCAGGTGTCGAGTGAGAGCCTCCATGATCTGGGTCGGGTCACGATCACGGCGACCCTGGAGCTGGGGCAGCGGCTCCGGCTGGTCAAGTTCGTGGCTTACGGCTGGTCCGCGGTCCGTTCGCAACCAGCGGTCGCCGACCAGGTCGCGGCCGCGCTGGCCGCAGCCGTTGATACGGGCTGGGAGGGGTTGGTCGCCGAACACGGCGCGTATCTGGACGAGTTCTGGGGACGAGCCGACATCGAGGTCGAGGGCGACGAGCGGGTGCAGCAGGCCGCGCGGTTCGCGTTGTTCCACATCCTGCAGGCCGGCGCCCGAGCCGAAGGACGCGCGATCGCCGCGAAGGGGCTCACCGGGCCAGGCTATGACGGGCACGCGTTCTGGGACACCGAGACGTTCGTGCTGCCAGTGCTCACCTACACGGCACCCCGGTCCGCGGCCGACGCCCTGCGGTGGCGGCACTCGATCCTGCCCGAAGCACTCACCCGGGGCGCGCAGCTCGGGCTGGCAGGGGCGGTGTTCCCGTGGCGCACGATTTCCGGCCATGAGTGCTCCGGGTACTGGCCGGCCGGCACCGCCGCGTTCCATCTCGGGGCGGATATAGCCGACGCGGTGGTCCGCTACATCAGCGTCACCGGCGATGACAACTTCGAACGCGACATCGGCATGGAGCTGCTGGCTCAGACAGCCCGGCTATGGTGCTCGCTGGGCCACCACGATCCTGCGGGACGATTTTGCATCGATGGGGTGACCGGGCCCGATGAGTACTCGGCGGTCGCGGACAATAACGTCTACACGAACCTGATGGCCCAGCACAATCTGACTTCGGCCGCCGACGCCGCGCAACGTCACCCCGACCGGGTCCTGGATTTGGGCATTACCGCGGAGGAAATCGTCGCGTGGCGCGACGCGGCGAAAGCCATGGTCGTGCCCTACGACGAGGCGCTGGGGGTCCACAGCCAGGCCGAGGGATTCACCAGCCACGAGATCTGGGACTTCGACACCACTGCCGCCGACCAGTACCCGCTGTTGCTGCACTTCCCCTACTTCGACCTCTACCGCAAACAGGTCGTCAAACAAGCCGACCTGGTGCTGGCGATGCACCTGCGCGGGGACGTCTTCACCGCCGCGGAGAAGGCCCGTAACTTCGCCTACTACGAAGCCCTCACGGTGCGGGACTCCTCACTGTCGGCTTGTACTCAAGCGGTGATGGCCGCCGAGACCGGCCACCTCGACCTCGCCTATGACTACCTGACCGAGGCCGCGCTGATGGACCTGGACGATCGCGAGCACAACACCCGCGATGGCCTGCATGTCGCGTCCCTCGCCGGAACCTGGATCGCCCTCGTGTCAGGGTTCGGTGGCCTGCGCGAATACGCTGGCACAGTCTCGTTCGCACCGCGGCTACCTGCAGGCATCACCCGCCTAGCCTTCACGATCTGCGTCCTGAACAGCCAACTCAACGTCGAGATCACCCCGACGACGACCACGTACCGAGTCATTGACGGCGAACCACTATCACTGCTGCACGACGGGCAACCATTGGTGGTAGCCGCCGGCAGCCCGGCAAGCTCCCCCACCCTGAGCCCGGCGGTCTGCGCCGCGCCGACCCAGCCGCAGCGCCGGGCGCCGCAGCCTCACCGAGTCGTCTCATGACGGCCGCACGGCCCTTGTGGTCAGGCGATCGTCTTGCTCGCTGAAAGGGGCCATGGTCAGCTCTTGATTGCTGCCGGTTGGTCGTGTTCGGCGCACCAGTCGCATCGGCGGCGGTGATCGGTGCCGGGTTGGTCGTTGTGGTGGTTCTTGATCTCGAGGCCGTAGGGGCAGTCCGTGTTGTCGTGGAACACCGGGTCACGAGGATCGGTGGCGGTGTAGAAGGCGGCCGAATTCATCGTGACAGCTGCCTTCGCCGCGGAGGTGTCTCTCGCGGAGCCGGTCGCCGTCGCCGGTGTGTCTACGTCCGGACTGCTGCTGCCGACGGGGTCGAGAAGGCGGTAGGCGAGGAGTTTGATGCGGTCGCTGGCGAGGGCCCAGATGATGGCGTAGCCCCAGACGAACGCGGCCCAGCCCCAGCCGAGGGGGTGCATGAACAGCCCGTAGACCGCGATCAGGGTGGCGATTGCCTGTGTACCGAGGACCGCGAGGAGCAAGATACGGGCCGGGCGGATCGACCAGAACGGTCCGCGGGTGCGGGCCAGGAAGATCGTGAGGTGCCCGGCAACCGACAGCATCAGATACATCATCGTCTGCAGGCGAGGGTGGCCGAGGTCGAAGACCTTGTCGCCCAGGTAGAACAGGCCGAACGCGGCGATGGGACCGACGACACCGAGGACGGTGGAGATGCCCAGCACGAGGCGCATGTTCCAGGCTTCGGGCTTCATCTTGTAGCGGACGTTGTCGTAGGCGATGGACAGGATCGCACCGTCGTTGAGCAGAGCCAGCATCACGATCATGATCGCGGTGACGGGATAGAAGTTGAAGACCAGGATCGCCACCGTCATGAACAGCAGCACCCGCAGCGTTTCCGCGATCCGGTACATGGCATAGGAGTTCATCCGCTGAAAGATCTTGCGGCTCTCCTTGATCGCGTCGATGATCACCGACAACCCCGGGGTGAGCAGGACAATCGCCGCAGCGGCGCGGGCAGCGTCGGTGGCGCCGGAGACGGCGATGCCGCAGTCGGCTTTCTTCAGCGCGGGGGCGTCGTTGACGCCGTCGCCGGTCATGCCGACGATGTGGCCGCGCTGCTGCAAGACGTCAACGATGTGGTACTTGTGCTCAGGGAACACCTGGGCGAACCCGTCCGCGGTCTCGATCGACTTACCAACCGTCGCGGTTTCCTTCTTCTTCACATCACCCAGGCCGGCGGCGTCGAGGACGTTCGTGCCGAGCCCGACTTTGGCGGCGGTCTCCTTGGCGATGGCGATGGCATCGCCGGTGACCATCTTCACGGTCACGCCCATTGCCTTGGCGGTGGCGATCGTGGATGCGGCGTCTTTGCGAGGTGGGTCGAACAGCGGCAGCACACCCAGGAACCGCCACTCGCCGTCGCCCTCGGCCCGGGCGACGCCGAGGGATCGGAAGCCGCGAGCGGCGAAGTCGTTCACCGCGGTGTCGACCGTGGGTTTGATCGTGGACGTGTTGCCGGCGAGGGCGAGGATGACCTGCGGGGCGCCCTTGCTGACCGTGAACGTCGTCCCGTCCGCAGTGGTGACGGTGGCTTCGGTGCGCTTGTCAACCGGGTTGAACGGCTCGAAGTGCGTCACCGTGTAGCCGTGCAGATCCTTCTCATCGCTCAGCCCGCCCAGGACGGCGAGGTCGATCGGGTCATCGTTATCCGCGCGGGAAGCCAGGGCGCCCGCCAGGATCACATCGGCCGCGGTGAGGCCGGCAACGCTGAATGGGTCGCCAAGGGTGAGCGAGTTCTGGGTCAGAGTGCCGGTCTTGTCCGCGCACAGGATGTCGACGCCGGCGAGTTCCTCGATCGCGACCAGTTTGCTGACGATGGCCTTTTTCTTGGCCAGCAGCCGGGCACCGACCGCCATCGTCACCGACAGCACGGTGGGCATCGCGACCGGGATCGCCGCCACGGTTAGCACGAGCGCGAACTGCAGCGTCGTGAGGATTGGGTCCCCGCGCAGGACCGACACGACCACGATCACCGACACCAACGCGACCGCGAGGATGATGAGGTAGTTCCCGATCTTCAGGACGGCCTTCTGGAAATGGCTGACCGTGTGCGCGTCCTGCACCAGCTCCGCGGTCTTGCCGAAATAGGTGTGGGTGCCGGTGGCATAGACCAGGGCACCGATCTCACCGCGGCGCACGACCGATCCGGAGAACACTGCATTCCCGGCACTACAGGTCGCCGGCAACGACTCGCCAGTGAGCGCGGACTGGTCGACCTCGATCTCGTCGCCCTCCAACAATCGGGCGTCGGCCGGCACGATGTCACCGAGCCGGAGCCGGATCACATCCCCGGGCACCAGCTCACGGGCCGCGGGAGTGGTCCACTTCCCGTCGCGGAGGGCGCGAGCGTTGACC
>JALYVF010000084.1 GCA_030853385.1 Actinomycetota bacterium | reverse complement strand
GATTTCGACCGCTTCTTCGACGGTCAGCTGAACGGGCTGGTGAGAACCGAACGGCGCAGAATCAAGGAATGACCATGCGAGTACTGACTGTCAACGCTGGTTCGTCGAGTCTCAAGCTCAGTCTTCTGGATGGCAACGACAGCGTTGAGCACACGGCCGAACTACCAGCAGGTGCCGACGGATTCGACCGGGCTGCGCTCGGTGATGTCGTTCGCGATTGGCCTCCACCCGATGCCGTTGGCCATCGCATCGTGCACGGCGGAACCACCTTCACCGGCCCGGCTCTCATCACCGAGACAGTCCGAGATCTACTGGAGGGACTGGTCGATCTCGCGCCGCTGCACCAGCCCAAGTCGCTGATCGCGCTCGATGCGGTGACTGCCCTGCTACCGAACGTGCCGGTCGTGGCCAGTTTCGATACCGCCTTTCACGCCACCATCCCAGCAGCTGCCGCTACCTATGCCGTGCCGAAGAGATGGCGAGATGAATATGGAATTCGTCGCTACGGCTTCCACGGACTGTCCCATGCCTACTGCTCGCGGCGGGTCGCCACTCTTCTCGGCCGGCCGGCCAAAGGGCTCCGGGTCGTCAGCTGTCATCTCGGTGCCGGCGCGTCGCTGGCAGCCATCGTGGACGGGCGCAGCGTCGACACCACCATGGGATTCACCCCGCTCGAAGGTCTGGTGATGGCAACTCGATCCGGCAGTATCGATCCGGGCATAGTCCTTTGGCTCGAGCAGCACCAACACCTTTCCCCACAAGAGATTTCAGATGCCTTGGAGAACAGGGCAGGGATCACGGGACTGGCCGACACCGGCGACATGCGCGAAGTCGAGGCGGCCGCCACTCGCGGCGAACCCGACGCAGTGCTTGCCCTTGATGTCTACCTCCATCGACTGGTCGGCGGCATCGCAGCGATGGTGGCTGCCGCCGGCGGCATCGATGTGCTGGCCTTCACCGGCGGGGTCGGGGAGCACTCACCAACTGTCCGCCGTCGAGCGGCACAGCAGCTCGGCTTTCTGGGCATCGCCATCGACGACCAAAACAACGAAGACACCAAGGGCGACAATGACATTTCGGCTGTCGGCACTGCAGTGCGGACCGTGGTGATCACTGCTCGAGAAGACGTTCAGATTGCCCGTGGGACTCGCGAGGTGATCGGCAAGGACCGGGATAGTCCACCGCCAGCTTGAGACTGTCGTCCGGCCATACCGATTGCTCGATGGCCATCGCACTACGGCGGTCGTTACCGCACTTCAGGTAATGGCGCCGACCACACCACATGGGTCCCTCCCCCGCGCCGTCGTTCGACCGTGCATGCTCCGCCGCATTCAGCGGCTCGCTCCGCCATATTCTCCAGACCGCTGCGGTCGACCGTGGCTGCAACGCCGACCCCGTCGTCGGCGATGTCGATGACGACGTTGTCGTCGACCGAGATGGTCACGGTCAGCGTGCGGGCTCCGGAGTGCCGGACGGCGTTGCTCACTGCCTCGCGGACAACAGCAACCGTGTGTTCGGCCAGCACCGCCGGCACAACGTCAAGTGGCCCGGCCATCCGAACCGTAGTGCGCATCGGGATCTCGGCCGTCAGCTCGTTGATGGCGGAGTGCAGTTTGGCGCGGAGTCTGGGTGCGTGCTCCGGCTCGGCGTGCAGGTCGAAGATCGCCGTGCGGATGTCGAGGATCACCTGCTGCAGCTGCTCGATGTGGTCGGTCAGCCGATCGGCCAGCACCGGAGTCTTGGCTCGCCGTTGGGTGCCTTGCATGGCGAGCCCGATCGCGAACAGCCGCTGGATCACCTGGTCGTGCAGGTCCCTGGCAATTCGATCTCGATCTGCCAGCACCTCGAGTTCTCGGCGCGCCGACTCACCTTCCGCGCGGCGCAGGGCCAGCGCAGCTTGATCGGCGAAGGATGCCACCACCTGTAGCTGATGTTCATCGAAGGGCGGAGAGCCGGGGGCGCGGACGGTGACGAGCACTCCCGACAGCACCTCGCCGGCGCCCAACGGCAGCGCCAGAGCCGGTCCGGCTTCCTCGGTCAGGCCGAAAGCCAATTTCGTCACGTTGCGAGGAATGTGGTCGGTGAAAACGGCGCCGGTCGTCGAACCGGAGATGGGAATCGTCTGCCCGGTCAGGGTTTCGGCGTGCGTCCCAACGCAGACCGCCACCGTGAGTTCCTCGATTTCCGACAGCGGCACGTCCGGGTCGTCCGCCAGGGCGATGAGGGTGTAGTCGGCGGCGGTCAGTTGCTGCGCTTTGTTGGCGATCAGATGCAGGTCGGCCGTGGTGTCGCTACCGGCAAGCAGTTCGGCGGTGATCTCGCTGGTGGCTTCCAGCCACAGCTGCCGCCGGCGGCCCTCATCAAAGAGTCTGGCGTTGTCGATCGCGATCCCTGCTGCTCCGGCCAGCGCCTGCACCACAGCTTCGTCATCGGCCGTGAACTGGCCGCCCGTGGCCTTCTCGGTGAGATACAGCCGGCCGAAGACTGCACCCCGCGCCAAGATTGGCACACCAAGGAATGTTGTCATCGGCGGGTGGTTCGGCGGGAACCCGATCGAGGACGGATGCTGCGACAAGTCTTCAAGGACAAGCGGTTTCGTCGACTCGATGACGACCCCCAGCACGCCGCGCCCTGTCGGCAGCGGCCCAATGAGTTTCCGGGTGGCGTCGTCGACTCCTTCGTTGACGAACTGGATCAGCATCCCGTCGGCGCCCAGTACGCCGAGAGCCCCGTACCGGGCGCCCGCTAGCTCCATCGCTGCCTGCACGATGTGTCGCAAGGTGGTGTCCAGGTCCAAATCCGAGGAAACTGCCAGCACCGCACTGAGCAACGCGTCCATCCGGTCACGGTTGGTGGCCACGATCTTCTCGATACTGTCCTGAACTTCGGCCATCAGGACCTGCAGCCGGGTGCGCGCGAGCGCTTCACCGATCCCCCGCTGGTCCGGCACCGTCGGAGGAGTGGTTCCGGACTCGGACGACTCGTCGGTGTCCACACCCGCCACTGTGGCACACCGGACGATCTGTCCCCACCGGCCTACGTCGGGTGAGCCGCGGAAGTGACGTGCAGCGGCTCGGTAGGGACGTTCTGCTCTACTCACGACCCGTCCGCAGCCCGCACAGTGGTGACCAGGGTCCGTTGCGCCATCAACCGCGGACTGTCGACTGCTGACGAAGGGACTGCCCGTGACCGGATTTATGCCTGTCGGTACCCTGAGCGATCAGCAGGTGAGGTCGGTGTTGACCGCCGCCGCCGCGGCACCTTCCCTGCACAACAGCCAGCCTTGGCGCTTCAACTGCACGCCGGTAGCCATCGAAATCCACGCCGATCTCGACCGTTCGCTGATCGCTGCCGACCCTGACCACCGCGCTGTCCGACTCGCCTGCGGCGCCGCGCTGCTCAACCTTCGGATCGCCATCCGGGCACTGGGCATCGACACCGATGTACGGGTGCTGCCGAACCCGAAGATGCCAACGCTGCTGGCGATCGTTCGACCGGCCGGCCCGATCAGGTTCACCCAGGGCGACGCCCGACTGGCGGCGGCAGTCCTGCGGCGGCACACCAATCGACGACCGTTCCTGAACGAGCCCGTTCCGGCTGCCCTGCGCAACAGACTGCGGACCGCTACCAGGGCAGAGCAGGCTTGGATGGCGACCATAGGGCCGGCGCAGCAGCCGGCGCTCCGTGATCTGCTGGCCAAGGCTCATCGCATTCAACGCAGCGACCCCACCTTCATGGCCGAATGGGCGGCCTGGACCGGGCGAGCCGCACACACCGAAGCCGGCGTCCCGGCGCGCAGCAGTGGCCCGCTACCAGAACAACAGGACCTGTTGGTACTGAGGGACTTCAGCGCTGGCTCCGCCCGAACCCGGCTAGCAGGCAAGGACTTCGAACAAGATCCGCTGGTAGTGGTGATCGGCTCATTTCACGACCTCCCGTTGGCACAGATTCAAGCGGGCCAGGCGATGCAGCGGATGCTGCTGACCGCTACGGCCGCCGGTCTGTCCGCGTCGTTCCTGTCGCAGGTGGTCGAGATCGCGCAAACCCGTCAACAGTTGCGTGAATTGATCGGCGGCGGGTTGTGGCCGCAGGCCGTTATGCGCCTGGGCTACGGCACACCGGCGCCACCAACGCCACGGCGAGACCTCGCTACCGTCGTCAGCGTGGAGGCCGCTACCTCGGTACCGTGACGTCGATGTCAGGACTGTCGCGGGCGATCCCGCATCTCGGTAGCCAACACGGCAGCCTGGGTGCGTCGCTCGATGCCGAGCTTTGCCAGCATCCTGGATACATAGTTCTTGATCGTCTTTTCGGCCAGGAACATCCGTTCGGCAATCTGCCTGTTGGTCAGCCCCTCGCCGATCAGGTCAAGAACGGTGCGCTCCTGCTCACTCAGCGCGGCCAGTGGTCCCGGCTTGTCCGCCGCGGCGCGGAGCTTGTTCATCAGGGCGGCAGCCGCCCGATTGTCCAACAAGGAATGGCCGGCGCCGACGGTCCGAACAGCCGAAACCAGGTCCATACCAGTGATGTCCTTGATGACATACCCGCCGGCGCCGGCCATGATGGCGTCCACCATCGCCTGCTCATCGGGATAGGAGGTCAGCATCAGACAATTCAACTCCGGCATCGTGGATCGCAGTTCGCGACACAACTCGACACCATTACCGTCGGGCAGGCGCACATCAAGGACCGCGACATCCGGGCGCAGCGCCGGCACCCGCGCCAGCGCTTCGGCCACCGTCGATGCCTGACCGACCACGGTGATGTCGTCCGCTTCCTCGAGAAGATCAGCGACGCCCCGGCGCACGACCTCGTGATCGTCGGTGAGGAAGACCTTCAACATCAGCGCTCCCAGCCAAGTCCCGACGGCATGCCAGGACCCCTTGTCAGCACAAGGCTACGGCCGCAGCAGGACTGATGCGACTCAGCGGCCTCACTGTGATGGGCAGATACAACCCGTCCATCCATCGGCTAGTGCCGCCAAGATGTAACAGGGCCGGCCAATCCCATCGTCACTCAATACGACCCGACCAGTCGCAGTTCTGCCTTACGCCGCTGCCGTCAGCTAACTGGTCAGCTGCGGCCGGTCCAGTTCCAGCCGGCGATCGCCGGGTCGTCCTCGCCGTACTCACGGGTGTACTGAGTGGCAGCCAGTCGCGCATCGGCCATCTGCTGCCGCAGGTTTGCCGCCCGGCTACCCAACGACGGGACCCGGTCGATGACGTCCATCACCAGGTGGAACCGATCCAGATCGTT
>JALYVF010000245.1 GCA_030853385.1 Actinomycetota bacterium | reverse complement strand
GTCCATGCCGAGCTGCACGATGGAGCCGAACGGGCCGGCCGCATCCCGATGGGCATGGGCAAGTCGTTCGCCGAAGGTCGATCCGCGTTGGCCGATCACCGTGCAGTGTCGAAGGGTAGCGGCGATCTGTCGGCCGGCCGGTGCATCGTGCAGGGAACCAGTGAGGGCGACGACTACTCGCGCTTCGGTCACGGACAGCGCCACATCAAGGGTGTCCAACAGGGCGGCAGCGGCCATTGCCGCGCATTGATGCGGTGTCAACTCTGGCCCGAGCCTGGTCTTTGCCTGCCCTGGGACCGGGGACTTTGCGACGACGAGAATGGTCTTCATCGTGAGGCGCCGACGCTGGCCTGCAGTGGCAGCAGGACGGGACGCGTCGCTGCGATATGCGGTGCCGCCGGTCGCTGGGGGCGCCTGCTCTGCAGCAGCACCGCCGCAAAGTCGTGAACGGCCACCGCGGTACCTCTGGCGGTCCCGCTGATCTTCGAGGATGTTCCCGCCGCCCTGGGGTGGTAGTCGATATCGAATTCGCTTATGCGCCAATTGTTTTCGGCCGCTCGTAAGACTGTCTCGAGTGGATATCCGCAGCGACGGTCGGTCAGTTTCAGCTCGATTAGATCGGTCCGTCTTGCGACCCGCACCGTGGCGATGTCGTGCAGCTGGCTGCCGGCGCCGACGGAGATCAACTGGGCCAGCAGGTGATTTCCCCAGCGTGCGTGCCACGGCCAGGCCGCCCGATCCACCGGCCGACGACGGCCGCAGGCCAGATCGGCATGACCGTGGATCACCGACGCGAGTAAGGGGGCGATATCTGCCGGAACGATGGAACCGTCGCAATCCATCACTGCGACATAGTCGGCGCGGGCGGCGAGCAGGCCCGCATGAACGGCCGCGCCATAGCCGCGTTGCGGCTGGTGCACGACGACGGCACCGAGACGTCGCGCAATCTGCCGGCTGCCGTCGGTCGAACCGTTGTCCACCACGATCGCTCGAAAGCCTGCCGGCAGGGCCGCTAGCACAACGGGTAGTGCTGCTGCCTCGTCCAGACACGGCAGTAGTAGATCGACCTGCACGCCGTTCGGCAGTGGATTGTTGCTGTTGTCCATGGCCGAAACGCTACGGCGGAACTATTGCGCGCCAAAGAGATCAGACCTTACCGAGACCTTGCAGGTAGCGGTATTCCTTACCGGTTGGTGACCGACCGCCGTGCGGGGTGGTAGCTGCGGACGGATCGCTCTATGGTCCGCAGAGTGAACCTTTCTGCGCCACCGAGGCCGGTGCCGGCACCGGTGCCATCGCTGGTCGACGCACAGGCTCGAAAACCCCGCAGCAGGCTGACCGGCGACGCTCGCTGGGTGTGGGCCTCGCTGGCGCTGGTGGCGGTGGCCGCGATCGTCGGACCGATTCTCCAGCACGGCGGCAGTCAGTTGTTCGTCAACGCTGCCCCGCTGCTCGGCGATCGGAAACCCCATCTGGGCATTGGATCGCCGTTCGCGATCGCCTTCGCGGTCGCGGCAGTCGCGCTTTTCCCCCGACTGGTTCGTCGGGTGCGCTGGCGGCCGTTGCTGCTGATCGGTTGGCTGGCCGCGATCGGCTGGACCGTGTCGTTGGCGCTGATCGACGGTTGGCAGCGCGGCTGGGTCGATCGGCTGACCAACAGCAACGAATACCTGCACGACCTGCCGAGAATCGGCAGCATCAGTGGCTTCCTGTCCACGTTCGCCAGCGACATCAAAGACTTCCAACCCGGCAGTTGGACCACCCATGTTGCCGGCCATCCGCCGGCGGCGACACTGGTGTTCCTGTTACTGGATCGAGTCGGACTGAGCGGTGGTGCGTGGGCAGGCGTTGTGGTCGTCGGAGTCGGAACGCTGGCCGCGGTGGCTGTCCCGATCACTTTGCGAGGGTTGGGTGCACCGCGGGCGGCGAGGTCGGTGCTGCCGTTCACGGTGTTCTTCCCCGGCGCGGTTTGGGTGGGGGTATCTGCGGACGGACTGTTCGCCGGGGTGGCAGCCACCGGTCTGGCGATGACGCTGGTCGGCGTGCTGAGCCGGCGACGCTTCGCCGGCAGCGCTGCCGTTTTCGGCGGATTGTTGTTGGGGCTCACGGTTTATCTGTCCTACGGGCTGGTGCTGTTGATCGTCATCGTCGCCGCTGCGTGTCTGTGCTCGGCCGGGGTGCTGGCGACTCGCGGTGGGTGGTTGCGGCCCTGGTTGATCGGCTGGTCGTTGGTGACGGTCGGGGTGCTCGCCGTGATTGCGCTGTTCTCGGCGGCCGGCTTCTCCTGGTTCCAGGGGCTGGCCGAGCTGCAGGTGCGCTATTACCAGGGCATCGCGTCGCTGCGTCCCTACAGCTATTTCGTCTGGGCGAACCTTGCCGCCCTGGTGTTGTCCGCCGGGCCGGTCGCGGCTGCAGGGCTGGCCAGGGCAGTGACGGTGCTCCGGCACCCGGCCGGCGGACGCCTGGCAGGCAGCCGGTTGCGGGTCCGACAGCAAGGTTCGTGGTGGGCCGATCGCGCCGAGATGCTGGTGCCGGCGACCATCGCGGTGGCTGCCTTACTCGCAGTGCTGATCGCCGATCTGTCTGGACTGTCGAAGGCCGAAACGGAGCGAATCTGGTTGCCGTTCGGGTTCTTCCTGGTGTGCGGGTTGGCGCTGCTGCCCCGTCGAGCGGGACGATGGGCGATAGCCGTGCAAGTCGGCTGCGCCCTGGTGGTCAACCACCTGGTGTTGACACAGTGGTAAGGGCAACACAGTGGTAGGGGCAACCCAGTGGTAGGTGCGACACAGTGGTAGGGGGCAGCACAGTGGTAGGAGACGAGATGATCGCGCCGCGGATGAGTCGGGTGCTTGTCGTCGACGACGACGCCACGGTCCGTGAAGTGGTGCGGCGCTATCTCACCAGGGACGGCCATGAGGTGATCGAGGCCGCCGACGGCCCCAGCGCGCTCAACGCGGTCCGCAACTCGTCGCCGGACCTGGTGGTACTCGATCTGATGCTGCCGGGAATCGACGGCCTCGAGGTCTGCCGCGAGATCCGCCGGTCGTCGGCCATCCCGGTGATCATGTTGACCGCCCTTGGCGAGGAGTCCGATCGGGTCGTCGGACTGGAGTACGGGGCGGACGACTATGTGGTGAAACCGTTCAGTCCCAGGGAACTCACCCTCCGAGTGGCCAGGGTGATCGCGCGTGCCAGACCAGCCGCCGGCCAGGATCCGAGCACCGAAACTGTCGTCACCGACGGCGATCTGCTGGTCGACCCGGCCGCCAGGACGGCCTTGCTGGGCGGCGAAGAACTCGGACTGACCACCAGAGAATTCGATCTGCTTGCCTTCCTGCTGCGCCATCCGCGGCAGGCCTTCGGGCGCACCGAGTTGATGGAGCAGGTGTGGCACTGGTCCTTCGGCGACCAGTCGACCGTCACCGTTCATGTTCGACGGCTGCGGGAGAAGATCGAACCCGACCCGGGGGTGCCGCGCCGCATCGTCACTGTCTGGGGCGTCGGGTATCGATACGAGCCGAGCCCGGCAGCGCCGAGCGCGCCCGAGGCAACATCATGACCGATTTCCTGCACATCCTGCCGTGGGCGCTGTTCGCCTGTCTAGCCACCACGGCGCTCGAACTGGGGGTGTTATGGCTGGTCAGAGGGCGTTCCCCGGCCGTGAACATTGCCGTGCTGGTGACGGTGCCGATCGGTGCCGTGCTGGTGTTCGTGGTGGCGATCAGCGGCTTCATGTTCACCGACCAGCTGCGCCAGACGCTGGTGACCTGCATTCTGATCGCCGCCGCGGTGGTGCCGGTTGCGGTGCTGCTCGGCAGGCGGATCACCCTGCGCGGGCTGGCGGCCGAACGAGCAAGGGCGGCCGAACGGGCCGGCGAATCGTCGCGGCGCCAGCTGGTGGCGTGGGTGTCGCACGATCTGCGGACGCCGCTGGCCGGGATCCGGGCGATGAGCGAGGCGTTGGAGGACGCGGTGGTGGCCGACCCTGTCGGTATCGCGGACTACGCCAGGAGGATCAGCGCCGAAACCGGCCGGCTGTCCACCATGGTCGACGACCTGTTCGAGTTGTCCAGGATCAACGCCGGGGTGCTGTCGCTGTCGTTCGCCGCCGTGTCCACCGAGGAGCTGGTCGCCCAGGCACTGGAGTCGACGGCACCGACGGCAATGCAGTGCGGGGTGCACCTGTCGGTCGAGGCCGGCCCAAGCTGGCCGATGGTGAGCGGATCGGATCACGAGCTGACGCGGGTGATGCGCAACCTGCTGGTGAACGCCATCCGGCATACCCCGAGCGATGGGACCGTTGCCCTGCAGGCGGGGCGCACCGACGACTACGCCTGGCTGGCCGTTCAGGATGCCTGCGGCGGCATCGACCACGACGATCTGCCGCGGGTTTTCGAGGCTGCTTTCCGCGGAGAACAAGCACGGTCGCCGCAGTCCAGCCTGCCGGGAGTTGCCTCGGGTGCCGGCCTCGGGCTGGCAATCGCCAAGGGTCTGGTGGAGGCACACGGCGGGCAGATCAGCGTCCAGAACCACGGTGCCGGTTGCCGATTCGAGGTACGGCTGCCCCTCGCGGCCTGATGCTCTGGTAGTTGTCAAACCCCGACCGCGGCCCGCATCGGGGCCCTGGCGAATTCGGCAACACCGGCCGCGAACGACGTCTGGGCGGAAAATCCGAGCACTTCACGAGCGCGAGCCGGATCTGCCACCACGTGCCGCACGTCGCCCGGTCGTCCACCGCCGACTACTTCGGGTGGCGGCCCGCCTAGTTCGAGTGCGAGGGCATTGGCAAGCTCGCCGACCGTGTGGGGGGTACCAGAAGAAATGTTGCACACCAAGGCTTCCGGAGCGTCGTCGGCCCCGCGGGCATACGACCTGGATAGGGCAAGGACGTTGGCTCGTGCCACGTCGCTGACGTGCACGAAGTCGCGCTGCTGCCGCCCGTCCTCGTACACCCGTGGTGCGGTTCCTGCCTCGATGGCGGAGCGAAAGATGCTGGCGACGCCCGAGTATGGAGTGTCGCGAGGCATTCGCGGCCCATAGACATTGTGATAGCGGAGCGCCGTCACCGACCCGGAAACCTGTTGAGACCAGGCACTTGCCAGGTGCTCCTGAGCGAGTTTCGTTGCGGCGTAAGTGTTTCGCGGATCGGTCGGGGCCGATTCGGTGACGGTGACCCACTCCAGCGGCCGACCGCACACGGGGCACGGTGGGTCGAAGTGGCCGCTCGCCAGATCGGCTGCGGAACGCGGCCCAGGACGCACCGGACCGTCGACAAGGCAGCGGTAACCACCCTCGCCGTAGACCACCATCGAGGAAGCGAGCACCAGCCGATGGACCCCGCGGCGGGCCATCGCGGACAGCAGGGAGGCTGTGCCGGCCACGTTGTGCGAGACATAGGCAGGGGCATCGGTGGCCTGCACGCCAAGACCGACCATGGCCGCCTGATGGCACACGACATCGACGTCGTCGAGCAGTTTGGCGACCAGCGTCTCGTCTCGGACATCGCCGACAATCAGATCGGGCATGGCCCATTCCGGGCGCAGCGAGCCGTGCGCCGCCGGGATCAGCAGGTCGAGACCGACCAGCTGATGGCCGGCGGCCGTCAGCTGGTCGGCGATCGCCGAGCCGATGAATCCGGCCGCCCCTGTCAGAAATATCCGCACGTGTGCGCTCCCCGCCTCGGCCAACTTCTGCAACCTCCATCGGACTCGAGATCGTCCGGCAGATACAAGGCGCAGGGCCTTACGGAACGGTGACGCCGTCCCGCGTCACGGTTGGCAATGCGGCGATCACCGCAGCCAGTAACGATCCGGCGGCGGGTCCGGCCCGGCGTCCCGCCTGGATCACCTCGTCGGCGTCGAGCGGCGCGCCCGTCATCCCGGCAGCAAGATTGCTCACCAACGAGAGCCCGAGCACCCGCGCTCCCGCCGCCTTGGCCGCGATCGCCTCGACGGCGGTCGACATGCGGACCAGGTCCGCGCCCAGGCGTCGCGGCATCCGAATTTCCGCCGGTGTCTCGAAGTGCGGGCCGGGTAGCTACGCGTAAACCCACTCCACCAGAGATGAGTCGATCGCTCGGGCGACAGATCGCAACCCAGCTGAGTAGAGCCGGCTGCTGTC
>JALYVF010000242.1 GCA_030853385.1 Actinomycetota bacterium | reverse complement strand
CCGCTGCGGCCCCCGCCGGCCCCTTCCGCCGGCCGGCCGCAGGTCGGCCCAGCCACTGCCGGCACGGCGGCTCCGGCTGAATCTTCCGCCCCGACCACCGAACCGCCGGCCAGCATCGAGCCACCGGCACCCGCAGAGCCGGCCACCACCGAGGCGCGGATTCCCACTCACGAGCCGGCTCAGCCCGCCGAGGCTCAGGCAGCAGCTACCGATGCCGCGGCCACCGACTCCCAGCATCCTGTGACACCAGGCTCGCCTGCCGAGAACCCTGCGGCGAAACCCGAAGAGAAGTCAGCAACACCCCCCTCGAAGCGGCCGGGTGGGCGCGGGCCTTCACGAGATAGTGGTCGTCCTGGCGGACGCCGCGGCGGCGGACGTCCAGGCGGACATCCGTCCCACGTGGCGGGCGCTCCCCCGACGCCGACGGTGGTCGAGGCAGTGGTCGAGCCAGTCGACCCGCACCAATGGGGCCGCATCGACGACGAGGGCATCGTCTACCTGTTGACTGGCGACGGGGAACGCCCCATTGGCAACTGGCAGGCCGGCGATGCCGAGGCAGGACTCACCCACTTTGGGCACCGGTTCGACGACTTCTCCGTCCAGATCGCCGTCCTGGAAGCGCGGCTGGCCTCGGGTACCGGCGACCCGAAATCCGCCAAGCAGCAAGCGATCTCGCTCCGCGAACAGGTGCCGACGCTGGCCGCTCTCGGCGATCTCGATTCCGCAGCCGCCCGCCTCGAGGTGGTGATCGGGGCCGCTGAGCAAGCGATCGCCGGCGCGTCCCAGGCGCGCGCACACGCGCGGGCTGCCGCCGTCACCTCGAAGGAGGCGCTGTGCAAGGAGGCCGAGGACCTCGCTGAGTCCACCCAGTGGAAATCGTCCGGTGATCGGCTGAAGGCGATCGTCGAGGAGTGGCGTCAGATCCACGGGATTGATCGGAAGACCGACGACGCGTTGTGGAAGCGATTCGCCAAGGCCCGCGACACTTTCACCCGGCATCGCGGCTCACATTTCGCCGAACTCGACAAACAGCGCGCCGAGGCCAAGGACATCAAGGAAGCGCTCATCAAGAAGGCCGAAGACCTGGCCGACTCATCGGACTGGGGCGAAACCGCTGGCGCTTACCGGGATCTGATGAGCGAGTGGAAGGCAGCCGGGCGGGCTCCACGCGACGTCGAGGACTCGTTGTGGGATCGGTTCCGGGCGGCCCAGGAGCGATTCTTCTCCCGTCGCAATCAGGTGTTCTCGGAACGCGACGCCGAGTTCGAAACCAACGCGGCCAAGAAACAGGAGCTGCTGGCGCAGGCCGAAAAGCTCGACCCCAGCAAGGATCTCGAGACCGCCAAGAGCGCCCTGCGGACGGTGCAACAACGCTGGGAGGAAGCCGGAAAGGTTCCACGCGAACGGATTCGGGAACTCGACTCGAGGCTGAAGGCTGTCGAAGATCGCATTCGCAAGGCCGAGGACTCGCACTGGAAGCGAACAGATCCGGAAACTCAGGCGCGAGTCGATCAGTTCCGCAGCAGGGTCGAGCAGTTCCGCGGCCAAGCTGACAAGGCCCGGGCCGCCGGGAACGACAGAAGGGCCAACGAAGCCGAGGCGCAGGCCGCCCAATGGGAAGAGTGGCTCAGGGCCGCCGAAGGCGCGATCGACGGCTGACCCACCCGCATGGTTCACCACCACGCGGGTCGCCCGGCCCATTCCGCGCACCGGACAACGCGGCCCCGGCCGCACCGGCCGCGGCGGAGGCGGCGAGTGGCGCAGCAACTCGATGGCCTATACCACCGACACCCATCCGGCAGACGGCATTATCTTCGATGGCTTCGTCACCGATCCGAAAACCGGCTGGGCGCTGGAAATGGTGCCCGGCAACGAGTGGGGACCACTGATGGCCGGGTCGACGGTGGCGGCGCTACCGACGATCGTGCTGGTGCTGATCTTCCAGCGCTACCTCATCAACGGTGTCCGCCTCGCAGGGGGGCACCACCCGCCTGCGGGGATCGATCCTCGCCGGCCGTGGAGTGCCCGGTCACCGGTCACGCACCGGCGGCCACCGGTCGGTGCGCCGAGATTCAGTGGGCGGCGCAGCTGGCCGCGGCCGGCGACGGCTGCGGGCGGCCGAAACCGGGCAGTCCGAGGCCGACACCAGGAGTCTTCGGGCGCTCGCCTGTCTCGTGCTTGTCGCCGGCCAGCGTCCGCCGGTGTGACGTCGGCTCACCGTCGGCGATCAGATGGTGCGGGGCCGCTCCGGTGACGACGGTCGTCACCACGTCCCCGGGTCGGATCGACTGCTGCACAACGGATCCGGTGGGGGCGAAGTGCACCAGCCGACCGTCTCTCGCGCGGCCGGACATCCGCGCGGTTGCGGTGTCCTTGCGACCCTGACCGGCGGCCACCAGCAGCTCGACCTCTCGGCCGATCTGCCCGCGGTTGCTGGCCCATGCCGATGCCTCCACCACCTCGGTGAGCCGTTGATAGCGATCCTTGACCACCTCCGGCGGCACCTGGTCCGGCAGGTTCGCCGCCGGTGTTCCAGGGCGGGGCGAGTACTGGAAGGTGAAGGCAGCAGAGAACTCCGCCGCCGCAACCACCTCGAGGGTGTCGGCGAAGTCGGCCTCAGTCTCTCCAGGGAAGCCGACGATGATGTCGGTAGTGACCGCTGAATCTGGCATCGCCGCGCGCACGTCGGCCAGGATCTGCCGGTACTTCGCCGTCCGGTACGACCGACGCATCGCCTTGAGCACCCGATCCGAGCCCGACTGCAGCGGCATGTGCAGCTGGTGACAAACATTCGGCGTCTGCGCCATCGCTTCGATCACGTCGGTGGTGAAGTCCTTCGGATGCGGCGAGGTGAAGCGCACCCGCTCCAGCCCGTCGATATCGCCGCAGGCCCGCAACAGCTTGCCGAATGCCTGCCGGTCGCCGAACTCGACGCCGTAGGAATTCACGTTCTGCCCAAGCAGCGTCACCTCGAGCACGCCATCGTCGGCCAGCATCTGTACCTCGGCGAGCACATCGCCCGGCCGGCGGTCGGCCTCCTTGCCGCGCAGCGACGGCACGATACAGAACGTGCAGGTGTTGTTGCAGCCCACCGAGATCGACACCCAACCGGCATAGGCGGAGTCCCGCC
>JALYVF010000266.1 GCA_030853385.1 Actinomycetota bacterium | reverse complement strand
CCGACAAGCTGCGCGGCGGCTGGCTCGGTCGGGCCATCGGCTGCGTATTGGGCAAACCGGTGGAGAAGGTGCCGCGAGCAGGGATCGAGGCGATCCTGCGATCCACCGGTCGGTGGCCGCTGGATCGCTACTTCACGGCGGTGGGTCTGGACCCGGCGGTGTCGGCGCAGTGGCCGTGGAACAGGGCCAGCCGTAGCACCAGCCTCGAGGAGAACCTGGACGGCACACCAGAAGACGACGACATCAACTTCACCCTGATGGCACTGCGAGTGCTGGAGGCACACGGCGCCGACTTCACCTCCGACGACGTCGCCCAGGGCTGGCTGCTCGACCTGCCGGCCGGCCGCAGCTTCACCGCCGAGCGGGTCGCCTACCGCAACCTGCTGGAGGGCATCAGCCCGCCGCAGACCGCCAGCATTCGCAACCCGTTCCGGGAATGGATCGGCGCGCAGATCCGCACCGATCTCTACGGCTGGGTGAACCCCGGGAACCCACTGATCGCGGCCGAATGGGCCGCCCGGGACGGGGCGGTGAGCCATACCCGCAACGGGCTCTACGGGGCGATGTTCGTCGCCGCGATGGCCGCCAAAGCCGTTGCCAGCGAGTCGCTATCGGAGGTGTTGGACGCCGGCGCGGCGGTCGTTCCGGGCGGCAGCAGAATGGCGGAGGCCATCGCTTTCGGTCGGCAACTGGCCGCAGGCACCACCGAGCCCACCGACGCCTACGCGGCGCTGGAGTCCCGATTCGCCGGCATGCACTGGGTGCACAGCCTGAACAACAGCGCCCTGGTGGCCTACGCACTGGCCGCCGGCGGCGGCGACTTCGACCGATCCATCTGTCTGGCTGTGATGGGCGGCTGGGACACCGATTCCAACGGCGCGACGGTGGGCGCCGTCGCCGGAGCGCTGGGCGGGACCGCCGGCATTGCCGCGCACTGGAGCGGCCCACTGAAGAACAGGATCTCGACATCGATCCCCGGCTGCGACGGCGACTCCTTCGACGACCTCGCGGCCCGCACCCTGGTGGTCGCCGCCAAGGTGCACCGGCAATGACCAGGAGGCCGACGGTGGTGGAGGTCGCCGAGCGGGCCGGCGTCTCGATCGCGTCGGTCTCCAGGGTGCTCAACAGCAAACTGACCCGCAAAGACACCGAAGACAGGGTGCGGGCAGCCGCCGCCGAACTCGGCTACGTCCCCGATGCAACAGGGCGAGCCCTGAAACTCGGCTCCACCCTGCAGATCGCCTTCGCTGTCGACGATCTCGGCAACCCGGTCTACACCGAGATGATGCAGGGCGTCGAGGATGCGATGGCCGGATCGGGCTCCCGGCTGCTGGTCTCCTCCACCGGGCACGACCCGCAAGATTTGCTGGCCCTGGTCCGCGGACTGTCCCGCGGTTACGCCGACGGGCTGATCATCAGCCCGCTGCGCCGGACACCGGTACTGGTCGATGCGCTGGTACGGGCACCGGTTCCGGTGGTGGTCGTCGGCGACCTCGGTGACGACACCCCGCTGGACAGGGTGCGCACCGACTCCCGGCTCGGCGTAATGATGGCGCACCGGCATCTGGTGGACAGCGGCCGCCGCCGGATCGCCTTCATTGGCGGCCCGACGGATACCGCTCCCGGCAAGTCGCGGTTGGACGGATTCCGGCAGGCCTGCAACGAATACGGGTCCGCCGGTCCGGTGATCGAGGCCAGCGGCTTCACGGTGACCGCCGGCGAACAGGCCTGGCCGGCCCTCGGCGCCATCGGCCAGCGGTCGCGGCCCGATGCGGTGATCGCCGCCAACGACCTGCTGGCCCTCGGCGTGATGCGGGGCGCTCTCAACGCCGGACGTCGGGTGCCGCGGAGCCTGGCCGTTGTCGGCATCGACGATATTCAGTTCGCCCGAATCTTCAGCCCGTCGCTCACCAGCGTTTCGCTGCAAGCCCGCGAGCGGGGCCGGTTGGCCGCCGGGCTGCTGCTCGATCGGATGGCCACGCCCGGCTCGCCGCCGCGCACCATCCAGGTACCACCGCGGCTGGTTGTCCGGGAGTCGACATGTCGTACCTGACACCGACGGCCGCGGACAGGATCGCCACCGACACCGAGGCATTGCCGCCGGTGAGCGGCGGATCGATCGGCACCTATTCCTCGATCGATGAGGCTTTCAACCCGCTGATTCCGCGTCCGTTGGATCGGCCGCAACAGGTACCGCTGGAGCCGGAGTCCAACCTCACTGTGCTGGACGACGGGAAGATCTTCGCCGCCCCGGACGACCCGGCGGACTGGCCGGCCTGGCGTCACCAGCTGGCCCGCTGGCGCACCCAGGCGGCGGCCAGGTTCAGCTACGACGACACCCTGTACCGCAACCCCGACATGCACTGGGCCGCCAGTTGTTTCGTGGTTTCCCAGGTCTGGCTGTGGGACGAACTGCTCTACGACTGGCAGACCAATCAGTTCACTCCGGAAAAGTTCATCGCCGATGCCAGGGAGCGATTCGGCGGCTTCGACGCCGTCGTGCTCTGGCATGCCTACCCGGTCATCGGTATCGACGATCGGAACCAGTGGGACTACTACCGGGACGTCGAGGGTCTCCCTGAGCTGGTGGCCGCCTTCCACCGAGCCGGTATCAAGGTGATGGTCGACTACAACCCGTGGGACCTCGGGACCCGTCGCCACGGCATCGACACCGAGGAGTTGACCGCGGTAGCAGCAGATTTCGGCATCGATGGCGTCTTCCTGGACACCCTGCGGGAAAGCGGCGGCGGCATGCTGTCCAGGCTGCGATGGACCCGAGCGGGTGTCGCCGTCCAGGGTGAGTCGCGGGTGTCGATCGCCCGGCTGGTCGACCATCCGATGTCCTGGGCCCAGTGGTTCGCCGACTCCCCCGTGCCCGGCGTGGTCCGCTCGCACTACTTCGAACGCCGGCACATGATGCACCACGTCCGGCGCTGGCATCGCGACCATGCAGTCGAGTTACAGTCGGCCTGGCTCAACGGAATCGGTGTGATGGTTTGGGAGGTGGTCTTCGGCGTTTGGGTCGGCTGGAACGACCGTGACGCCCAGACGTTGCGCCGGATGACCAGCACCCAGCGGGCGCTGTCCACGCTGCTGATCTCGGGCGAGTGGACCCCGCTGGTCGACCTGGGCGATACCGCTTACCGGGACGGCATTTTCGGCTCCAGCTTCCGGTCCACCGACCAGGTCCTGATTGCGGTGGTCAACCGCGGCGACACCGACGCGGCGGTTGATCTTCCGCTGTCCGGGGATGGGCCTGCCTACGACGTCTGGACGGGACAGCGGGCGGAACGGATCGGCCCGTTGTTCAGGTCCGTCGTTCCTGCCCGCGGCATCGGCGGCTTGTGGCAGCCGGCAGCTGACGACGGCAGTGGCCGGGACACCGCGCCCAGCTGGCTCGATCCCGTTGCGCCGCAGCAGGTATCGGCCGACTTCCGGCACCGCATGGCGACCAGGGTTCCGCTGCCGGTCGTCACACCGCACCAGCCGGACGCCCGGCACGTCCGCGTCGAAGCCGGCGACTACACGTTGACGGTTCGCTATCGCTGCCGGGAGACCGGGATGTACCAGGGCGCGCCGTTCGTCGACGAGTGGAAGCCGTTGCCGCCGCGGCTGCACGACCTGCGGACGCTGCAGCGGTCGGTGACGGTGGATGCCGACCTGGCCGTCGCCGACCGCGAGGTCAGCGAACTGGAATTCGCGGCGTTCGTCGCCGCGACCGGCTATCAGCCTGCCGTCCGCGGCATCAGGGTCCCCCGCTGGGTCGATCGGCAACCGGCCGATGCGGACCCCGATCGGCCGGTGTCCGAAGTGGGACTGCCGGATGCCAGGGCCTATGCCGACTCGGTGGGTGGCCGGTTGCCCACCGAGGACGAGTGGCAATTGGCGGCGCGGGTATCTGGCTTTCGGCGGCTGGCACCGTTGGTCTGGAACCTGACAGAGAGCGAACACAGCGATGGCAGGACTCGATTCCTGATGCTCAAGGGCGGATCCGACTACCTACCGGCCGGCTCCCAGTGGTACTTCGACGGCGGACCACAGGAACCGGCGTTCTCGGCGAAATACCTGCTACCGGGCCTCGGGCTCGGCCGATCGACGAACATCGGCTTCCGGGTGGCCTGGGTGCTGCCCGACCGGGGTGAGCGCTGATGTCGTCCCCGCAGCCGCAGCCGCAGCCACCGTTGCCGCCGCCCACCGGAGCGCTCGCCGGTTTGCGGGTGATCGACGCCTCCACCCTGTTCGCTGGACCGATGACGGCGATGCACCTTGGCGACCTGGGCGCCGAGGTCGTCAAGGTCGAGCATCCCCGCCGGCCGGACCCGGCCAGGGGGCACGGCCCGGAGAAGAACGGGCAGAACATCTGGTCCAAGACGCTGGGCCGCAACAAACGAACGGTGCAGATCGATCTGTCGACGGGCCCCGGCGGCGAGGCCTTCCGCCGGCTGGCCACCTCCGCCGACGTGGTGATCGAGAACTTCCGCCCGGACACCCTGGAGCGCTGGGGCCTCGGGTACTCCTCGTTGTCCGCCGCGAACCAGGGCTTGGTGCTCGCCCGGGTTACCGGATTCGGCCAGATCGGCCCGTACCGCCGCCGTCCCGGCTTCGGCACGCTGGCCGAGGCGATGAGCGGGTTCGCTGCGGCGACCGGCGAACCCGACGGCCCGCCGACCCTGCCACCATTCGGTCTTGCCGATGGAATCGCCTCGCTGGCAACGGCTTTCGCGGTAATGACGGCGCTGTTCCGGCGGGTGGCGACCGGCCGCGGGCAGGTGATCGACGTGGCCATTGTCGAGCCGATGATGGCAATGCTCGGCCCGCAGATCTCGCGGTGGGACCTGCTCGGCACTACGGCACCCCGGCTGGGCAATCGGTCCGGCAACAACGCCCCCCGCAACACTTATCGCACCAGCGACGGGCAGTGGGTCGCGGTGTCCACCAGCACCCAGAGCATCGCGGAACGGGTGCTGCGGCTGGTCGGTAGAGCGGAGCTGATCGATGAGCCGTGGTTCGCTGCCGGGCGCAGCAGGGCCGAGCACGCCGACGAGTTGGACGTCGCCGTCGGCGGCTGGATCGCCGGCAGGACAACGGCCGAGGTGATCGACGCCTTCGAGCGGGCCGAGGCGGCCGTTGCACCGATCTACACCCCTTCAGACATCGTGGCCGACCCGCACTTCCAGCAGCTGGGCACCATCCGCCGGGTCAAGGACGAGGACTTCGGCGAGCTGGCAATGCAGGGTCCGCTGTTCCGGCTGTCCGACGGCGACCCGCCCACCCGGTTCAGCGGCCGCGGTCCCGGCGCCGATACCAGGGCGGTACTCACCGAACTCGGTTATTCCGACGATCAGCTCGCCGAGCTGAGTCAAGACGGCAGCATCGGGCGACTCGACGATGTCGGAGGCGGAACATGACCGATGGCCGCGCCGGGGCGGTACCGCTGACCTGGCTGTACACACCGGGCGACCGCAGCGACCGGGTCGACACGGCGCTGGCCGGCGATGCGGACGTCGTCATCGTCGATCTTGAGGATGCCGTGTCACCCGCCGCCAAAACCGTTGCCCGGCAAGCAGTATCGAATGTGCTGGCGCACATCGACCGCGCGGTGCAGGTACGGGTCAACACACTGTCGTCGCCGTGGGGCGCCGACGATCTGACAGCGGTCCGAGGGCTTCCACTACGGGTCGGCGTGCGCATCCCCAAGTGCGAGTCCGCCGCTGAGATCGCCGGCATTGCCGATGCTGTTGGCGACCGCACCGTGCATCTGCTGGTCGAGTCCGCTCTCGGCGTCGAGCGAGCCTTCGAGCTGGCCACCGCGCACCCAAGGGTGGCATCAGTCGGGTTGGGTGAAGCCGACCTGCGGGCGCAACTCGGGGTGAGCGACGATGCGGGTCTCGGCTGGGCCCGCGGCCGGATCGTGAACGCCGCTGCTGCCGCCGGCCTGCCGCCACCGGCCATGTCGGTGTTCGCGAACACTCGGGATGCCGACGAGTTGGCTGCTTCCTGCCGGATCGGCCGGGCGCTGGGGTTCGTCGGCCGCGCTGCCATTCATCCGGCCCAGCTGCCGGTGATCAGGCAGTGCTTCACCCCGACCGACGCGGAGATCCACCATGCCAGGGAGGTGCTGGCCGCCGCCGAGGCAGGCGAATCGGTCGGTCACGGCGCTGTCGCGCTCCCGGACGGCAGGTTCGTCGACCTGGCCATCGTGTTGCAGGCTCGCCGGGTGCTCATCCTGGCAAAAGGCAGATGATGTCGACATGATGTAGATACGGGGCACGTCGAAAAGGTCGGCAGCACAGGCAACCAAGACCGGCCCCCCGTCGTCTATCCGGCAGGAACGGACTTCGAGCACTGACAGCGGCGGTCGCAGTAGCTGCCACCGCGGTGTTGCTAGCGGGGTGCGGACCGACCACGGCTGGTACCGCATCGGCGGGGAATGCCCTCGCCGGTCTCGCCTCCGATACCGGTGCGCCCCATGGTCCCCCGTCCGATGCGCCCGGTACCGACAATGGCGGCGCCCAGCGCGGCCAGGGGGTGACCCCGCTGTTGCCTTCCGACGGCGGCACCGCGCTGCCGGCATCGAACGATCAGCCGGGGCCGTCCATCGCTGGGCCGTCCAGCCAACAGCCGGTGACGATCGCCCCGCCGAGCACCGAGAACCAGGCGTCAACTGCTGGGCCGCCGTCCGCCCCGCCGCTGGTGGTCTCGACCGTCACCAAGAGCTCGCCACCGGCGCCCGTCACCAGCCAGGCACCGCAGTCGGTGCTGCCCAAGGCGGTGTCGCTGGCCGGCTTCCGATCCCCCTCCGGCAATATCTCCTGCCAGATCTTCACCGATGAGCAGCCGGGCTACCTGCGCTGCGACCTGACTGCGTCGAACATCTCACCGGACGCCACGACTGTCACGGCACCGGAATCTGGGGCAAGTCGGTGACCATCGAGGTCGGCAAGCCGGCCGAGATGCGCTGCATCTCCGACACCGTCACCGATCCCAGCAAGCCGGTGCTGCAGTACGGCCAAAGCACCTCGGTCGGCGGATTCACCTGCACCAGCGGTCAGGACAGCATGGTCTGCAACGACGGTGCCGGGCACGGCTTCAGGCCGAGCCGGGACGCCTACAGCGTGCACTGACCGGACGGTCGACGGCCAGGCAGCAGGACCCGGCGATCTAGCCCAGCGACATCGTCTCCGAACCCAGATACAGCTTGGCGGCGTAGGAGATCGGATCCTTGGCGAACCAGCGCTGCAGCTGCCGGTTGGTCAGTGCGTTGTCCAGCGACGCCATGATCATTGACTGGTCCAGCACCAACCGTCGGTGGCCAACTGCACCCGTCGCCGGATTCACCGCGTCGTAGAAGCCACCGTCCCTGGAGTAGACGTCCGGATACAACTTGCGCAGCTTGACGATGTTCGCGAATGCCTGCTGCGGCGCAACATCGAGGGCGACGAACGAGGCGTGCGGCGTCACTGTGCTCTCCACCTGCGAGCAGTCGCCGGCCGTCGGATCACACGGACCCTGGGCGAGTTGCTGGCCCTTGGGGAACAGCAGCCCCTGCGCCCCGAACGCGTTGTAGCCACCGGTATCGTCCGCAGTGCTCGACGGCGAGATGCCCCATACCGGATAGCCCCGCTGCTGGGTCGCGTAGTTGATCTGCACCTGCGCGAGCCGCTGGTCGGCGAGGCCGAAACCCCTTGGCCCCCAACTGGTCTCCGGCACCACGTTGTTGGCCATCAGGCCCTCGAACATGCCACCGTTGTAGGTCGGAATGAACTTCAGGGCGCTGCCAGGATAGCTGTAATGGCCTTCCCACACCCGGAACTTCTTGCCCGACTGCGGGTCCTTGATCGTCGTCCAATAGCCCTGCGGGGCCGGCTGACCCTGCCAGGAGAAGTCGGGGTCGGTGGTGCACTGCTGCGGCGGCAGCGTGCGCCAGGTGCGCCACCACACGTCGCCCGGCATTTGGCGTTTGCCCATGCCAACGTACATGGCGATGCGCGGATCGCTGTACAGCGCTCCGTTGTGATAGCCGGCCGGACCCTGGTCGACGTAGTACCCGCCGTACATCTGCCCGGTCGGCTGGTTGTCGATCGCCGCGTTCACGTTGCAGGCGGTCTGCGCGCGATTGTCGTAGAAGATCGAGAAGTCCATCTGATTCAACAGCGACGACGCCTGCCGGTTGAGCTCAGGGAAGGCTTGCCGGACGACCATCAAACCTGAGGCGTACCAACCGTTGTCGACCGCCGACAGGAAATAGCAGTTGTCCTGCGCCGGCGTGGTCTCCGTCGAGCAGTCCGGCTGGCCAGGATTTTGGATCACCTTGCCGGTCGTCGTGTCGTACCACTGGTACAGGAACCCGTAGCTGCGCTTAATCTTGCTCACTGACTTCAACGTCGCCGAGATCATCGAGGTCGCCTGGTGCCGGCTCACCAGCCCGAGGTCCTGGGCGGCAACGACTGCCCACAGGAAGGTGCCCACGTTGGCGGACGAGGTGTAGCTGCCCCTGGTATTGCCGGGTCCGAGATTGTCCAGCGGCAGATGGGTTTTCGGGTCGAGATCGCTGGCGTAGAACTTCCAGGTGTCCTTGGCGATGCCGTACAGCACAGCCCGCTGGTGGTCGGTGAACCGCGGACCGGCGGCTACCCCCGAGCCGCTGTGGCCTGGCGGTTTGGCCTGCGCCGGCGGCGGGACTGCGATCGCCAGTGTCAGCGCTGCGACCAGCAGCGAAACGAATAGTGCTGTCTTGGATCGACCTGGCTTGCGCATGGAGTGGACTCCTCAGCTCGGCACGCTGTCAATGAACCGCGTCACGTAGCGTAGTCCGCCCCAGCGGGCGTCGGCCGGGGGCGGTGGCGCTCAGTGCCCCCATTTGGACAGCGGTAACGGGTGCCCCGACGCCATCACGGACACCGGGTAGGCGCCTGCTGGGCGGTTGTCAGGCGCGTCCAGTCTGTCGGCATATCTGTCGAAAATGGCGATGAGTTCGGCGTTGACCTGCGTCAACTCGTCCGCGGTGAGAAAACTCGTCCCGTGAAAGGTGAAAGCGGCGTCCCGCCACGGCTTTTCGTAGCTCGACCAGGTGGCTTCCCAGTTCTGCTGCTGCTGCAGCAGGCGGTCCCGAAAGTGCTTGGACAGCTCGTGCGCGGCGGCACTCACCTCGGCCTCAGGATTGTCCAGTGCGTAGCTCAATCCCCTGCTCGCCCGGCGCCACGGACGCTGCCTGCCGGTTCCGCCAGGCGCTTCCTCGACGAAGCCGTACTTGGCCAGCGTCCGCAGGTGGAACGAGCAGTTGGCCGGACTTTCATCGAGCAGCTCCGCGGCCTCGGTGGCGGTGAGCGTCCCCTCCCTGCGCAGTGCCTCCAACAACCCCATCCGCACCGGATGAGCGAGAGCCCTGATCTCTCTGGCATCCGTCAGCTCCCGGCGGCCACCGTGGCCGGTAACCGGTGCGGTGCTGTCGACTGTGGGTTCTGTGCTCATCCGGCCATCTTCCTCGTCGCTGCAGGATTGTCAGTTCAAACGGGTCAGCGCAGGGCGTTGGGGGCAAGCCGCCTCGGCGAACCGGTGGCGGTCGTCCGCCCGGCACCGAGCCGCTCACCCCAGCGCACCATCGCGGCGCCGAGCTTGGCACGCACGGCGCCGGTGCTGCTGCGCAGTACCGGTGCCGATTCTGCTGCCGGACGACGGGAGAGCCGCTCGCGGTTCTCGGATCGGGCCAACTCAATCACGGTCTGCGG
>JALYVF010000235.1 GCA_030853385.1 Actinomycetota bacterium | reverse complement strand
TCGCACCGGTGCTGACACAGTTGCCGTCACCGCCTCGGCAACCATCGGGCCGAGCGTCGTGCGCCGACTGTCCTGGCAGCTTGAAGACACTCACGCCGGTCTGGTGCTCGCGCCGGCCTTGACCGATATTGCCGGCCCGCGGATCCACACCCAGCCGGTGAACGGCCTGCCGCTGATCCACGTCGACAAGCCGACGTACCGCGGCGCCAACCGGCTGCTCAAAAAGACCTTCGATGTGGCCGGCGCGAGCCTGCTGTTGCTGCTGTTCTCGTTGCCGTTGGCCGCTATCGCGACGATGGTCAAGCTGACCAGCCCGGGACCGGTCTTCTTCCGGCAGCAACGCGTCGGCATCAACGGCGCCATGTTCCACATGGTCAAGTTCCGCTCCATGGTGGTCGACGCTGAAGCCAGGCTCGCGCAGTTGCGGGAGGCCCGTGGCGTCCCCGACGCCGGCAACGACGTGCTGTTCAAGATGAAGGACGACCCGCGCATCACCAGCATCGGCAAGATCCTCCGCAGGTTCTCACTGGACGAACTTCCGCAACTGTTCAATGTTTTCGGCGGCACAATGAGCCTTGTCGGCCCTCGTCCTCCGCTCGCGGCGGAGGCGGCTCAGTACGGGCTGGATGCCAAGAGGCGGCTGCTCGTCAAGCCGGGCATGACCGGCCTGTGGCAGGTGTCGGGCCGCTCGACGCTGGACTGGGACGAATCCGTTCGACTCGATTCCTACTACGTCGAGAATTGGTCCATCACCGGCGATCTGGTGATCCTGTGGAAGACCGCGCGCGCCGTTGTCGGCGGCGGCGGAGCCTTCTGACCGGTCGGCATCGGCAGGTCGGCGGTACGGACGCGCCGGTCAGGATGAGATGCTGTTGAAGTGGCTTCCTTCCTTACGCTGACCAAGTCGCGAATCCTTGTAGTGGCGGCCGCGGCCGTGCTCACCGTCTCGTTGTCCTCGTGCGCTGATCATGTCGGCGCCGCGGCCACCGTCGCGGGAGTGTCGATCGACGAATCCTTCGTCACCCAGACCTCGGCCGAGTTGGCTGCCAGCGCTCAAGCGGCGGCCAGCGCGCAGCAGACGACCGCCAGCAACACCAACGGCGACCAGCAGAGCCGCAATCGGCTGGTGCTGACCAATCAGATCCGGCACGACCTACTGGGTCAGATTCCGTCGGTCGGAGAACTGAACGTGCCCGACGCCTCGGTGAACAGTGCGGTCGCCGGCGGCGCAGTGCAGATTGCCAGCCAGCTCGGGGTGACGCAGCAGCAGGTTCCGCAGGCCGTTCGCGACTCGCTCAAGGTGCTGGCGCTGGCGCAACGCGATGCCACCAGTAAGAGGAAGGTGTCCGTGGTGGACGTCGCGATCGACCTGCTCAGTACGTTCAGTAGCAGGGCCGACGCCGTGGCAGCACGCAGCAGGTATTTGGCAGATCCGTCGGCGATGAATCGGGAGGTGTCCAGTGCCGGAACGGCTGCTAACGGCCGGGCCAACGGCGGCGTGGATCAGCCGGTCAGCCTGCTGAGTAGCCCTCAGCTCGCCTCGCTCGGCCTGTACTCGGAACCTGTCGGCAGCATCGTGGTGATCAACCAGGGCGCCCAATGGTCAGTCGTCCGCATCGCCAAGCGCACCGTCAGCCAGTCCGAGGGGCTGCCGGCGGCCATCCAGGTGGCAGAGGGCAACGCCCAGACCAACGGAACGGCACCCGTCTTCGACCTGGCCTGGCTGGCGCTGGGGCCTTACGTCAGCTCGCAGCACGTCTCGGTGAACCCGCGGTTCGGTACCTGGGACCCGGTGACGCTGCAGGTGGTGCCGACCAACTCCGGCCTGTGACCGGACCGTCGATGGCCGATGGTGGCTCACCGAACGGTGCGGTCGCCGGCAGCAGCCTGATCGATGCGGTCGCGGTGATGGATCGTCTGCGATCCGCCGGCGGCTGTCCGTGGGACGCCGAGCAGACCCACTCCTCGCTGCACCGTTATCTGGTCGAGGAGTGCTACGAGCTGGTCCAGGCGATCGAGGACGGCGACACCGCCGCGATCCGCGAGGAGCTCGGCGACGTGCTCTTCCAAGTCCTGTTCCACGCCAGGATCGCGGCCGAGACTCCTGCCGCAGCAGGCGGTTTCACCATCGACGACGTCGCCGCCGATCTCAACGAGAAGCTGATCCGCCGGCACCCGCATGTGTTCGCCCCGTCCGCCACCGCTCCGGTAACAACAGTCGCGGACCAGGAAAGGCGTTGGGACGAACTGAAGAAGGCCGAGAAGAACGGCAAGTCCCATGTTCTCGACGGTGTGGCGCTGGCTCAACCGGCTGTCGCGCTGGCCGGCAAACTCGGCTCACGAGCGGCGAAGTTCGGCGAGCACATCCCGCTGCCCGACGGCGATTCGATCGCCGAGCAGATTTTCCGGCTTGCCTACGCTGCGGGCGCCAACGGTGACGACCCTGAGTCGGCGCTCCGACAGCTGGCAAGGGCGCACGCCGACCGGATGCGCGGCGAACCCGGTAGTTGGTCAGCGGATTGAGACAGCGAGTCGGACTCCGAACCCGAGCAGCGCCGCGCCCGTCACCCCGTCCAGCGCCCGCTGCACCCGCCGGCGGGCGAGCCAACGCCGTAGCGAGTGCCACCCAGCGGAGTAGCGCGTAGCCGGTTTCGGACGCGGTCAACACGGCGGCCGCCCCGACCGAGGCGATCACCCCCAGCTCAGTGCGCCAATGAGGATGCCGGCTGCGGTGGCGGCGGCATGGGCCCGGCCGTGGCCGACCGCGGCTCGCAGTACCAGTGCGGTGTCGAGGCCAGGGGTGATCGTCAGCAGGCCGGCGACCACCACGAAGGACAGGGACGACGAGAGCGGCACGCGCAGAATCGTCGCCTCGCCGACGCCGATCGACAATAATCTGCCCGAAATCGGGCAGGTGCTTGATTGTCGGGGGGTTTTGCCGACAGAATCAGCGCTGTGCCCGACGCCGAGCTGCTGGAGCGTATAGCCGCGACCACCGGGCTCTCCGACGCCGAGGCGCAGCGAGTGATCGACGACGTGTTGGCCTTCTATCGCGAGCCGGTGGAGGACTACGTGCGTCGCCGGCACGCGGAGCTGCAGCTGTACGGCACCCGCAACGCGGCGGCATTCGCCGGCATCGCCGCCGAACTGCGCGACCGCCTCGTCGGTGCACCCGAGCTCAGCGAGCGGCAGCTGCGCCGCATTGTGTACGGCTAGCGATCACCAACCGGATCCACCGTGAACGACCGATCGGAGAATCATCATGTGCGGAATCGTCGGCTACATCGGCGACCAACAGGCAGCGCCCGTCCTCGTCGAGGGGCTCACCAGGTTGGAGTACCGCGGCTACGACTCGGCCGGCATCGCCGTACTCTCGCCCAGCGGTGTGAAGGTGGTCCGTGCGGTCGGCCGGGTCCGCGACCTGGAGGCCAAGCTGCCCAAACGGCTGGGCGGCAAGGTCGGCATCGGGCACACCCGGTGGGCCACCCACGGCGCCGCGACCGAACCCAACGCCCACCCACAGGCCAGTGAGGACGGCCGGATCCAGGTGGTGCACAACGGAATTCTGGACAATGCCTCCACCTTGCGGGCGTCGCTGGCCGCGGATGGGGTGCCGCTGACGTCGGACACCGACACCGAGGTGCTGGCGCACCTGGTCGCCAGGTCGACGGCAGAATCGTTGGAGGACAAGCTGATCGACGCCCTGGCCCGCGTCACCGGGACCTACGCCGTTGCCGTCATCAGCGCCGACCACCCCGATAGGGTCGTGGTGGCCCGCAACGGCTCGCCGCTGGTGATCGGGGTGGGCGACCACGAGATGTTCGTCGGTAGCGATGTGGCTGCGCTGGTCCGGCACACCAGCCAGGTGGTGCACCTGGACGACGGCGAGCTGGCCACCATCACCTCTGGCGGCTTCAAGACATTCACCTCCGACAAGATCGACACCGGCAAACTGCCCGAGCAGATCGAGATGACGGCCGACGAGCTGGAACTGGGTGCGCACCAACACCACATGTACAAGGAGATCGGAGAGCAGCCGGCATCCGTCGAGCGGATGCTGCGCGGTCGGCTCGACGAGCGGTTCGCCACCGCGCGGCTCGACGGACTCCAGCTGGATCCGCGCGAGCTACGCGGCTTCCGCCGGGTGAAGATCCTCGGCTGCGGATCCGCCTACTACGCGGGGCAGATCGGTGCCTCGATGATCGAGGACCTGGCCAGGGTTCCGGCGGACGCCGAGGCGGCCTCCGAGTTCCGCTACCGCAACCCGATCATCGAGCCGGACACCCTGTACGTGGCGGTCAGCCAGTCCGGCGAGACCGCCGACACCCTGTTCGCGGTTCGCGAGGTTCAGCGCAAGGGCGGCCGGGTGGTCGGTCTCGTCAACGTCGTCGGCTCGTCCATCGCCCGCGAGTGTGACGGCGGCATCTACCTGCACGCCGGGCCGGAGATCGCCGTCGCGTCGACCAAGGCGCTGACGAACATGGCGCTCGGATTCGCGCTGCTGGCGCTGGCCCTTGGCAGGGTGCGCGATCTGTCCTTCAGCGATGGTCAGCGGATTATTCATGGCCTGCAACAGGTTCCAGCGCAGATCACCGCAATCCTGGAGACAGAGGACCACATCTCGCAGGTGGCGACCGGCCTCGCCGGCGCCGACAGCCTGTTCTTCGTCGGCCGGGTTCGCGGCTTCCCGGTAGCCAGGGAGGGCGCGCAGAAGTTCAAGGAGATCTCCTACCGGCACGCCGAGGCCTACCAGACCAGCGAGCTGAAGCACGGACCGCTGGCGCTGATCAACCCTGACCTTCCGACCGTCGCGGTGATCCCGGACGACGAATTGGTACAGCGCAATGTGGCTGCGGCGCATGAGGTCTCGGCGCGCAAGGGACCGCTGGTGGTGATCGGCCACGCCACCGTCGACCTCGGCGAGTTGATCGCAGAGCGCGTCGACGTGCCGAAGAACGAGCCGGAACTCGACCCGATCCTGCTGACCATCCCCACCCAGCTGCTGGCCTACCACGCAGCCCTCAAACTCGGCCACGACATCGACCGGCCGCGCAACCTGGCGAAGTCCGTCACAGTTGAATAGCGGCGGGCCACGGCGCACGAGGACGACGCCGCAGGGCCAACCCTCAGTGGCGTCCTCGTTTCGATTCCCAGTCGTTTCACTTTGTGGTGCGCTAGTTTGAAAGCTTCAAAGGTTGGCCCACCGTCCCCACCGGCCCCAACAACGCGCTCTGCATTCGGGGTGGCCCCGGACTTCGGCTGGCCCACGGGGAGCTGCGTGAGGCCACCCCACCGAGCCGCGGACGGTTGGAGCCTCGGCCTGCGCTCGATCATCGCCCGACCGACAGTCGCGCGTTGGTGACGAAAGGAAGAAAGGCCAGAAGTGTCCGATCCGCTGCGGTGGTCCTTGTTCTTCGGCCCGCTACCTACGGTGTTGTTGATCGTCGGGGCGGCGGCGGGCGCGTTTCTGCTGATCCGATCGCACCGGCGGTGGCGCACCAGGGTGCTGCCGATCATTGCCGTGGGCGTCGTCCTGCTGACGCTCGTGCTGGCCTGGTTCGTCAACGATGTGTGGCGTCCGTTCCCGGATCCTCTGCCCCGCTCGGTGATGATTTGGGCCGGCGTGATGCTCGCTGGGGTAGCACTGGGCATCGCCCACTTCTTTTCCGCACGCTGGTGGCGTAAGACAGTCGCTGTCGTTGCTGCCATCGCAGTGCTGGCGGCCGGGATGAACGAGATCAACCGGACCTTCGGGTATTTCCCGACGAGTGCTGCGGCGCTGGGACTCCCGCTGCCGCAGCAGCGGGAACTGCCACCGCGCCAGCCCTTCAGCACGCCACCCAGCGCCGGCCGGCAATCTCCTGCCGTGGAACGGTGGACCGCGCCGGTCGGCATGCCGGCAGGGGGAGCCGTATCGACAGTGACCATCCCCGGTGTGCGGTCGGGGTTTTCGACCCGACCTGCGTGGATCTATCTGCCGCCGGCGTATCTCACCGCTCATCGGCCGGCTTTGCCGGTTCTGATGCTGCTTCCTGGCCCGCCGGGGTCCAGCCGGGACTGGATCGATGGCGGACGCGTCATCGAGACCATGGATGCGTTCGCCGCGAGCCACGCCGGGATCGCTCCGGTGGTGGTGATGCCGGATCCGCTGGGATCCCCCCTGAAAAATTCGCTCTGCGCTGACACAACCTTGGGGAAAGCCGACACCTACCTGAGTACGGACGTGCCGTCGTGGGTGACGAAGCACCTGCAGGTGGATCCGAACACCAGCCACTGGGCTGTCGGAGGATTCTCCTTCGGCGGAACCTGTTCGCTGCAGCTGGCGGTGAACCACCCCTGCCTCTTTCCCACATTTCTCGATATCTCGGGCCAAAGCGCGCCCACGCTTGGCAGCCGTCAACGCACCCTGGACAGAGCATTCAGCGGTAATGCCGGCGCCTTCGCGAAAATCAACCCACTGGACATCCTGACCAGGGCAGCACATCGGCAGGGCGGATCAGCGTCATTTGCCCAGGTGGCAGGCACCCTTGCCGTCGGTACTCAGGACGGCATGTTTGCCGCGGAACAGCGGACGATTCAGGCGGCGGCCATCCGGGCCGGCTTGGCGATACGATGGCTGGAGGTCCCCGGTGGTCATTCATGGCATGTGGGCTCTGCCGCCTTGGAGCGATCGCTGCCGTGGTTGGCGACCAGAATGGGTCTGACCCGATGAACTCGGAAATGGTCGCAGGTTCCGGTTGTGTTGAACGCACCGCTAGCACCAGCACGATCCAGGACGTCACCCACAGCCGTGGCGCGAAAGCGTGCACCACCACCGCGACGCCGCCGATCACCCAGCAGGCGGGAGCTGGGCGAGGATGGCCCTCATCGAATCGCCGAAACCGCCGCCGAAGTCGCCGGAGCGGATGCCGTGCAGCACGCCGCAGGTGAGCCCGGCGAGCGCCATCACCACTGCCGGAACTACCGGCCGTAGATCCAAGCGGCCATCGGGATGCGTTCCCGGCGCAGTCCGAACTTCAGCAGCGCGCCGGTGCCTGCCGTGGGCGTTCCGCCCACCCCCGCGGCCCTGTCAACGGCGGCCGGTGTGCGGTGCAGGTGGCCGTCATCGGTCGGCGCCCGTGTAGTGCCGCATGAAGAGCTCCTCCAGCTCGCATGCAGCGAAGTCCTCGTCAGGTGCCGCATCTCGGCCAGCGTGCCGGTCTCCACCACGGTGCCGGCCCTGATGATCGACACCTGATCGCAGAGCGCCTCCACCTCGGACAGGATGTGACTGGACAACAGCACCGTGGTGCCGCGAACTTTGGCTTCCCTGATGCAGTCCTGAAAGACGGCCTCCATCACCGGATCGAGCCCGTTCGTCGGCTCGTCGAGGATCAGCAGCTCGACATCGGAGGCCAGTGCGGCGACGATCGCGACCTTCTGACTGTTGCCCTTGGAGCGGGTGCGGCACTTGCGGCGGGGATCGCGTTCGAAGCGCTGGATCAAATCGTCACGCCTGGATTTCGCACCGCCGCCACCGGCTGCGCTCTTACCGGCGCGGCGCACACCAGCTGATGTCCGGTCAGCGGATACGTCAGCCGCGGACGGTGTTTCGGCCGGGGATGGCGCAGTCCGCCGACACATGTCAGTGGGCGACTGCTGTATCAGTCGCGGAGCTGTCGAAGCGCGTCGTCCAGCACGGTGATGATCTGCACCGTTTCGTCCAGCGGCATCAGCGGCGACTCGGTAAGCCCGTCGGCGATCAGCTGCGCAAGGTGCGCCGCTTCGTAGGCCAGCCCGCGGTGATCACGGATCTCGCCGCCGTCGAAGGTCAGCCTGCTGCCCTTGCGGTGCACGTAGGTCAGGGTGCCAGGAGCGTAGAACGGGCCGGAGATCTCCACCCTGGCAACGGTTCCGGAGACGGTCGCGGTGGTCGGGGTGGCAGCGAACAGGGTGGTGTCGACGACCGCATGAGCACCCGGCCGGCCGGTTTCCAGCAGCATCGAGACCCGCCCGTCAACACCAGTGAAGGCCTTCTCGCCGCGCGCGGTCACCCGCAGCGGACCGCCGAGCACCATCGAGGCGAACGATACCGGGTAGACGCCGAGGTCGAGCAGCGCGCCGCCGGCCAGGTCAGGGGCGAAGAGTCGATGGTTGGGGTCGGAGTCGAAGTACTGGCCATGGTCGGCGATCACCGTCACCACGTCGCCGAGGCAGTCGTCCGCCAGCAGCTGGCGCAGTACGTCGGTCTGCGGCAGGAATCTGGTCCACATGGCTTCCACCGCGGCAACACCTGCGTCCCGGGCGGCGTCGACCACCTGCTGTGCCTCCTCCGCATTCTGCGTGAATGCCTTCTCCACCAACACGTTCTTGCCGGCGGCAATCGCTGCCAGCGCTTGTCGATGATGTTCGGAATGTGGGGATGCGACGTAGACCACGTCGACCTCGTCGTCGGCCAGCAACGCCTCCATCGAGCCGTGGGCCCGGTCGATGCCGAAGCGGTCGGCGAAGGTGCGAGCGGATTCCTCGGTGCGGGACCCGACGGCGACCACCTGTTGCCGGGTGTGCGCGGCCAGCGCATCGGCCATCGCGCCGGCGATCCCGCCGGTGGACAGGATGCCCCAGCGCAGCGGCGGGGCGTCGGCGGGATCCGGCACTCGAGAAGTGGGCAGCTGGGTCAGGGGTTCCGCCGTCATGTGCACGACGCTAGTCGGGCGGTCGGCGCCGACTCAATCGACTCCTGACCTGGCCGGCCCCTGAGTCTGGCCACCTGAGCGTGGACGTCCTGTCAGGTGAATTTGGGCAGCTGGTCGACGAGTTGCCGGATCCCGTCGACGGCCCTGGCGACCTCATCGATCCGGTCGGTGACATCTGCTTGTTGAACCGGCACGGCGTCGTGTGTGAGGGGCGGGTACTCGAGTTCGTTGCGGACGCGATGCATCCGTCCGAAGAACTTGAACCGGCCTGGAAATTGTGCCTCTACCACCTGCTGCACGGCGACGTGGCCGCCCTCGGGGGCGCCTCTTGAACGCAGTCCTTGGGCGGCGAGCAGCGAGGTCAGCAGGAAGCGGGCCGCGTCGTAGGTCACGGTGTATGCGGTCTCCGGGTCGTTGGCGGTGAGCGCTCGTGCAGACTGGAGCTTGAGGATCGATCTCTCGAAGAGGTCGTGGGTGTAATGCGGGTCGCCGGGCACCCGTTCGAGCGTTCCTTTGGCGAGCATGTCCAGGACGGTGCTCTCACCTGTTGGCCAGCGTTTCGGGCCGGCCATCAGGCAGCCGTCCAAAGAGTGATCAGGGGGCGGGATCGCAGTTCCTGGAGGAACCCGCTGGTTGCGGACGACCAGTCGGCGGGGGCGATTCTGCGGATGTTGACTGGTCGGTGCAGATCGGCCTCGGCCTGTTCCGCGACGTCGTCGAGAACGTGCGTGGGAGTGTTGCCGATCACGATTACGTCGATGTCCCGCGGTGTGGGTCCGGGTTCTCC
>JALYVF010000226.1 GCA_030853385.1 Actinomycetota bacterium | reverse complement strand
CGTCGATGGTGACGGTGAGCCACAGCTCGGGAGCGTCGCGATGGCCCGACAGAGCCGATGTGGCGTTGCGGACTCCGATGATCTTTTCGGCGTCCTTGGTAATGGCGTTGAGGACGGCGGTCCCGGTAAGGCTGGTGACGCCGGCGCCGGGGTGGTCGTTGCGTTCGGTGTCGATGCTGAGGCGGTGGACCGGATCGGTGCGGAATTGCACCAGCAGCCATCGGAGCGCGAAGATCGCCAGGATCATGGTGGTGCCGCGGCGGCCGCGGGGCAGCCGGATCGGGGCGCTCATTGGCCTCGTTTCTCAGTCCGTGCGGGCCGGGCGAGGGCGGCGACGGTGATGTCGATGTGGTCGACCCGCAGGCCGCACAGCTGTTGAACCACGTTGCTGACGTGGCCCCGGATGCGGCGGGTCGTGCTGGTGATGGGCGCCGGGTATTCGATGCCAAGGCGGAGGGTCAGCCCGGTGATGGCTCCGTCGGTGATCGCGTCGACCTGTACCGCGGTCGTGCCGGTTCCGATGCCGGCGATGGTGCGCGGTATCCCGGTGCAGTGGTCAACCTCGGAGGCCGCGCGGGCGGCGATCTTCTCCACCACACGATCGGCCAGGGTTGTCGTGCCCCTGCTGTCGGGGTCGGCGACCGTCGCGAGCGTGCTGGTGGGGGCAGGGGCGGTCACAGCTCGGAACGGTCGCGGCGGCGTCCGCCCAGATAGGGAGTGAGGTCCAGATCGCCGTCGATGATCCGTCCGAGGACCAGGCCCACGACGCCCAGGACCAAGACGAGTAGGAATGTCCAAAATCCGCCGAAGGCGGCGGCCAGGCCCAGGACCAGCCCAGTGGCCAGTCCGATGGTGGCTCCTTGGTTCTTCATGAGGTTCTCCTTGGTGCACATCTGTTGTTGGCAGGCGAATGGTGGAGTGGACGCGGTGCCGGTGCGACTGTCCTTGACAGCTCAGCGCACCCGAGGATGCCGGTGATTCGCGCGGAGCTGTTGCCGCCGAGAGGTGGCGGCTTTGCGAAGCTTCCGCAGCAGGCGGCGCATTGGGCGGGTGCGCCGGACCTGCCATCGCTGCGAGGCGGGATCACGGCGATCACGTCGTGGCAGGTTCGCGACGAAGGCGACCGGGTCGCCGCCCTGGTCGGGATGATGATCGCGTATCCAGCGTCGGCGTTCGCCCCGCGGCTCAGTCGCATCCCGGTCACTCATGAGTGGTGTTGTTCGCCGTCAGCTGCTGCTGGGTTGTTCGACGTATGCGATTCCGGGTCCATCGGTGCCTCCGATGTCAGCTGCTCGCCGGGTAGCAGGATGTCGTCGACGACGACCTGCAGTGCGCGGCCGTCCAGAAGTCTGTGCAGCGCGGTGTCGATGTTGGCGGCGGTGCGCTGCAGCGGGATTCCGTAGTGAGCCACGATGTGTACCTCCACTCGATCATCGTTGACGTGGACGCCGGGGGTGATCGTCGTTCCCGGTCCGGTGATCTTGTAATACGGGCCGGCCGAAACGGCGGCAACGCCGTCGATGTCGGTCAGTGCGCGTCCGATGGACGCCGCTCGGGCGGCGTCTTGCTGGGCCGGTGACGCCCAGGTCGAGGCCGGCGCCCAGCTCGACCTGGGCCCGGTTGACGTCACTGGACGCGGGGGTTGCTGTCGTCGTCGGAATCGTCGGACTCACCATCGACAAAGACGTCGCCGACGGAGATGTTGACCTCGGTGACCTCCAGAGCAGTCATTCGTTCGATGGCCGAGATGACGTTGCGGCGGATCGCGGTGGTCAGCTCACCGATCTCCACGCCGTATTCGACGACGATGCCCAGGTCGACGGCGGCCTGCCGCTCACCGACCTCGACGGACACACCTTGGGCCAGGCTGGTCTTGCCGCCCGGGATGCGCTCGCGTACCGCGCCGAATGCGCGGGCCATACCGCCGCCGAGGGCGTGCACGCCGGGGACCTCGCGGGTCGCCAGACCGGCGATCTTCTCCACCACGGTGTCGGCGATTGTGGTCTTGCCGTGGCTGGTCACCAGTGCTGATTGGGTGGTGGCCGGCAGGTTCTTGCTGACTTCGGGCTTGTCGGTCTTGTCAAGGTGCGATGCGGTCGTCATCTCAGGGATCTCTCTCTTGGTCTAGTCGCTCGCGGGTCCGTGGTCGGTATAGATGGGGCAGGTCAGGGACCCGATCCGGACCCCGAGACGTCGGCGAATGTGCCGACGACCCCCGTTAGGACACGCTCCGCGATCAGGACCTCACACCCTTGGGTTATGAGCTGGGTCACTCCGTATCGGTCTGGACGCGGGTTTGGAAGGGTCCGTATCTGGCAACATCATGGATGTGCGGGCTGGCAGCGGTGACCTCGACGGTGGAGTCCTGCGTCGGTCCGCCGGCCGGACAATCGACGATGCCGTCCTCGTCGCGCGCGCTCAGCACGGCGACCCACGTGCCTTTGAAACCCTGGTGCGTCGACACCAAAACGCCATGTATGGCGTGGCGTTGCGGATCTTGTCCAATCCCGACGACGCGGAGGATGTGGCCCAGAACGCATTCGTCACCGGGTGGCGGCGACTGCCGGAGTTCCGGTCCGAGGCGAAATTTTCCACCTGGATGTACCGAATCGTCAGCAACCTTGCCCTCAACGCTGCCCGCGACCGTCGCCGGCTCGCCATCCCCACTGATGACCTTGAGAATGCGGCCGGCCGGGATGGCAGCTGGATGCACAGACCCAGTGGTGACGATCCGGAACAGCACGCGCAGAACACCGCCCTGATGGACGCGGTGCGGGCTGCCCTCGACGATCTACCGACTGAGCTGCGGCTATGTTGGCAGCTACGGGAGATCGAGCGGTGTACGTATCAGGAGGTTGCCGACATCACCAAGGTGAGCGTGGACGCCGCCCGCGGGCGAATCTATCGGGCCCGCCTACGACTGGCGGAGGCAATGAACTCATGGCGGTAGATCCGGCCATTCTGCTGCGCTGCGGACGCGACCCCCTCGACGTCATCGACGCCGCTCGAGCAGGATCCACCGATGCGCACATCGACGCCTGCCCGCACTGCCAGGCCGCCATCGCAGCCGACCATCAGCACCGGCAAGCAGCCGAGGAGTTCCGGAGCGCCGCGAGCCCGGCACCCGACACGCTGCTGCCCTCCGTGATGGCCACCGTCTGGACCGAATTGCGGCCCGGCCGCCAGATACCCGTCGCCACCGCCGGCGCTTCGTTCGTCACCCAACTGGCCATCAACACCCTGCTACAGCACCAACTCGACGAGCTACCCGACCTTGAAATCCAGCTCTGCCAGATACAGCTCGGCGCCGATGATCCGGTGCCCGAGACAATCGAGCCCGCAGCACTGCAACCACCACTGACCGTCGAGATCACCGCCGCCGCCGCCTATCGAGCCGACTTGCACGTGCTGGCCGACCTCATCCGACACCGGATCCAGCAAACGCTCAGCACCCAGTTCCGGCTCAGTCCCCGCTCCGTCGACGTGTCCTTCGTCGACCTCCTCGACACCCCGAGCACACCATGATCCCGCAGCTGGACGTCAGCGACACCGCACTGGCCAAGATGGTCGCCCAAGCGACCGCCGACACCCCCGGTGTCGCCCGGCTGGCCCCGAACCTGGCCAGCCGGATCAAAGACGCCGCCGTCCGTGCGGTAAGGCAAGTCACCGCCCCGGCTATCGAATCCGCGCGCCATGCAGACCCGGCCGCCGTCGACATCGAGGAGCCCAGCGACACCACCCCGCTGACCGTCACGATCCGGATCATCGCTACCGGCGACCCGCCAGTCATCGCAACCCTGGCCGCCATCCACCACACCGTCACAGCCACCCTGAAAGCCGCCGGCCACCCCGACAGTGCCGTCACCGTCATCGTGATCGGCACCGAACCGTGACCCACACCACACCCGCCGACGCTGGCTATCACCGCTCCGTTAGGTCAGACACGAACGGGCACTTCATCATCACCGAAATGCAGTGAGCCCGTCACCAGCGGTCAGAGCGATCATCCAACCCTCACCACGCGGTGGTGCCGAATCGGGGGTCCATCGCCATTCGCCCGGAGCGGGCGCCGTCGGGTAGCGATTCCGTGCTTCGCAGCGAGGAGGCCCCACCAAGGACCCTGCCGTGGAACACGCAGTGGCCAGGTCGTGAACGGAGTGCCGGGCCGCCGCCAGCGGAATCCGGATGATGGGAACGATGCGGGAAGCCGGTGAGGGGCGGGCCTGAAGTTGATAGCGGAGTTGGTCCTTGTCCACCAGGGCCGACAACATGGACCGATGACCGATGACCAGGCCGCCGCCCCTTCACCCGATCCTCAGTCCGCACTTTCTGGCCTGGATCAGCGCAATTCGGGACCGCGAGCAGTACTGCGGGCGATCGACGCCAAGACCAGACCTGATCTCAAACGTGCGATTCCTGGCGCAGTGATCACGCTGCTCTGTTTTCAGTTCGGCGACAGCCTGGGCGGCATTAAGCGCACCACACCAGGGATATTTCACTTGTTCGGCAACGCCGTGGAGGTCCCTACGCCCTACGTCAAGCTGTTGGTGCTCGGTGCAGCGTTGGTGTACGTGGTCGCCGGATTGGTCACCACCCGATCGGTCGCCAGAGAATGTGGCCGGATCAGCCAGTACCGTGCTGGCCCGGCCGCCGTGGGCGCGGTCAAGTTGGTGTGTGACGTCGCCGGCGCCGGTCTACTGGGCCTCGGACTGCTCGACCTGCTGCGAGTTAACCTCGGCACGTTCTTGGTCGGGGGTGTGGTCACCGGTGTGGTGGTCGGTATCGCCGCCCAGCAAACGATGGGCAACTTCTTCGCCGGCCTGGTGCTGATGTTCGCTCGCCCCTTCGTGGCCGGCCAGCGGGTGACGATACACAGTGGCGCCTTGGGCGGCCCCTTTGAAGGGGTGATCGCCGGGACGGGTCTCATATACACCACGATCACCACGGCCGAGGGGGCGGTTCACCTACCCAACTCCGGCGTGCTGGGCGCTGCGGTCGGCCCTACCGCGAGGGCCGAAAGTCAGCCGCCGCCGGTCCCTCAACCAGCGTCGCCTTCGCACCCGGGATGAGTCAGCTCGTGATGTCCTTGCTGCCAAGGCGCGACCAGGCAGCGAGCCAGAAGACCAGCGCGTAGCCCGCGGTGAGCAGTCCACGTAGCGGCGGCGCCCCCCAGAGTTCTACCTACTACTAATAGTCCGATAGTAGCGAGAGTAAGCTTCAGCAATGCGCATGGGACTTTCGCTACCTGCACGGCGACGTCGGGCGGTCGAAGGTGGCGATGTGCGCCGGTTAGGGACGGCCAAGAGTCAGGTGAGCCTTCTCGGAGACCGAATTCGGTGGCCACCTAGAACGCATGGCCCGAGCCATTCGCCGCTGCTCTTTCCGGTTGTGCACCTGCTCGACGATCACACCCCGGCGTGCGCGGCGTAGCCTCGCGGACGGCGGCGGCCTGGGCGGTCGCTTGGTCGTCCCCAAGGTTCCGGTGGACGTTGCTGGCAATATCGGTTGCCGCAGTAGTGAGCCCGGTTCTGACGCGGTTGATCTTCAGCGAGGTTCAGCGCAGGCCGGGCAGAATCCCACCGGAGCCCCTCTTGCCGATCCTCGGTCCGGTCCCTGTGAGCACGGCGATCTTTACCCTGCTGATCGGCACCTTGCTGTTGGTTGCTGGTGGTTGCGTTGGCCGCCCACTGGAACTGATCCGGGGTGCCGTCGCCCTCGAAATGCTGTTTACCCTGCGCCTGATCACGATCCTGGCTGTGCCGCTGGCTGCTCCTCCGGGCGAGATCCCGCTGCACGATCCAATCGGTCAACTGTTTTACCCGGGTGGCATGCCCGAAACCAGGGATCTATTCTTCTCCGGACATACTGCGACGCTGGTTCTGCTCATCGCGCTTGTCCGCAGTCGTCCCGCGAAGATCGCAGTCGCTGCAGTGGCAACCGCAGTAGGCATCTTGTTGTTAGTGCAACATGCGCATTGGACCGTCGACGTGCTGGCCGCACCGCTATTCGCCGCCGTTGCCTGGCGTCTCAGTGGGGCCGCAGCACCGTCGGAATGGGGGCACGATCAGGGGTTCCTGATGATCAATCCCGCGATGACATCGCTGAGTCGGTTGGGCACCGACCAGATCACCGGCGCGTCGCGGGCCGCCCCAGCAGAGGATTCCTAAGCAGTGATGCCGATGTAGGACACCGATCGGCCGGCGCCGAGAATCCTGTGCAGGCGATGCATTCCCCCAAGGTCCAGCGCCAGTCCAGGACCTGTCAGTCGGTTCCCTCGTGCACCTGGGGTTGCGGGGCAGCGATGGTGAACACGTGGGCCGGAGAGGTAGCCAAGACAGCGATTCCGGCAATGATCGCCGCTGCCGAGATCACGGCGGCGATGGCTTGGCCCGGGGTGTGGGTCAGCGGTTCGTTCAAGACAAGGACGCCTCCGAGGAGGGCAGCCAGCGGGTCGACCACGACCGCAGTTGCCAGCGTGGCGGCGAAATACCCGACACGGTATGCCTGCTGCAGCAGCAGATAGCCGCTGGGCACCAGTAGCGCGATTCCTACCGCAGCCGCGGCGATGCCCAGCCCCTGATGCGGTTGGCCCATCATCTGCAGCAACGCCCTGACCAGCACCGCGACGATGCCGAACGACGTTCCCGCCGCCACAGCCAACAGCAGCGCGCGTGGTCGCCCTGGCCTGGCGTGGGCCAGCCCCAGCATGGCAGCGGCGAATACCAACGCAACGATGGGCACCGCGATGATCATCACCCTGGGACCCATCTCGGCAGCCTGCGTGGTGTGCGGTACCAGCTGCAACAGCACACCGAGCCCGGCCAACACGACCATCGCGGCCAAGATGTCCCGAAGTGGCACCGGCTGCCGACGCAGCACCGCCACCAACGGGATGGCAAACAACAGACCGGTGACGCCGAGCGGCTGCACCACAGCGATCGACCCCTGCGAGAGGGCAAGGACATGCAGGGCGGCGGAAAGGCCGTCCGCGCAGACGCCGGTCAGCCAGATCGGCCGATGCGCCAATCGGACCAGCAAACGCGGATCTGCGACCCCTGAGGACACGGCCAAACCCGCTTCTCGCTGCTGCAGAGCAGCAGCAACCCCGAAGCACAGTGCACTCGCCAGCGCTGCGACAATCGCCACCGTCAGCATGACAGACCATGCTCAGTCGGCCGCGAAGTCACGGTTCGGGGCTCTCCGATCGTTGCCAATCCCGGTGTTGCGTCGCGCTGGAACACGCGCCAGTACTACTGTTGCAATAGTACTGGACCAACCGGCATGGAAGCGTGGTGCGACGACGGGTGTATCGGCAGCAGAGGGAGGGCGAACCCCCACATTTTAGCATCGTCATTCCGGCCTTCAACGAAGAATCCTATCTCGATGATTGCCTGTCGTCACTGGCCGGTCAGGACTACCCAGGGTCGTTTGAAGTCATCGTCGTTGACAACAACAGCACCGACCGCACCGCCGCGGTGGCCCGCGCGGCGGGTGCCACGGTGGTCTTCGAACCGATCCCCGGCGTCTGTCGGGCCAGACAACGAGGGACCGAGATTGCGGCCGGCGAGATCATCGTGTCTGCCGACGCCGACTGCATCTATCAACCTGGCTGGCTATCCAATATTGCAGGGTGGTTCATTGGAAACCCGGAAGGAATTGCAGTCGGCGGTCCGTGCTTTTTCTATGACGGTCCTAGATGGGGGTTGACTGTCCAACGGATGCTGTTCGGGGCGGTGACATGGGTGCAGCGACATGGCGGTCCAGTAGTCTATGTGACCGCCACCAACTTCGCGTTCCGTAGGGGCGCGTTCACTGGATATGACGTGCGGCTGTCTCAAGGAGGCGACGAGCTCGATTTGCTACGTAGGTTGAGAAAGCGCGGCCATGTCGCATTCGACTCTGCCAATTTCACCTATACGTCGGCCCGACGCATGGAACAGGGGGTTGTATACAACTTCGCAGTTTCTTTCTTCTACTACTATATACTAGGATACGCTCTCAACCGATTCCTGCGCCGTCCGGTGCTAGGTATGGCGCCCGCATTTCGCCGATCGCAAGACTACCGGTCCGCGGCCGAAGTCTCGTTGGGTGAGTCTGGTTCACCGCCAGAGCTGAGCTTCTGATGAGAAGAAACCTGAGCGCTTGGCTGATCGGATTGTCCGGCGCCGTGGGTGCCGGCTACTGGACACTCCTTTCTCCCCACTCGCAAATCATGGGCTCGTTCCCATACCGAGGCAACAGGTCTGATCAGGTGATAGCGCTGACGTTTGATGACGGCCCGAATGAACCGTTTACGACGCAGATTGGTGAATTTCTGGCCAGCAACGCCATTCGGGCGACCTTCTTCCAAGTCGGCCGGTGTGTGGAAAGGTTCCCGGAGGCGACAGCGAGGCTAATACAGCAAGGGCACGTAATCGGAAACCACAGCTACTCTCACGAAACTATGAACTGTTTGGCGCCTGGCCCGCAACGACAGCAAACCCACGCAACGCAACAGATATTGCAACGCGTCATTGGGCGTACCCCGGCGCTGTATCGACCACCGTGGCTGCTGCGCACACCCGCCCTTCGGGCGACGCTACGCAGCCACGGTCTACGGCCGGTCTCCGGGGATTTCTGCCACCCTCTGGAGGTATTTCAGGTGTCGCCCCTGCGCATTGCCAGACGCGCTCTGGCCAAGGCGGGGCCGGGAGCGATACTCATATTTCACGACGGGTTCAATTCTCATCAAGCAGACCGTTCCAAAACAGTACAAGCGGTCAAGATCGTCGTTGCGCGACTCATTCGCCAGGGCTACCTATTCGTCACAGTCGACGAGCTCCTCGACATCCCCGCATATCAAGATCCTGCGCCCGCAGGCCGCGCCGCCAAAGCCCAGCCGCACCGCACCCGCCGTGGCGGTAGTGCCGGCGTCGGCCGCCTCCACCTCATTGCCGAACAAACTGGACAAGGGGATGTAGGCCCCGGCCGAACACCGGACGCCGGAATCGTGGACACAGCCACCCCGGATGACCGGCGCCGGCGCCCCACCAGGCGCCACTCAGCCCACGCTTGGTGGGACGATCGGCGGGAGGATCAGTGACGGGCATTGAGGCGGTCTGCCTCGCCGGCCGCCCGCAGTGAACACCGACGCCCCGGAACCTCACGCCGAACTCGTCAACCGGCAGTCCGCCGAAGGATCAGCTGAACGCAAACGTCGGCAACGCCCACTGCGGGAAGCGTCACTAGTGTCAAGAACTATCGGATGCCGGCAGTAGGGCGTCCGCTGCGGTGCTCGCAAACGCGCCGCATCGATCACCAACTCAGACAGGAGCAACCGTGCGCGGATGGATGCGATTCACAGTGGGCGCTTTCGCGGTGCTGCTGACCGCCTGCACAGCAACACCACCTGCTGCCTCAACGCGATCCCCCAACGCCACCTCAACGGGGGCCGCAGCATCGGCCCCCGTCTCAATCGCTTCTTCGCCTGCAGCCCCGATCACGGCATCACCGCAGACGAGTCAGCCCACCGACACCGGCCCACTGGCCACCTCGCGCCGTCCTCCGCTGTCCTCCGCACCCGGCCGGAACGACGCATTGGCGGGTATGCCAGCGGTCAGCGACCCGCACAACATCTACGCGGCTGCTGGCCCCAACATGCTCTCGGCACAGGTGCGCAGGGACCCGCCGTACGCCTATGTGCCGCACAACGGCTCCGGCGACGTCTGGGTAATCGACCAGCGCACCCACGCCGTCGTCCGCAAGTGCTTCCTCGGCGGCGAGCTGCAGCACGTGGTGCCGTCCTACGATCTACGCCAGCTGTACGCCACCAGCGACACCGCCAACAAGATCATGGTGATCGACCCGACGACCGGCAAGTGCGGCCGCACCATCTCAGTCATCGACCCCTACAACATGTACTTCACCCCGGACGGCCGTTATGCCATCTCGGTCGCCGAAAGAAAACGCGAGCTGGTCTGGTACGACCCGAAATCCTGGAAGGTGCACGACATCACCCCCGTCCCGCAGTGCGCGGGTGTCGACCACGCCGACTTCAGCGTCGACGGGCGAACAGCGGTGTTCACCTGCGAGTTCGCCGGCCGGGTAGCAGTGATCGATGTCGCCAGCCACCGCCTGCTGCGGGTAGTCGACATGCCCGTTCGACACACCATGATGGGTCCCCAGGACATCAAACTGGCACCGGACGGGCGCCGCTACTACATCGCCGATTCCGACGGCAACGGCGTCTGGGTGCTCAACGCTGCGGCGACGTCGGTAGAACGTTTCATCCCCACCGGCCGCGGCGCCCACGGGCTGTACCTATCCCGGGACTCCCGCCGGCTGTTCGTCACCAACAGACTGGAAGGCAGCATCAGCGTGCTGGACGCCACCACCGGTGTGGTGCAGACGAAGTGGCAGATCCCAGGTGGCGGTAGCCCCGACATGGGCAACGTCAGTGCGGACGGCACCCAACTGTGGGTATCGGGCCGCTATGACAATGTGGTCTACGTGCTGTCCACCAGCAACGGCCGGCTACTGGCCACAATCCCGGTCGGCCGCGGCCCACACGGACTTGCGCTGATGCCCATCCCCGGCCGATACAGCCTGGGACACACCGGCATCACCCGCTGACCGGCAGGCTCACCCACCCAGCAAGCTGCTGACCGTCACCGCACGCCATCCGCGGGCAGTGAGATCATCAACGGTGATCTACATCACCCTGTCGCCGCGAGACGGATCATCGACCAGGAGACCGGCGGCAGCCGGACAGCGAGGGTCTCGCCGTCGAGGTGATGGTCGGTGCTGGAGCGCGGGGCGATCCGGTTCGGCATCTGCTGGGAGTTGCTCGCCAGCAGGTCCGCACCGCCCAGCACCACATGCTCGACCACGTCGGCGGCCCGGTCGGTGACCATCCGCAGCTGCAGATCGGCCGGCTGCTGGTCGTCCCGGTTCACCGCGAACACGGTGTACTGGCCCATCTCGGCGTCGTAGGTGGCGGTGACGTCAACAGCCGGTACATCGCCGAGGGTTTCGGAGTGCAGCGCCGTCGTGGTGGGCTCGACCCTGAGCACCTGTCCGCGGGCATGCCGGGCGGTCAACGCGAACGGGTAGAAGATGGTCTGCCGCCAGGCGGCGCCGTCCGGCTCGGTGCGGATGGGCGCGATGACGTTGACCAATTGAGCCAGGCAGGCAGCGGTGACCCGGTCGCTGTGCCGCAACAGGCTCATCAACAGGTTGCCCAGCACGACTG
>JALYVF010000224.1 GCA_030853385.1 Actinomycetota bacterium | reverse complement strand
GCCGACGCTGCTGCCTGGCGGTCGACCGGTGACCGACCAGGCCGCCAGGGCAGAGGTCGAGAAGGCTTGGAGTGCACCGCTTCCCACCGGTGTCGGCCGCGACACGACCCGCATCGTCGAGGCGGCGGCGATCGGTGAGCTCGGCGGGCTGCTGATCGGCGGAGTGGACCCGGCCGATCTACCGCATCCGGCCGCGGCTCTGGCCGCGATCGAGACGGCAGGTTTCGTCGTCAGCATCGAGCTGCGGGCGACCGCCGTCACCGAGCGGGCGAACGTGGTGTTCCCGGCCGCCGCGGCAGCCGAGAAGGCCGGTGCCTACCTGGACTGGGAAGGCAGGGTGCGGCCGTTCGGTGCGGCCATCCGCAAGCAGGGTCTGCTCGACGACGGTCGCATCCTGGACACCCTGGGCGTCGAGATGGACGTGGATCTGTACACCCAATCGCCGGCCGCGGCCGTGGCCGAGATCGAAAGACTCGGGCAGTGGCAGGGTTCCACGACCACCGCGCTGCCGACCGGGCCGGCACCCGTCGACCCCAACGCCGGGGTTGACGGCGGGCTGCTGCTCGGCTACTGGCGGATGGCCATCGATGGTGGTTCGCTGCTGGACGGCGAACCACACCTGGCGGGCACGGCCAAGGCAGAGGTCGCCTGCGTGTCTGCTGCCACCGCGCTGTCGGCCGGTCTGACGGACGGTGAAATGGTCGGTGTCGCCGGCCCGGCCGGCTCGGTGGCGGTGCTGTTGCGAGTCATCCCGGACGACAAGATGGTGGCCGGCGTGGTGTGGTTACCCGGACGGGTCCGAGGTGCTTCGACGCCCGCGACGCTGGGAGCCGCTGCCGGGCAGCGGGTCTCGGTCAGCCCGGTGACCTGGACTGCATACCCAGAGGAGACGTCATGACTAGCTGGCTGGCCGACGACCCGACCGCCGGCATCGCGCCGGACGGGTCGGTGTCGACGCTGCTGGCCGACGACCCGTGGTGGTTGATGCTGATCAAGGTGCTGTTGGTCTTCGTGCTGTTGCTGCTGCTGACCTTGTTCGTGATCTGGTTCGAGCGTCGCGTCGTCGGCCGGATGCAGCACCGACCCGGTCCGAATGTCAACGGACCGTTCGGTTTGCTGCAGTCGCTGGCCGACGCACTGAAGCTGCACTTCAAGGAAGGCATCATCCCGAAGGCAGCCGACAAGTTTGTCTACATCGCGGCCCCGGTGATGTGTGCGATCCCGGCGTTCCTGGTGTTCTCCATCATTCCGATGGGTGGCCAGGTGTCGATGTTCGGGCATCAGACGGCCTTACAGCTGGTCGACCTGCCGGTCGGAGTGCTTGCCGCCCTTGCCTTCTCGTCAATCGGTGTGTACGGCCTGGTGCTCGGCGGCTGGGCGTCGGGGTCCACCTACCCGCTGCTCGGTGGCCTGCGGTCGGCAGCCATGGTGATCAGCTACGAGGTCGCGATGGGGCTGTCGTTCGTCGCGGTGTTCATCTACTCGGGCACCCTGTCGATGGCCGGGATCGTCGCCCACCAGCACGGCGGCTGGTACATCTGGCTGCTGCCGGTGTCGTTCGTCATCTACTGCATCTCGATGGTCGGCGAGACCAACAGGGCCCCGTTCGATCTGGCCGAGGCGGAAGGCGAGCTGGTCGGTGGCTACAACACCGAGTACTCGTCGATGCGGTTCGGACTGTTCTTCCTGGCCGAATACATCAACATGATCAACGTCTCGGCGATCGCCACCACGCTGTTCCTCGGCGGCTGGCAGGCGCCGTGGCCGATCTCCCGCTGGCACGCGGCGAACACCGGCTGGCTCACCCTGGTGTGGTTCTTCATCAAGGTGATGATCTTCCTGTTCGTCTTCGTCTGGCTGCGCGGCTCGCTGCCGCGATTGCGCTACGACCAATTCATGCGGATGGGTTGGAAGGTGCTGGTACCGGCGTCGCTGGCCTGGATCTTGCTGGTGGCCACCGCCAGGGTGCTCAACCACGACACCAATTTGTCGACCGGGCAGGTGATCCTGTGGATGGGCATTCCGTTGGTGATCATTCTGCTGGCCATCGCGTTCTGGCCCAGCAAGGTCAGGAGCGTTGAAGACGCGGACGACACCGCTGAGGACACCGCCAGGATCGATGCCATCGTCGACTCCCGGTTGGCCGCACACGGCCAGCTGCAGCCGGACGGCCACGGCATGGACCGCGGCATGGTGGTGCCCCCTGGCATCGGCAGATACCCGATCCCGCCGCTGAATCTCGCTGTACCCATGGCGCCGCGGCGCAGACCAGCTCTGCGCCAGTCCGATTCGGAAGGGAGTACTCATGTCGTTTCTTGATCCGGTCAAGGGCTTCGGCGTCACCTTTGCCACCATGTTCAAGCCGGTCGTCACCGACGACTACCCACGCAGGCCGGAGCAGCCGGCGGCCCGCTACCACGGGCGCCATCAGCTGAACCGTCATCCGGACGGACTGGAGAAGTGCGTGGGCTGTGAGCTGTGCGCGTGGGCCTGCCCGGCCGATGCGATCTTCGTCGAGGGCGCGGACAACACCGAGGATGCCAGGTTCTCCCCCGGCGAGCGCTACGGCAAGGACTACCAGATCAACTACCTGCGGTGCATCGGCTGCGGGCTGTGCATCGAGGCCTGCCCGACCAGGGCGTTGTCGATGACGAACGAGTACGAACTGGCCGACGACGATCGGCAGCGGCTGATCTACACCAAGGACATGCTGCTGGCCCCGTTGCAGCCCGGCATGGAGCCGCCGCCGCACGCCATGCGGCTGGGCGAGGAGAAGGACTACTACACCTACGGCCCGCAATTGCTGGCCGATCCGACGTTCCGGCCAGATGGGGTTGCCGCGCATCCCGCACCCGTCCCGCCGGGACCGGATCCGTTGCCCGGCCCGGATTTCGAGGCCGCTCGCGCCGGCGGTGACGGGTGATCGACCAGCTGCTGGCCGCCGCGGCTCCCGTTGCCGGGCCAGTCGCGGCCGCCACCTCGGGCCACGCCGGCGCCGAGCAGGTGATGTTCTGGATCCTCGCCCCGCTGGCGCTGCTCGGTGCCGTCGGCATGGTGTTCTCCAGGATGGCCGTGCATTCCGCGCTGTGGCTGGCTCTTACCATGATGTCGCTCGGCGCCATGTACATCCTGAACCAATCCGAGTTCCTCGGGTTCGCTCAGATCATCGTCTACACCGGCGCCATCATGATGCTGTTCCTGTTCGTGCTGATGCTGACCGGACGTGATGCAGGTGATTCGGTGATCGAACTGCTGCGCGGGCAACGGGTTGCGGCCACCATCCTCGGGATCGGCTTCGTTGCCCTGGTGGCTACCGGTCTGCTGCGCGCCCTGCAGAACTCGCCGATGGCCGGCCTGGGCGCTTCGCTGGCCGAGCGTGGTCCGATCGGCTCGATCGCCAAGGTGCTGTTCACCGACTACCTGTTCCCGTTCGAACTGACCAGTGCGCTGCTGATCACCGCCGCTGTCGGCGCCATGGTGCTCGCCCACGTGGAGAGGGCGCCGGGCGAGCGCCGCTCGCAGCGTCAGCGGGTGACCGAGCGGATGCGCTCCGACCAGATGTCGCCGCTGCCGGGGCCTGGTGTGTTCGCCACCTCGTCGTCCAATGCCACCCCGGCGTTGCTGCCGGACGGCAGTATCGCGCCGGCCTCGGTGTCCGCGCTGGTCGAGCGCAGCGAATCCGAGCGGGTGGCCAGCCAATACGCCTCCGGGCACATGCTCGCGGAGCTGGAATCCGGCGACCAGCCGCGCCGGCCAGGCGATCTCGGTGATGTGTCGGCGGATGAGCAGGCCGACGCCGCCCAGGCCGCCCACGACGAGGACCTGCGGATGCGGATCGCAGCGGAGGAGGACGCCAGATGAGCCCCACCCATTACCTGGTGCTGTCGGCGCTGCTGTTCGGCATCGGCACCGTCGGAGTGTTGGTGCGCCGCAACGCCATCGTGGTGTTCATGTGCGTCGAGTTGATGCTCAACGCGGTGAACCTGTCGCTGGTCACCTTCTCCCGGATGCACGGCAACCTCGACGGGATGGTGATGGCCTTCTTCGTGATGGTCGTCGCCGCCGCCGAAGTCGTCGTCGGCCTGGCGATCATCATGTCCATCTTCCGGAGTCGGCGGAGTGCATCCGTCGACGACGCGAACCTGTTGAAGTTTTAGCGTGAACGGACCTACTACGTGACCACCTTTCTGGCCACTCTGACTCCGGCGGCGCACCTTGCTGCCGTCACCGACCCGACCGCTCCGGCAGCCACCGGCGTCGCGTCGCTGGCCTGGCTGCTGTTGGTGCTGCCGCTGGCCGGCGCCGTCGTGCTGTTGGTCGGCGGCAGGGCGATGGACAGGATCGGCCACCTGCTGGGCTGCGCGACGGTGATCGTCTCGTTCGTTCTCGGGGTGTCGATCTTCTTCAGCCTGCTCAGCCACCCATCGGCAGGTCGGCTCTTCGAAGTGAAGATGTACGACTGGATGCCGGTGTCCGACCTGAACATCGGGTTCGGGCTGCACCTTGATCCGTTGTCGTTGACATTCGTACTGCTGATCACCGGCATCGGCTCGCTGATCCACGTCTATTCCATCGGCTACATGGCGCACGATCCGGAGCGCCGCAGGTTCTTCGCCTACCTGAACCTGTTCGTCGCGGCCATGCTGCTGCTGGTGCTGGGCGACGGTTTCGTCACCCTCTACGCGGGCTGGGAGGGCGTCGGTCTGGCGTCCTACCTGCTGATCGGATTCTGGTCCGAGAAGCCCGCTGCCGCAACGGCGGCCAAGAAGGCGTTCGTGATGAACAGGGTCGGCGACGTCGGGCTGCTGCTGGCGATCTTCCTGCTGTTCAAGAACCTCGGAACCACCAGCTACGCGGGAGTGTTCGGCGGCATCAAGGAGCTGGCCCTACAGTCGCCGGCCACCGTCACCGCGATCGCCATCCTGTTGCTGCTCGGCGCCTGCGGCAAGTCCGGGCAGGTGCCGTTACAGGCCTGGCTGCCGGACGCGATGGAGGGTCCCACGCCGGTGTCGGCGCTGATCCACGCCGCCACCATGGTGACGGCCGGCGTCTATCTGATCTGCCGGTCCAGCCCGATCTTCGACCTCAGCTCCGACGGCCGGCTGGTGGTCTGCATCGTCGGTGCCGTCACCCTGCTGGTCGGTTGTGTTGCCGGCTGCGCCAAGGACGACATCAAGAAAGTCCTTGCCTGGTCGACGGTCTCGCAGATCGGCTACATGTTCCTGGCCGCCGGCCTCGGCACCGGGGTGTATGGACTGGCAATCGTCCATCTGCTGACCCACGGCTTCTTCAAGGCGGCGCTGTTCCTAGGTGCCGGCTCGGTGATGCACGCGATGAACGACGACGTCGACATGCGCAGGATGGGCGGGTTGGCCAAGCGGATGCCCATCACCTTCGCGGTGATGGCCTGCGGGTACCTGGCGATCATCGGGTTCCCGTTCCTGTCCGGCTACTTCTCCAAGGACCCGATCATCGAGGCGGCGTTCGGTGCCGGTGGTGGCAAGGGCTGGCTCCTCGGGCTGGCTGCGCTGATAGGTGCCGGCATCACCGCCTTTTACATGACCAGGCTGATGATCATGACGTTCTTCGGCGAAAGCCGTTGGCAGCAGCTGACGAAGACCGCAGAGGACGGGACTGCGGTGCCCTACAGTCCGCACGAGGCCACCCCGACGATGACGGTGCCGATGATCGTGCTGGCCGTCGGCGCGCTGGGTTCGGGTGCGTTCTTGGCGATCGGCCACCGGTTGGTGAACTTCCTGGCACCGTCGGTCGGCGACTTCCGGGAGCCGGCGGAGCTGCCGATACCGGCCGCAGCGATTACCGTCATCACCCTGGTGCTGGTGGCCGCCGGCATCGCCGTCGCCTACCTGTTCGTCGGCCGCCAGCAGGTGCCGGTGCTGGCTCCGGAGCGGGTCAATCCGCTGGTGGCGCTGGCCAGGGCGAATGTCGGCAGCGACATCATCAACGAGACACTCGTTGCCAGGCCGGGCATTTGGGCGACCAAGATGTCGCTGATCGCCGACGGCAAGGGTGTCGACGGCGCGGTGAACGGCCTCGCCGGTGGGCTCGGTGGGCTGTCCGGCCGATGGCGGCACTGGCAGAACGGATTTGTCCGGTCCTATGCGCTGTCGATGATGGCCGGAACACTGATGCTGGTGGTCGCTCTGCTGGCGGTGAGGTACGCATGACGCGAAGACGACAGCGAGTGAGAATCGCAGACGCAGTGCGAGGAACGAGTGCTGTGTCAAGGATCGGAACGAGCGCGGAGTCGAGCCAATGACACAGAACAATCCGTTGCTGCTGCTGCTGATCGGGGTGCCGCTGATCGGCGCGCTGTCGATGATGTTCTGCAAGAACCTGCCGCAGCGCACCGCGAAGCTGATCGCACTGGGCTTCGCCGTTGTCCCGTTCGTGCTGGCCATCGTGCTGTGGATCGCCTTTACCCGCGACATGGTGACCCCGCCCAGCCCGACCCCGACCGCCACCCCACCGAGCAGCGTCAATCCGCTGTTCTCCCAAACGTTCTCGGTGGACTGGATCCCGTTCTTCGGCATCAAGTTCTCGCTCGGCGTCGACGGCATCTCGCTGGTGATGATCGCGCTGATCGCCCTGCTGGTACCGATCGTGCTCGGTGCATCCTGGGAGGAGAAGCTGCCCGCGGGCCGGACGTCGGCCGGTTACTTCGGGCTGATCCTGGCCCTGGAGAGCGCGATGATCGGCGTCTTCGCCGCCACCGACGTCTTCCTGTTCTACTTGATGTTCGAAGTGATGCTGATCCCGATGTACTTCCTGATCGGCGCGTACGGCGGGGTACGACGGACCTACGCTGCCACCAAGTTCTTCTTGTATTCGCTGGTCGGCGGTCTGCTGATGCTGGTAAGCGTCATCGGCCTGTACGTCGCCAGCGCCAGCGTCCGGCCAGCAGGCGGCACCCTGGACTGGGCCGAGCTGCGCGCGATCGCCCACCAGATACCGCTGTCCACTCAGCTGTGGATCTTCGCCGGCTTCTTCATCGCGTTCGCCATCAAGGCGCCGCTGGTGCCGTTGCACACCTGGCTACCCGACGCCGGTGCCGAGGCGCCGGTGGGCGCCGGAACGCTGCTGGTCGGTGTGCTGGACAAGGTCGGGACCTTCGGTTTCCTGCGGATCTGTCTGCCGCTGGTGCCGCTGGCCGCCAGCAAACTGGCCTGGCTGGTGTTGCTGTTGGCCACCCTGGGCATCGTCTACGGCGCCATCGTGGCTGCCGGCCAGACCGACCTGAAACGGTTCGTCACCTACACCTCAATCGCCCATTTCGGCTTCATCGCGATGGGCTGCTTCGTCTTCACCACCCAGGCGGTGTCCGGCGCCGTGTTGTACATGGTGAACCACGGCCTGGCCACCGGGCTGCTGTTCCTATTGGTGGGGATGCTCACCGCGCGTGGCGGCTCGCGGCTGATCTCCGACTACGGCGGCGTCTGGAAGATCGCCCCGATGTTGGGCGGCCTTTTCCTGGTGGGATCCCTTGCCACCATTGCCGTTCCGGGCACCAACTCGTTCATCTCGGAGTTCCTGGTCCTGATCGGTTCGTTCCGCACTCAGCCGGTGTGGGCCACCATCGCCACTGCCGGCATCGTGCTGGCCGCCGTCTACATGCTGTGGATCTTTCAGCAGCTGTTCACCGGCCGGTTGCGGGGCCGTGCGGTGATCGGTGACGCCGATCCGGCTGGCGGTGGTGCGCCGGTCGGCGCGCTGCAGCCGGTTCCGGTCGCGGTGGGCGCCGGCACGACCGAGCCGATCACCGATCCGCACGGCACTCCTGCCGTCGATCCGGCGGCCCGCACCGTCCGGCTGCCTGGCCACCAGATCGCCGCGGTGGACTCGCCGGCCGGGCCCGGTGCGGCGGCGCCGGCGATCACTCCGAAGGCTTTGTTCAAGGATTTGTCCAAGCGCGAGGTCGGGGTGCTGGCACCGCTGGTGGTGTTGATCATCTTCCTCGGCGTGTACCCGAAGCCGGTGTTGGACGTCATCACCCCGACGGCGCAGCGCACGATCGTGGACAGCCAGCACGTCGACCCGCCGTTCCGTATCAATGGGCAGGAGGACGGCAAGTGATCCCGAACCTCGTCGCCGAGGCTGGAGTTGCTGCGGCGCGGGCAGTTGCGGCGGCGCCGGCGGACGCGATCGCGGCTCCGCACATCGACCTGCGGGCCGTGCTGCCGGTGTTGATCGTGCTGGGCGGTGCCTGCGTCAGCGTGCTGGTGGAGGCGGTGCTCGGCAAGCAGTTTCGTTACGGCGCACAGCTTGTCGTTTCGGTGGTATCCATCGTGGGTGCCGGCGTTTTCACCGTCTGGGGCGGCATCGACCAGCACTACGCCGTCACCTTCGCCGGCGCCATCGCCGTCGACAGCGCCACCTACGCAATGTGGGGCGTGCTGCTGGTATTGGCTCTTGCCTCCGTGTTGCTGATGGCCGACCGGGTGTCCGAGCCGGGCGGCGCGTTCTCGTCACAGGCGTCGGCGCGGGTCGGATCCGCCCGCGACAAGGCGGCTGTGGCGACCGCCACCCCGATGCAGACCGAGTTCTTCCCGCTCACCCTGTTCGCCGTCGGCGGCATGCTGGTGTTCCCGGCCGCGTCCGATCTGCTCACCCTCTTCGTCGCGCTCGAGGTGCTCAGCCTGCCGCTGTACATGCTGTGCGGTCTGGCCAGGCGTCGCCGGCTGATCAGCCAGGAAGCCGCCGTCAAGTACTTCCTATTGGGTGCGTTCACCTCGGCGATCTTGTTGTACGGCATCGCATTGTTGTACGGGTACGCCGGCGGGATCGGGTTCGCCGACATCGCGGCCGCCGCCAAGGCCGGCAACGGATCGGACACCCTGCTGCTGGTGGGGATGGCGCTGCTGATCGTCGGGTTGCTGTTCAAGGGCTCCGTCGGACCGTTCCACCTGTGGACACCCGACGTCTACCAGGGTGCGCCGACTCCGGTGACGGCGTTCATGGCTTCCTGTACCAAGGTGGCCGCGTTCGCCGCGATGCTGCGGGTGATGATGGTCGCGCTTGAGCCGATGGTCTGGACCTGGCGACCTGTGCTCTGGGTGGTGGCGATCGCCTCGATGGCGATCGGCGCGATCCTCGGCATCACCCAGACCGACCTCAAGCGGATGCTGGCGTACTCGTCGATCGCCCATGCCGGGTTCCTGATTCTGGGTGTGATGGCGGTGTCCCAGCGCGGCGCTTCCGGCACGCTGTTCTACCTGCTCACCTACGGCTTGGCGACGATCGGTGCGTTCGCGATCCTGACGCTGGTGCGCAAGGGTGACGGCGAGGCGTCGCAGATGTCGGACTGGGCCGGGCTGGCAAAACGATCGCCGATGCTGGCAGGGATCATGAGCCTGTTCCTATTGTCGTTCGCCGGAATCCCTTTGACCAGTGGGTTTATCGGCAAGCTCAGTGTGTTCACTGCCGCCTCATCCGCCGGTATGGTGCCGCTGGTGGTGGTGGCGATGATCGCGACGGCGATCACCGCGTTCTTCTATCTGCGGATCGTCGTGCTGATGTACTTCTCCGATCCGGTGCCGGGCGACAACGCCCCGTTCGTCGCGCTGCCCGGCGGCCTCACTGCCCTGGTGATCGCCAGCTGCGCGGTGGCAACCGTGGTGCTGGGCATCATCCCGAGCTGGGGCCTCAACCTGCTCAACGTCACGGTGCCGTTCCTGTCTTAACCCCCCACTTCGCGGGTCCGATGGTTGTTATGCCGGCCACCTCACCTCCGCGGTCCGCTGAGTTCGCGGGTCCTATGGCGGTTTTGGGGCGCCGCTGGGCGGTTTTCGGCCGCCGCGGCGATTCCGCCGGCGGTCCAGCGGGCCACCGCCCGGCCATCCGCGGCGGCATCGCGGAGGGTGCTGCTGCGCCTCGGCACCGGCCCTATTTCAGCAGCCAGTCCACGGATCTCCGCGCAGCGCACCCGGATCCTCGGTCAGACCGACCTCAAGGCCCCAGAGCCAATAGTCCACCGTGTACAGAAGAATCCAGCCGCGGGCGCGATGCTCGTCCAAACCGGAGTCGTCGAGCAGACGCCGCAGCCGCCGGTCGAGGCCGGCCTGTCTGCCGGTTTCCTCCAGTCGAGTCGGGCGTCCGCGGCAACCAACCGCCCGCGGCCCACCGGGGGGTCTGCCCGGTCTCGGCTGGCCGGGCCGCTGGTTCGCAGCTGGCGGCGCGGGCGCACAATTAGGACGGGGTGTCTGAGCTGGTCGCCGCTCGGGTCGCGATGTCGGCGGCCCGGATTCGGCGAAGCGGTTGCTGCCGATTGCGCGAGCCGGCGGGTATGTGGGCTCGGACCGGAACTTCCGCCGCCTCGTTGGGGAACACAAGACGCTGTGGCGCCAAGATCATCACCGTGGCCGCCGCTGGCAATTGTGCCGATGCGCGCCACCTGCAAGGACCGCAAGATGAGTGTCGTGGAAACCTCCCAACACCCGAGCGTGGTCATCGTCGCAGACGGCGAGCTGGCCAGGAAGGGTTTTGAGTATTACGCACGCGCCGCAGGAATGCGCGTTGGGCCGTTCGGCGCACCAGCCAAACTTGTGTTGCGCGGCGGCGGCAGTGGCGGAGATGTCGACGCGCCGATGCACGTAGTCGTCGATGCTCAGGGCATCTGCATCGAGCCTCGACGCGACCCCGATCAGGCCACGATCGCCGCACCGATGCCTCTGATCGGCCGTTGCTTGCCAGCTGGAAGCATGGGGATCACGGTGCCCGCCGTCCGCTCCCACCTGGAACGGATCCGAGACAAGACCGGCCGCCGGGTCGAACTCGCCCAACTCGCCAACGACACCAACCCACGACCGTGAAGACCACCGGCGGTGATCGATCATCCTCCGGCCCGGCTGGCGCCTATTCGCCATTCACAACGATCGTTGCCGGCTGTCGCCACACCCGACCCGCGTTGTCGCTGGCGGTGGCGGCCGTCGTCGTCGCCGCCGCCGTGCTGAGCGTGCTGGTTTGGCGCTTTCCGGCTTTCTGGTCAGATTTAGGCACCGTGATCGGCCGTTACGTGGTGGCGGGCGTCGGGGTGCTCGTCGTAGCGGCGGGTCGTGCGATCTGGGCCGGTGGGCGCCATGGTCATCCACGCCAAGAGGCGCCGGCCTCAGATGTGCAACGGTCGTTGTCATCCGGGACGGTCGGCGATCGTTCGGCTTCGCTCGGCGCCCCAGGAGAGGTTCAGGTCCCCCTTGTGGAGGCACGGAACTCGTCGGAACGGTTGGTCCAGCTGGTGGATGCATACTGCCGACACGTATATCCGGCTGTTCTGGCTCAGCACGAACGTGAATCGGTGTCCTCCCCGCTCGGGGTCTGGTTACTGCTAGCGGGGTGCGTCAGCGCGGCGACCGGCCACGAGAAGGAGGCTCTCGAGGCGTCGCTGGGCTGTTCAGCCGCGGAGGCCGCGCACCTGCTGCGCGCATTTGTGAGCGACGCTCCGACGGCCTTAAAGGCTGGGATTGCTGCCTGGGTCATCCCAACGGTCGACAGCTCCGCGTTGCGGGAGTGGTGGGTCGCTCTGCCGAAGGAGATCGAGGTCGGGAGCATGCCGTCGCAGCCTGAGGCCGACACGTGGGTGCAGCGGCACACCGATGGACTCATCCGGCGCCTTCCAGTGCGGGTTGAAGCAGCCGCGCTGGTACTAGTTTCGATACTGGCGACAGACGTCTCGTGGTTGCACGCGTTCAGCGTCGTTGCGCGACGGGACGCTTGCCCGTCAAACCAATGGTTCGGTGGGGTGCAGCGTGTCCTGTCCGATCGAGAACCATCTCCGCACACAATGCTGGCAACGACTCGGGCCGCAGGCGTGGTCGCGGTCCATCTCTCCGTCGCGAACAATGGTCTCGCGGTCGCGTCCGTGTCAGCAGATCCTGGCCTTTCACGGACGGCAGTCCTAGAGGCCGCACACGAGGTAGTCGCGCTGATTAGGGGAGCTCCGTCAACGGCTCGGAAGTGTTCGCTGCATGAACTCCCACTCGGGCCAGGACATTCGTGGACGATCACCGAACGGCAGGTAGCGACCGCGCTCGCGGGTCAACCGTCCCAGAGAATCGCCGGGGCCATATTGCCCAGCTGGCGCGCCCAAGGCGACCTCGACCTGACAGCGTCGGATCTATTCGGTGCGCCCGCGGCCTTGACGGCACTGCTGACACTGCTCGGCCAGCGCGAGGGCGAGGCAGACGCCGAGGCCAAGCAGACGGCGATGGCGTCCTTCTCCTGCGCAGGATTTCAAGCGGCCGCAGTCACGGCGTTCGCGAGCCCCTCAGGCATGGCTCCACAAATGCGCGGCGTCGAACGAATTGCGGAGCTGCGTTTCGATCACCCCTACGCGGCAATTGCTGTAGCCGGAAGCGTGGCAGCCTTCCAAGGCGATGCCGGGCCGTCGGCATGGTTCGGCCTCCCACTGTTCACGGTCTGGGTGGATCGGCCGGCCGAGTCGGAGCCAGACACATCTACCTGCTCGACAGGGGAACAGAAATGATCGGTTCCACCATCCTCGGCGACAGGTCTTGCAAGCCGGTTCGTCCATCGAGGGTGAGCGGCATAGCCCGTGCAGCGATGTCGTCAGCGGTCGGGCCGCATCGACACTCTCGCGTCGGTGTCACGAATTGCGTGTGCGTTCATCGACCCCGTCCAATCAGGATTCTTGGCGTCGTCGGAGTGTCGGTCATCGCCCTATGCGCGCCTGCCTGGCCGGTCGCACAGCCATCGACGACCCAGACCCAAGCAGCCGCGTAACTGTGGCCGGCGATCTACCCAACCCGGTCCAGCCGAGCGATCCGTTCCTGGAGGGCAAACGCGACGCCGCGGCATCGGGAGCATGCGCGGGCAACCTGTCCTTGCTATCGCAAGCTGCGATACCTCAATACTGGCGCGTAGGCCGATCCACTCTTCGCGATTCGTGGTGGCACCTTCACCTGGGCGATTTCCAATCGGGGCACGCCGCGTGTCTCCGGTGGTCTTGCTGGCGATAACGAGCAGCAGTCGGCGTAGGCGGTGACAGCGCTCGGCGCCTGGGTCGCGTCGTGTTTCGCGCGGACGGCTCCACGCGAATGCGCCGCCGACAACGCGACCTGCGCCGGCTTGGCCGTCGGACCGCTAGCCACGCCGTCACTCGGCGACGGCCGACGTGCGGTCATCATGCACTCTTTCGTGAAGGAAGCCCGCGCCTCCTTGCCGCAGCTCAACATCATCACGTACACCATCGTTCAGGGGGCACCGCAGTTGGGCTCCTGAGTACCGTCCCCTACGACGGTGTCCCTCTCTCCGACGCGGTCCGGATCCGCCTTGCCTCGCTGCTGGCGGCGCGGATGCAGGGTCTGCCAGTGGGGAGCGAACGAGCCGAGCCAGCCGCTGGCGGTCGGCCAGCAGTCAGGCGGAGCGCTGAGCTGGGCGAGCGATTCCCAGACCGTCGTTCCACCTCGCCGCCACTGCACTGCAACAGGCCATCACCCTCGCCCAGGGACAGAACGCGATCGCCCGCGACGACGCCCACACCGGCCGCAACGTCGACTACGTCTTCGTTCGCGAAGGCAAGCTGCTGTCCTCCGGCAGCCTGTCCGACGACGCGTTCCGCATCGCCGCACCCCTGCGTGTCAGAGCAGATCGGTCCAGGCCCAACCCGTCCGAGCCAGTGCACACAGGGGATTTGGAACCCTTCAGGGTGGATTTACTGCATCCGGCGCAAAGCAGCGCCGCGGCGCACGCGGCCAGGAGCCATCGGGTGTTGTGGCTGGTCATGACGGACACCTCCATGCGGTGGGTAACGACTAATTGAGCGTCATGCCGTCGGGTTTGGCCACGACGTCTGTTCGCAGTCTCATCCGCATATCGTGGCGGTCAGCTCGGTCTGCGGGATGACCGCGCCGAAGCCGATTTGGATGAACGCAGTTCGGTCATCCGCAGGGTTGTATGAAGTTCGGCTGAATCCGTATTGGGCGGCGTAGGTTACCGTGATGGTGCCCTGTGAGCCGTTCCCCACGGCTGCGGCTAGGGACCTGCTGGTCCATTCCTCGGCAGCGCAGGTTCCGACCGGGGTCGCGGGAACGGCATGGACGGCGTCGGCGGGCAGGAACCCGCGGACTTGCGTGTCAGCGGCCGCCTGGTTCGTGTTGGGGACGAACTGCTGGATATAGGAGTCGACGAGACCGTTCAGGTACTGCACGCTGAGGAACTGGTCTTGGCTGGGTGAGCCCGGATACGCGCCAGAGTTCGGGTCGAAGGCGCCATCAATGGCCGGGTCGACCTGATGGTGGGCGTCCCAGGACCTCTCGGAGATTCCGATACCGGCCCCGACCACGGGTGGCGCGACGGCGGCTGAGCTGGAGGTTGTCGGGCTCGGGGTTGGGGGCTGGGTCAGGGCCTCGTCTCGCCAATTGAGTCTTTCGGTGTGTCCGACAAGTTCCTGCGGCCTAAATGATGTCTGTTTCAGTGTTGTCGCACCGAACAGGGTGGACGTGTCCAATGTCAGCGTATGGTTCAGGCAATCGAATGTGCCCCCCAAATTGTATGTGGTCTTGGTCTTCATGTCGGACTTAGCTCCCACAACACTTCCGGTTTCTGTCAGGTCGACCCTGACGAGGGGGAGGGTCAGGTTCATTGGCAGGGCAACGGGATCGGGCAGCGAATCGTTACCGCTTGTAGATGCGATCCCGAATACCTGCGAGGTACCGGATCCGTCGACATTTCTGGTGTAGGCGACCGGGTGTCTATTGACGTTGGGAACCAGAATTATCGTTTTGCCGACGGTGGTCGGAACGAACAAAGTCGAGGTTTCAATTAGCGATATTGTCTCGTTCGAGCTGACGACGGCAGCGCCGCCCGCCAATTTCAATGTGAGCGTTCCGTATCCTGCGGCCCGAGGCTGGGAAACGGAGGCATCCGTCCCCACGCCAACCGTAAAGCCAGGAAGGCTCACCTTGCTGGGGCCAGTCCAGACACCCTGATCGCAGGGCACCGCATGGCGGAAGACGTGAGTGTAGGTGAAGGTCCGTAGAAGGTTCGGGGCAATCAGCGTCGGTGGCCGACCAGGTGGGTTATCAAACTGAATCGTGTAATCGAAGCCGTTCAAAGTCGGGGTTTTGAATGCTGCCGTGATCGTACACACCCCCGAATCGACGCTGTCCGTTGTCAGCGTCGGTGGGTTGGTCCAACTGCCGAGCGTGACGCGTTGAGCGTCGTTCGTGACACCGAAGTCCGCGGTGAGGGCCTTGGCATCCGGGGTGCCTTGCGCGCTCTGCCCACCTTGGGTGCTCGCGCCACTGCCGTTGTTGCAATCGGCCGGCGCCGCCGTGGCGACCAGGGAGCGGGTGTAGGCGGCCGGTGCCCTCCTCGGCGCGAGCCCCTGGCCGCGAAAGTTGCCGAGAGACAGGTGCTTCGGTTGCGGCGCAGCGCGGGTCGACTCGACAAGGTTCAACGCCCGAAACGGGTTGGTCAGCACGACCAGGTCACGAACGAGTGGGACCTGATCGTAGCCACGGTAGTCGTCGGCTGACTGCAGAAGCACCCAGCGCCCGGTGGCGCCGACATCGACGTAGGTTTTGTCGTGGGCGGCGAATACGTTGATTGTCTTGCCTACTTGGTCTGGCACGGTCAACGTCCACTGGGCATTGTCGTTACGGAAATCCGCGATGCCTCGGCCAGAGAGGTTCTGTCCGCGGAAGTAGGCGGCGAGAGCCGGAGCGAGGGCGCCGCTGATGATGAACGGGCGGGTGCCGGAGTTCGCGGTCGCCCGGACCGCGGAAAGGGTGCTAGCTGCGGCCACCGGTTGCGGGGCGGACGATCCGCTGCGGTGGAGAACGATCACCGCTCCAGCGCCGACGATTACGAGTGCGGCGACAGCGATCATGATGAGTTTCCCGCGGCGACCGGATGTTCTTCCGGCTTGCGCTTCGGTCGGCCGCATCGGTTCCCGACCCCGTTCAGGGAGCTGGCTGTCGGTCATGACGGCTCGGTGTTCTCGCGTATGGCGACCTTCATGGTGACCGACCTCCTGTGGATGTCGCGTGATGACTCCGGTTGAATAGCCCTACGGTCGGCGTCGCGGAGCGTGATGGTGACGGTAGCGCCGTTTCGGTCTGGAGTACTCGGCGGAAATACCCACAACCGCTCCGGTGCCGGGACACGTGTGGGGTAGAGATCATCGGGTCAGCGACGTCTCGGGCCGGTGGCGTCGTCATCCGTCGTAGCGACCAGTTGCGCGAGTTCAACGCGGCGGCGCCGGCCGGTCTTGTCGCGGATGCGTTCCAGGTGCGAGCGGACGGTCCGGATCGAGATGTTCAGGTGAGCGGCGATGTCCAGGTCGCGTTCACCGCGGGCGAGCAGGGCAAGAACCCGTCGTTCCTGCGCGGTTAGCTGCTCGGTCGGCGAGGTGGCGTGGTCGGCGGCGAGCAGGAACGAGGCGAGGGTGGGCGAGATGTAGCTTTCGCCGGCGGCGACGAGGTGGATCGCGCGCAGGATCTCGCTGGCGTCGCTGGACTTGGTGAGATAACCGAGCGCCCCCGCGGCCAGGGAATCGATGACGATGTCGCGGGTTTCCTGCGCGGAGACGACCAGCACGCGGGCGCCGAGGGTGCAGAGTTGCCGGACGGCCGCAGCGCCGGAGATGCCGGGCAGGTTCAGATCCAGCAGCGCCACCACCCCGGCGCCAGCCGCGGACAGCACACGCCAATCGATGCGCTCGATCGAGGCGGCCGCACCGATCAGATGCAGGCTCGGATCTTCCCGCACGGTCCGACTCAAACCCTCCCGGAACACCGGGTGATCTTCGACGATCAGCACCGGCACCACCACGGGCACGGGCGGGTCAGTCATTCTCGACGGTCCAAGACTTCAGCAGTTCATGAGCCAGGCGTGCCGCGGCTTCAACGACCAAGGTGTTCGGGGCGTGGCGTTCCTCGATGCTGACCGATCGAATACCCACAACGATATGCACCGCTGCGTCGACCTCCGCACCAGAATCCGGCCCTCGCAGCACCATCTCCGGGGCGTCCTGGGCGTCTACTACCCGCACCCCGGCAACATCGGCGAAATGCGTCAAGCCCTTACGGGCCAGCGCCGTGTCGGCGATGATGGCCACGACAGCTCCACGGGCGGAGGTCATGGCATCCATCATGGAGGCATCGAGGTGGGCGCGCATCGGCATAACTGCCGCTGCGCTGCGGCGCGCGGTGCACCTGTCCGATGACGAGGTCGAGCAGGTCGATCAGATTCTGCTGGTGGTGTGGGCGCTGCTGCGCGGTGAGTTGCTGCTGCAAGCGTTGATTACCGTGACCAGCGCCAGCGTCTACCGCAGCGGCGCAGTAGCGGGTGTTGTCCTCGCGGTGGCGTTCGTCGAATCGGTGCTGCTCACGGTCAGGGCGTGGCGCCGATCGGGAATGCGAGCCTGGCACGCGTGGGTCGACACCGCAATCGGCTGTGGCGGGGTAGTCGTATTGGCGGTGGACTGCCCTGCCTCGGTCCGTGCCGGCATGCCGTTTCTGTGGATGTTGCCGTTCGTCCAGGGCTCAGCGGTCGCGTTGGCCCTGTCCAGAATGCGCACGCTGCGGGCTGTGGCCGGCACCGCGCTCATCATCGGGGCCTACATGCTCGGGCAAGTACCCGGACTTACCCGTCACGCCACGATCGGCGTACTCACGAACGGAGTGAGTATTGCGACGTTCTACGTGTTCGCGGCCCTCATCATCCCGACGCTGCGTGCGCTCGCGAGCGCCAGCCGTCTGCAGCGGCTGAACGGTCTGGCGCGCGAACGCGAGGTGGCTGCGTTGCGGGAGCGGGCCGATCAATTCCGCCGGATGCACGACTCGGTCCTGCAGACCCTGGAGAGCCTCGCGGCCGGTCACGCGAAAGATCAGCGGCACGTACGCCAGCTCGCCGCTCAGGAGGCGGTCCGGTTGCGGGCGCTGCTGGCCAGCTCCGGCGAGGGTCCGATGCCTACCACGCTGCTCACCCAGCTGCAGCGCCTGAGCGCCGAGTTCCCCGACTTGTCGATCGAGGTTGTCGACCTCACCGACCTCACCGACCCCACCGAGGTCCCGGCATGTGCCGCGACCCTGGACGCGGTCCGCGAACTGCTCAACAACGTGATCAAACACGCCCACACCCAGCAGGTCACCGTGTCACTGGCGAGTGTCCCAGCGAATCAGCCCGACGGTCAGAACTGCGTCGAGCTCGTCGTCCGCGACCACGGAACGGGGTTCAACCCTGGCGCCCGACCAGCCGGCTATGGCCTGGCAAATTGCGTCCAGGCCCGCATCACCGAGCTCGGCGGCACCGTCGAGATCTGGTCACAACCCGGACACGGCACCCGGGTCACCCTGACCACGCCACGGCGACGATGATCTCGTCGCAATCGAATCCGGTCCTCGTTGGGCACAGCTTCGGATGCTTCGGCACGCCCATCGTTGCTGGCCGCCGCGCCCTGCCACGACCTGGGCACGACCGATCGTCGCCGCTGGCGTCGGTCCGGCGAAGTCGGCGGTAATTTTGCCGGGGCCATGGATGATATCTGTCCCGTGTTGGCGCGCCGAGCATCAAGCGAATGATTGACGGCATGCCCCAAGAGCGGTCCCACGAGCCCAACGCAATTCTCGGCCAGGTCAAGTCGGCGGAGGGTGGGTCGGTGTGTGCTCATCGCGTGGGGATCGACGTGCCTCGACTTCATGATCACCTTCGAACCCCGCCTTCAGGCGGCCGGCCGACACCGGTCTTGTCCCACTCGCCATCGCCGTGGCAGGTCGCAGCACATCCGGTCGACCCCCGCTGGGTCCGTCTACTCAACCTCGGCCGCACACCGCCGCATGGACTTGAGGACGGCCACCACCGCCTCGCCGCCGGCCGGGACCAACGCCGTGCTGGTGCCCGCCACGACGGATCTATATGGTTCGCCCGTGCCCCAGAGCACCCCGGTCGACGGGTTCGCGTGGCGGTGGTCGGATCCGCGACCACCGGTTGGGTCGTGCTCTGATGACCGGCTGCTGGGCGCCCCGCTTGCCGACGATGGTGGGATTGGTCATCGTCGCGCTCGTGGCAGCCGCCTGCACCAGCAGCACCGCGGGCCAGTCGACCCACGGAACGACGGCGGCGCGGCCCTCGGACGTGGCTCCAGCAATCGCCCATTCTCAACGCCTGGGCGGGGTTCCAGCCGCACAGCGACGGACCGTTATCGTCGCAGCCACTTCGTCTGCCGAGATGCCGGCCTTGGCGAGCTACCTGCGCGGCAAAGGACTGAAGGTTGTCGCCGAGGACTCCACGTTTAGCGCGGTCACGGTGCAGGCGACGGTGGGTGCACTGGAGACCGCGTTCGCCGTGCGCCTGTATGAATATCGGGATCGTCGCAGCGGAGAAGTGTTTATGGCCAACGATCGACCGACGACGCTGCCACCCGAGGCATTGGGGGTGCTCGGTTTCGACGACTCAGTCCGCGGCGCGCCGATGGGCGGATCAGCGGTGTCGGCGTCGCAGGTTCGGACGGCCTACAACGCGCAAAGCCTGGTCAGCGCCGGCACCAACGGGTCCGGTCAGCGGGTTGCCATCTACGCCGAGGGCGGCTTCTCCACCCAGAACATCGATCAATTCGACCACGACGCGGGCCTGGTCGCCCCCAACCTCACCGTCAGCGTCCCCGACCTACAACCGGGCGGTTGGCTCGGTGCCATCTACGGATGGAAGCAAGGCATGAACGGGCCTTCCCATGATCCGAGCGAGAACGAGGCTGAGCTCGACATCGAGGCAGTGCACGGAATGGCCCCCGGGGCCGCCATTCATGTCTACGAGGCGGCCAACGACCTCGGCTACATCTCCTTCATCGTCGGCTTGGCCTCGTTTCTGGAAGGGGTGGCCCGCGACGGCGAGCAGATCGCCTCGATCAGTTACGGATCCTGTGAAGGGCAAATCAGCCCGGGTGACCTCGCCATCCTCGCAGCGTGGTTCGCCCTACTTACCACGGAACAGCACGTCTCGGTGTTCGCGTCCTCCGGTGACACCGGAAAGGACTGCTACAGCTGGACCGGCAGCGGCAACTCCAGGTCGAATAGTCCACCGGTGTATTACCAGGGTGTCAACTATCCTGCCAGCGATGTCTCGGTGAGCGGCGTCGGTGGCACCCATCTGGACCTCACCTCGACTGGAACACTCAACTCCGAGCAGGCTTGGGATGACCCGTCGAAGAAGAACGGCCGAGTGTCTCAGGCCCTCGGCAACGGTCCCGGCGCCTTTGCCAGCGGCGGGGGAACGTCGTCGTTCCCGCAACCGTCCTGGCAGAAAGGGCTCGTGCCTGGCACCCGCGCCCGGATGGTTCCCGACGTCGCCGCCGACGCCGACCCCAGCAGCGGTCTGACGATTACCACGTATGCAGGCCTGGGTATTAACGGTTCAGTCCCGGCCGGGGGGACGAGCTTGTCGGCCCCCCTGTGGGGCGGCGTTGCGGCGATCTATGACCAATTTGCCGCCGCGCATCAGGCCCCTCCTCTCGGGTTGGCGAACGAGGTGCTCTACAAGCTCGAGGGCGCATTAGACCGCCCGTTGCTCGATGTCACCACCGCACAGAACGGAGGCGGCGACCTGGCCGGCAGTGTCGCCGCCGGGTGGGACGCGGCCACCGGCCTCGGCTCGCCCAACGTCGCCGCACTCGTCCACGACGGAATCGCCCTGACCTCGGCGGTGCCGACCAGCTACACCGATCTGCACACCATCGACTGGGCCAACGCCACCGTCCCTGCCGACGCCTGCGGCACCCCAGGCCCGATTCGACTGCACAATGGCAAGGCGAACGCCACATCCGACCGATTCCCCGGCTTCACAACCGTCGTCGTGTATGTGGCGGCGCCGGTGTCGGTCGGCACCGGCATTAGCTTCGGGGATCTCGACGGCGCCGGGCACGACGATGCGGCTCTGTCAGTCGTCTGCGACACTGGCGGTTTCACCGGCGGCAGCACCCTGGCCAACATCCTGGTGATCTACAGCGGGGTAGGCGGTGTCCACCCCATCTCAGTGCTGCACACCATCCTCCCGGCCACCAACCAGGCACCCTACTTCCAACCCGGATCGATCCAGCTCTCCCGCGGCCAAGTTCACGCCGTCGAAGCCGGATACGCGCCGGCCGACCCACCCCCGGCGCCCAGCCTGTCCCGGAACGACACCTGGACCTGGGATGGCACCCGATTCCAGGTGATCGACAGTCCGGCCCCGTCACCACCGGTCCCGACCCCCCCGTTGCCGACCTCCCGTGCGCCGTCCGTGCGCGCTGGCCACGACACGCCACAAGGCGCAGTGCGAGGCTTCTACGACGGCGAGTTCACCGGGAACTGGACAACCGCATGCTCCTACGTCGAGCCATCCGCCCAAGCCGCGTGCACCAGCGCCACCAGCGGCCAACCAGCCGCCACCGGCACCGTCACCATCGACGCCGTCACCATCCTCACCACACAAGCCCTCGTCGAAGTCACCGGCAACATCTGCAACCCCGCCGACTCGCCACCCTGCACAGCCAACAACAGCCCGAGTACAGGAATGCCCACCGGGAAAACAGACTTTCCCACCGCCTACGCCGCCGCCATCACCAACGCCACCACCAACATGTCACCTATCCCTTGCCTACAGATCAACGGCAAGTGGTACCTCAACCTCGGCTAAAAGGCTGAAACCCGTCACGTGAGCCTGACGGGCGCACCGAGACCTTCTGGTCCGAGCCTGGTTCCGGACCGATGACCGGCAGCTGGCTGACGGCGGCCTTGAACACCGTGATGTCGTCGTTGGCGGCATTGGAGCCCGCATTTCCCTGTCTCATTGTCTTTGGAATGCACCGTCCAGCCCGTATTGGGCGAGTAGGTGTTGGCGGAGTTGTTTCACCGAGCGGGGTCCGTGCTCGGCGCCCGTGCCGATCATCACGTCCAGCACTACCGGTCCTGCACCATTCGAGAGGTTGGGGCTGATCTTGTCGAACTCCGCCGCCACGGTGGCTGTGACGTCGGTGGTCTGGATGGCCTCGGCCAACGCGGCCAGGTCGTGGCGGCGCAGGATTGCCACACATTTGGCTACTACTACCGACCCGCCGGATTGCAGATGCCAGGCCGCGTCGCGGACTCAGGCGGCGGTGGAGGCGCACTGTTACTCACTGATCACGCCGCGTTGCTCGGCTTCGGGCGGTCATCGTCACCACCCCCGGCGGTGCCGAAGGCCGCCGGCTCGTCAAGTTCACCGACGACGGATACCAGTTCTGCGGTGGCTATCTGGTGGGCGATTGCTGGAAGTTGTTTCAGCGCGGCAACTGTGGCGGCCATCAGGTTACATACTTGCTCCATGTTCGGCGGGGCAGACGTCGGTGTGAGCGGCAGTGCGGACGCCGTCATCGGTGGAGCCCATGCAGGCATGCTCACAGACACATTCTGTGCCAACGACTCCGAAGGCCCCACCTCATCCATACTGACATGCTACGAACTAGGTCCGACAACGTTGGCTGAGCTCAGCGATTCGACCCTCCAATAACTCCTGCTCGGCCGCGTTGTCGGTTAGCCCCCTCGCCCGCCGGTTGGCCTCGATGGCGTCGTCCGTGCGACCGAGCCTGGCCAGTAGCTCTGCGCGAGTGGAGTGGAACAGGTGGTAGTCGCCGAGGTCTAGCGGCTCAATCAGTGCGAGAGCCGTTGCCGGGCCGTCGGTCTGGGCCACCGCCACCGCACGGTTCAGAATCACGACCGGCGAAGGGTTGGCCGCCGCCAACTGGTCGTAGAGTGCCAGGATCTGCTGCCAGTCGGTGTCACCGGCGGTCGGTGCGTCGCTGTGAACTGCTGCGATGGCAGCTTGGATCTGAAAGGGACCAGGCATGTTGCGCCGCAGACAGCTGCGGACGAGTGCTTGTCCCTCGATGATCAACTCACGATCCCAGAGTCGGCGATCTTGATCTGGCAGCAGCACCATCGAACCGTCGTCGGCGGTACGGGCCGGCCGTCGCGATTCGGTCAGCAGCAGTAGCGCCAGTAGACCGAGGACCTCCGGCTCGTCCGGCATCAACTCTGCCAGGATTCTGGCTAATCGAATGGCCTCTCCACACAGATCGGCCCGGACCAGGCTGTCGCCGGAGCTGGCCGCGTAGCCCTCGTTGAAGACCAGGTAGACAACGGTAAGAACGGCCGAAAGCCGTTCCGGCAGTTCGGCTTCGGTGGGAACCCGGTAGGCGATCTTGGCGTTCTTGATCTTGCGCTTGGCGCGCACCAGCCGCTGGGCCATCGCGGGCTCGGCCGTCAGAAATGCCCTAGCGATCTCGGGAGTCTGGAGTCCGCCGAGTAACCGCAGGGTCAGCGCAACCTGCGATGGTCTGGCCAACGCCGGATGGCAGCAGGTGAAGATCAAACGCAGTCTGTCGTCGGTCACCGTGCCCTCCGATGCAGTGGTATCGGCGTCCTGCGCATGTTGGTGCAGCAGGGCGGCCTGGGCGTAACGATCATGGCGGGAAGCCTCCCGCCGGAGCCGGTCGATGGCGGTGTTGCGGGCAGTGACGGTGATCCAGCCGCCGGGATTCGGCGGGATGCCGGTGGCCGGCCAGCGCCGCATGACGATGACGAAGGCCTCCTGTACCGCCTCCTCAGCGACGTCGATGTCGCCGAAGACCCTGGTCAGGGCGGCGACGACGCGACCCGACTCCTCCCGGAATATCCGGGCGAGGTCAGCCGCGTGGGCCGCGTGGGCCGTGTCAGCCGCATCGGCCGCATCGGCCGCGTCGGCCGCGTCGGCCGCGTCGGCCGCGTCGGCCGCATGG
>JALYVF010000192.1 GCA_030853385.1 Actinomycetota bacterium | reverse complement strand
GAGTCTTGCGACGTCCACGCCGATCGGCGGCAACGACGGAACCTGGTACCTGGCGACCCGGGCATCCAGCACCACCGTCAAGGCGCCGGCCGGACCGATCGATGCCGGCTGCATCGCGATCGGCATCTCGCCGATCGACGCCCGGGCGGCCCTCATCGTCTGCACCGATGGCCGAATCCGCGCCACTGCCGACGCCGGCACCAGCTGGCAAACCCGGCTTCCGCGTCCGGTGGGTCAGGCCTCGCCCATCACCAGACCTTCGATGGTGTGCTTCTGGGTGATCGGCGTCAGGTCGTCGACGATCGGACACTCCAGGTGGGCTCGCACCCGATCAGGCAGCGCCGCCCAGTAGTTGCGGGTCACCGCCAGGTCGTGGTGCTCGGCGTTGCCCGCTCCCGGCGCGTCGACGCCGAGAACCAGCACCGGCCGCGATTTTTGGGACATGTTGACGGTGCCCCGGTGAATGGTGAGCGCCGACCGTGCGGAGATGTCGCCCATCTGCGGCAGCTTGCGCACCGCGAGCGACTGGTAACGCTGGTACGACGACTTCGGCGGGAACATCTCGTGCTCGAAGTCGTCACCGGGCTCCCAGTGAGTTCCGGGCGCGATCTCGAACGGACCCATGTCCTGCGTGGTGTCGACGGTGGTGACGTTGAATGCCAACGAAGTGAGCCGCCGCTCGAGTCGAGTCTCCGGCGGACTCGGGAAATCGCGGTGCCACGGCTGGTTGACCGCGCCGGGGAACGGGATGTCGAAGCCAACCTCGACGATCTGGTAGTTCGGCCCCAGCATGGTCTCGCAGACGGCGCGCACCCACGGGTGGTCGGCCAGCTCGACGAAACCGCCCAGCGCCTGCGGGTGGATCTCCACATACCAGCGTTCCGGTCCGCGGCCGACAGCACCGTTCTCGCGTGATCTGGCTTCCTGAAACGCAACCTCGACATCCTCGGCCAGCTGGCTGACCCAGTCCCGGGTGAATGCGGCCGGCCGACCGATCACTCCATCGGCGGTGAGGATCCGCCTGATCTCCTCGACATCGATCTGGGCCTGGGTGGGTGCGCTACTCATGATGCCTCCGGTTCCGTCAGGTCCAGTCGTCCCGGTTCCCGGCCGGCCGTGCCAGCATATGCCGGTACCGCCGAGTGCCCTCCGCGTCTTCTTCCGGGGTGTCGGTACGCTGGCGCACTCCAGTGCGGCGATCCAGGGCGTCCACATCGAGCTGTGTCGAACTAGCGGTCCAGAGGTGTCCATGACTGCACCCGGAATTCTGCTCGCCGGCCGATACCGGCTGGTCAAGGTGATCGCCGCGGGCGGAATGGGTTCGGTCTGGGAGGCCTGGGATGAGCTGCTGCACCGGCGGGTCGCGGTCAAACAACTGCTGCCGCAACCGGGCCTGACGACCGAAGAGGCAGCGCTGGCCCGCAGCAGGGTAATCCGGGAAGCGAGGATCACCGCCAGGCTGCACCATCCGAACGCCGTCACGTTGTACGACGTCGTCGAACAGGACGGTCGGCCCTGCCTGATCATGCAGTTCGTGCCGTCCAGGAGCCTGAACAGGCTGCTGGCCGACGAGGGAGTGCTGCAGCCCTCGTTCGCCGCGCGCCTCGGCTCGGAGGTCGCCTCGGCGCTGGCGGCCGCTCACCAGGTCGGCATCGTCCACCGGGACGTCAAACCCAGCAATGTGCTGATCACCGATGACGGCTCGGCCAAGCTGACCGACTTCGGCATCTCGCACGCCGCCGGTGACGTGACCGTCACCTCGACCGGCATGCTGACCGGAACCCCTGCCTTCCTGGCTCCAGAGGTGGCCCGCGGGGCCAAGTCCGGCTTTCCCGCCGACGTGTACTCCCTTGGCGCAACGCTGTATGCGGCGCTGGAGGGGACGCCGCCGTTCGGTACCGATCAGAACCCGATGGCGCTGTTGCACCGGGTCGCTTCCGGCCAGATGATCCCACCGCACCGCAGCGGGACGCTGACGCCGCTGCTCCTGCGGATGCTCGCCCGCGAACCGACCGATCGGCCGGCCATGGACGATGTCGCCCGCACCCTGTCCCGGCAGGCCGCCGGAGTCTCCGATCCGGCACCCCCGCAGTCCCCCGCGACCTCGGAAGCCGCGCGGATGATCTCCGGGCCACCGCCGGTGTTCGGTGACCGGACGGCCGGGTCACACACCCGGACCGACCCTGCGCGCCGCCGAAGGACGGGAGCCTTGCTGGCGGCGATCGTCGCGGTGGTGGTGGTCGCCGCACTCGTGACGGCGCTCCTGCTGCTGCGGCCCGGCACCGGCGGCGGCCGCGCCAATCCTCCGGCACCGTCCTCGGGAAATGCTCCGGCCTCCAGCACGGAACAGACAACGCCGAAACAGACAACCCCGACGCGGCCGGCAGCGACCCCGGCCCGCGGTGCGGCGACGACCTCCTTGTTACAGCCGCCACCACCCGTTTCCACCCGGTCGGTGGAATCGATCCCGGCGAAATCCGCCTCCGCACCATCGACCGCGACGCCAACCACCGGACCCGCTGTGACCACCGCTCCATCGACATCCACCTCGTCGACCCACTCGGACAAGGCGACCCTCTCCGACAAGCCGAAGAGTTCCGACAAGCCGAGCACGACGGCGTCCTCCGGCTCGGCCGCGTCACCCCCGACTGCCGCCGAACTCGCTGCCGCCATCACCGACTACTACGCCTTACTGCCGAGCGACACCGACCAGGGCTGGGCCCGGTTGACCACCCACTTCCAGACCACCACCGCGCACGATCGCCAGTACTACCAACGGTTCTGGGACAGCATCGACCGAGTGACCGTCCGCGATGCGGTGGGATCGCCGCCGAACGCCACCCGCGCCACGATCACCTACCACTTCAAGGACGGCAAGGTCTCCGTTGAGTCAACGGTCTACACGTTGGTGCAGGACGCCGGCATACTCAAGATCGACGACTCGAAGGTGCCCACCAGCAACGGGCAGTAGGGCGTGTTGGTCAACGCCCTCGCGGGTGCCTCGCGGCGCGGTGATCGACGACCAGCCGGGCGATCAGGTCGCGGTGGGCTGTCGGCTGAGGAAGGTGAAAATTCTTGTAGCGGTACATGACGTGGCCGGACTGGTCACCGTCGCTGCAGCAGCGCGTCACCCTTCCTGTCGTCACGGGGCTGCTCCTGGCCATTAGCTCACCCTTCGCCCGCCGGGAACCTGGTGCAGACCCCGTTGACGCCGAGGTTCACCGACACCCGGCACCAACAGCGCGGGTGACGGACCTTGCGGCGTTGTTTGTCACGCGTGAAAGGCTGCCGGGGTGCGGTCGCGGTATGCGATCGCCCAGTCGCGAGCGATCCACCATTCCGAACCGACCTTGCGGCCCCGCAATGCTCCGGAGTTGAGCTGTCGGATGATCCAGGACCGGTCCTTGCCGATCAGCTCGGCCGCTGCCCGCACGCGGAGCATCGGCTGCCCGTGCTCGTCGACCGGCTTCCCGGCCGGGACGCCGTTCGACCGAATGCGGAGAACGCGGAACTACGCCGAGTACTCTGGGCGCGACACCGCTCGAGCACGACGTCGACGAGGTCGACGTCCGGCCCCACGGTGCATTTTGCTGGCGATTCATGATCTTCTCCGGCGGAATTGACGCGGCATCATGTGGATGACGAGCAAGTAGCCCACCTCGACGATCGCGCCCACCGCCAATTCCAGACCGCGATCCCGGGCTGATCTCGGAGATCGACTACTGCCACAAGCTGATCAGGCGAGTGGTGGACCGGCACGACGATCGGGTATCTGTCGGCAGATGCGAGGTCTGTGACTACGCACTGATGGCCAATGCCGGGGACGACATGGTCACCTGTAGGCGGTGTGAGGCCGCAGGTGTCCGTCACCGTCGTCGAGG
>JALYVF010000217.1 GCA_030853385.1 Actinomycetota bacterium | reverse complement strand
GTCCATGTCCTGGGCGGACAGCACCGAGTAGCCGATCACCCGGGAACCGCTGCCGCCGACCTCGCCGAGCGAGGCGTACTCGGTCACCGCGTTGCCGACGTCCACCAGGGCCGCGCCCAGCCCGCCGAACCAGGCCTGCCACTCGGCGGGTGTCTCCGCGTGGGGCGTGTAGTCGGACGGCACACGGTAGGAGAAAACGTAGTTGGTCATGATCTGTGGTCCTGTTCTGTATCCGGGGCGTCCCGGACTGGGACCGCCTCTAATCAGGTAGACGCCGGCAGGTCCGGGAATTGGGTGCGCAGACACCGCCCAATTCGCCGGGCCGGCGGCGTCGGTACTTTCAGACGAGCCGACAGTGTTGGGCGAAACGAAGAAGAGTGAGGATGCATGCAGACATCGGACCTGGTCGCCCGGGCGCGTGCCGGCGACGGCGACGCGTTCCGCGAACTGGTCGAAATGCATTCCCACGAGTTGCAGGTGCACTGCTACCGCATCCTCGGGTCGGTCCAGGACGCCGAGGACGCGCTCCAGGAGACCTTCGTGTCCGCGTGGCGTAGCCTGGGCGATTTCGGTCAACGGTCCTCGCTGCGGACCTGGCTATATCAGATCGCGACCAACCGATGCCTGACCATGCTTCGCGCGGACAGCCGGCGGCCCCGCGCCTCGACCCGCCTGCCCGACCTGGCGCTGCCGGAGCCGAGCGATGTCAGCGATGCCCCACCGTGGCTGGACCCCTACCCCGACGTGCTGCTGGACAACCTCATCGACCAGGCGCCCGGCCCGGAGACCCGCTACGAGACGACCGAGGCGATCTCGCTCGCGTTCATCACCGCCTTGCAACTACTCCCGCCGCGCCAGCGCGCCGTCCTCGTGCTGCGCGATGTCCTCGGCTACCACGCGGGCGAGGTCGCCACGATGCTCGACGCCACCCAAGAATCAGTTCAGAGCGCCCTCAAACGAGCACGAGCCACGCTCGACCACTACCTGGCAGACACCGGCACCGGCATGCCCGCGCGACAACCCGACGCCACCACCGAACGCCACCTCGTCGCCCAGCTGACCGACGCCCTCGAACAAGCCGACATCCAGGCTCTGGTCCGGCTACTTGCTGACGACGTCCGAGTCTCCATGCCGCCGGCGATGCTGGAGTACCGAGGTATCGACGTGGCCCGCCGATTCTTTGCCGCCGTCACCCTTCGCGCCGGACGGTCCTACCGGGTGGCGCCGACCCGCGCCAACGGCCAGCCGGCGCTCGGCATGTATGTGGCCGATACCCATACCGGCGTCTTCCGGGCCTACGTACTGCTTGTCGTCACGATCGCCGAGGACCGCATTTCTGCGCTCACCGGCTTCGACGCGACCGTGATGCCACGATTCGGGCTGCCTCGGACGCTCCCAGAACGGAGAATCACAAGCGATGAGCTGGAAGAGTGAAGGAGATGACGTCGTGACCGATCGAACCACGATGTTCGCTGTCTACGGGAGCATGACGACTCAGCCCGGCGCGCGCGACACGGTCGCTGAGCTGATCTGCAAGGCCGCCCGCGTCGGTGCGGATGCGGGTGGCCTTATTTCCTACAGTGTGAACGCGACGCTCGAGGAGCCGGACACGATGTGGGTAACGGAGTTGTGGACAGACAAGGCCGCGCACGACACCACCACCCACAGCGAACCGGTTCGCCGAGTGACTCAGCAGATGCTGGCATTGCTCGCACAGTCGCCCACTGGCTCCTACGGACACGTCCTTCATTGCAGCGATGAAGCACCGGTTTCCTGAACGCTTCCGCAGGGCGGGGCCAGCACAGATGTCAGGCCGCTCGGCTCTCGCGGGATCAGTTTTCGGCGCGCTCGCCGATCGCCTGCGGAACGAACCCTCTGGTGAAGCCCGAGCGTCGCGGGCCGGGCTCCGCCTGCGGCTCAACGTCCCGGCCGGTTTCTTGACCCAAGACGCGAGTGGCGTGTCGGGCTCTCCGGTGGGGTTCAGGGTAAACCGCGACCGGAGAGGCCGATTCTCGACGCCAACGGTGCACCCCTCCGCTGATGCCGGTAGCGAGCGTGCCGCTGGGACCACGCGGGTCAGGAGATGCACATGGTCGTGACTGCCGCGATCTGGGCGTTGTTCGTCGCCGCCACCCTGCGGCCGCCGTTCCGGCACGGACCGCTCGGATTCGCCGTCTTCGTTGTGACCATGACCTTCAACGAGATCCCGCTGCTGGTGCTGGTGGCGTTCGTCGTCTCGATGGGGTTCGCCGGCCGTCCGGACGGTGTGCCCTGGACGGTGGTCGGCGTGGTCCTGGCGGGCGCAACCGTTGCGGGTCTGATCTGGCTGCAGGTGCGAGCTCGGACCGCCCGGACCGCGCTGGAGGGTGGGCTGGACCAGGGGCTGGGCCGACAGCGGCGGACCGCTCGGCGCGGCGGCGGATCCACCGGACAGCTTCCGCCCACCCCGTGGTGGCCAGGTGTCTTGCTGCCCTTCCAGCGCCGAACCAGAGGCGTCGTGAGGAAGCGGAACCTGAGCTACGGCCCGGATCCGGCGCACCGAGTCGACCTTTACCGCGGGCAAGAAAGTTCCCGGGGGACAGTCACCGGTCGTCCAGTGCTGATCCATCTCCACGGCGGCGGGTTCGTCTCGGGAAGCAAGAGCCGCGAGAGCATCACCATGCTCAACCACCTAGCCGCACACGGCTGGCTGTGCTTGAGCGCCAACTATCGGTTACGAGCTGCCGGCCAACACCCCAACCCACTCATCGACACCAAGAGACTGATCGCATGGATACGGGAGAACTCCGACGAGCTCGGCGCCGATCCGTCCCAGGTCTTCCTTGCCGGATGCTCCGCCGGTGCTCACCTCGCGGTCAGCGCCGCGCTCACACCCAACGCCGCCGAGTTCCAGCCCAGCTTCGAAGCGGCGGAGACCAGCGTCGCAGGGGTACTCGCCTTGTACGGCTACCTCGGTCCCCGCACTTCAGACCCGTCGAGCTCACCAGCATCACTCGCGCGAGCAGACGCGCCGCCGATGCTGGTCGTTCACGGAGCCAACGACACAGCGGTCTCGGCGAGTAGCACGCGCGCGGTGGTCGCTGCCCTACGCCACAGGTCCCGCAGCCCGATCCTCTTCGTCGAACTCCCGCACACACAACACAGCTTCGACCGCTTCGCCTCGGTTCGTTCCCGGATGACCGCAACCGCCGCCGAGGCATTCCTCAGCTGGGCACTGCACCCCCGCACCGACTCACACGCAGACACGACTCCGGAGCGCTGACACGTGCGACAACACAGAAAACGGATGGCAACCCCCATCGCCGCCTGGCCGACCCGTTGTGGGCATCACCGCATGACCCTCGAGATCGTGCGCGTCAGGGACGACAGTGCAGCCGCTGAGTGGCGCGCCGTACACAACCTGGTCATCGCGACGGCACCCCTGTCCGCGGACGACGTGCGCGACCGGGTCGTCCAACACCGCCTTGCTCTTGCCTATGCCGACGGCGTGCTGGTCGGCAACTCCACCGTCCGTCCGGCTACGCAGACCGAGCCGGCGACGGTCATCGTCCGAATACTGCCCGCATGGCGGCGGCGCGGACTCGGTACCGAATACTTTCACCGGCTGACGACCCAGGACCCGTCGCTCTTGGGGCAGGACGTGGCCACGGTTGTCCTCACCGCCAACAGGGACGGCTTGGCATTCTGTGCGCGCCACGGGTTTGTCGAGGTCGAGCGGTACGAGGTCGACGGGAGCGAGTACGCGGACTTCATCCGAACCAGCCCCGCGTCAAGGCGCGACCTGCTGACCATGTTGACCGGACAGATGGGGGACATCACGGTCAGCGGCGAGCGGGACGCGCAGGACGATCTTTGTCTGGGACACGCTCAGCTCAGCGATTTGGTCTCGGGTCAGCGGTCCGCGTGGCGTGAGCTGGGGCGACGCAGCCGCCAGGGTCGTCGTTCGCGATGTGGGTGCGGGCCGTTGTCCGATCGCAACGTGGTGCGGAGTGCTGTGTGTCGGCGGTCCAGACTTGTTGCTGTTCGCGTCTGCGGCCGTCTTGCAGCAGGATTAGCCCGTGGCTAGGTCCCGCCCGACCGTGAGCAGCGATGTACTTGCTGACTGGTGTGTGCAGTGGCTGGGCGTAGCGCCGGCGGTGGAGCTCTTTGAGGCTGGTTTCCTTTCCACCGTGACGGGTCTGCGGCTGCGCGACGGCCGCGAGATCGTTATCAAAGTACGACCGAACATGTCGCGGCTGGCTGGCTGCGCCGCGGTTCATCGGGCGTTGTGGCGGGCCGGATTCCCGTGCCCCGCGCCGCTTGTAGATCTACAGCCGATTGGCGAACTGGCTGTCAGTGCAGAGGTGCTTGTCGCGATCGAGAATCAACCGCCCGTCGAAGACCTGGCTGTCCACTCTGCTGCGGCGCTTGCCCGTCTGATCGCGCTCGCACCGCAGTCCACATCGGTGCCGAGCCTGGCACCGTCGCCGTCGTGGACCGGCTGGGACCACGGCGAGCCGGATTTGTGGCCAACCTCAGAGGAACTTGACGTCGACCTCAACGCCTATGACGAGCCTCGGTGGTTCGCCCGCGTCGCTTCAGCGCTCCGCGACAGCTTGCGTGCCAGTGCCGGAACGCTGGTAATCGGTCACGGCGACTGGCATCCGGAAAACCTCCGTTGGCGCGACGCATGCCTGACTGCCGTGTTCGACTGGGACAGCGCAATCTGCCAGCCTGAACCGGCGATCGTGGGGCTTGCGTCCGTCAGCTTTCGCGGCGTCGACAATCCGGCCGCCATGGCCACCGTTGATGACAGCGCCGACTTTATCGCCGCGTACCAGCACGCTCGAAGATGCACTTGGACCGCCCACGAGGAGGCGATGAGTTGGGCCGCAGGTCTGTGGCAACGCGTCGTCGACGCCAAGGTTCACTCCCTCGGCGGAACAGCCGAAGAAGGCGTCACCCGTGACGAAGCTGCCGTCCGTCTCAACCGTGCCGGCCTCAGCGCCGGACTGGTCGACGAACCCGAAGCGATCTGATGGGCAAACCAAACCAGCAGCCCCCAAAAGGTTGATCGTTCGCGGTTCTGCACCGATTACGGCCCGGTCCAGGGTCGCCTCGACCTGAACGCGGCCACTCTCGATCACGACGAGTAAGCACCCCCGCACCAGCGTCGACGTTCCGAATGCCGAACCCTGAACGGGCGGGAGGAGCGGTCTGTGATACGTAATCCGCTATCATTGAAGCTATGACAACGTTGGGTCCGACGACTACCCGGTACGTGGATCGGCTGGCAGGGAATCTGCTGCGGCGGGCGCGGGCTGAGAAGGGTCTGACGCAGCGGTCGTTAGCCTCGGCCGCTGGCGTGCCGCAATCAACGGTGGCGCGTATCGAATCGGGCGCTCAGCAGCCCTCGTTGCTGCTGCTGGTACGCATCCTGGCTGGGGTGGATTTGGAACCGCGCATCGCGTTGGAGCCGTACGACGCCCACGATGACGTGCTGGATGCAACCGAGGCGCGACTGTCGTCAGTCGAGCAGGAAGCCCGAACGCAGCAGCAGGATGAGTTCCTCGATGCGTTGAAGGCGGGTCAACGGGGGTGACCGGCCCAGCTTTCAATCCTCGTGCTTTGCTCGCCGCGCTCGATCGCCACCACGTCGAGTATGTGGTGGTAGGCGGGTACGCGGCGAATGTGCATGGCTCGGTGCGACCGACCAAGGACATCGACGTCGCGCCTGCGACGACCACGGAGAACCTGACGCGGCTGGTGGCCGCGCTGCAGGAACTGAATGCAGGCATTCGGGTCGACGAGATGCCCGATGGCCTGCCGTTCGACACCAGCGCTGAAGCGCTGAAGGGGATGAAGATGCTGAACCTGCGCACCAGATTTGGCGACCTTGATCTGGCTTTTTCACCAGCCGGATTCCCCGGCGGCTATGCCGACCTGATCGTTCGGGCAGGTGAGTTCGTTGTGGACGGTTTGACGATTCGGGTGGCCGCGCTGCAGGACGTGATTTCGAGCAAAGCGGCGGCAAACCGTCTCAAGGATCAAGACGCGCTCCCCGAGCTGATACGCCTGGCTCGGCGCGCCGAAAGTGGGAAGGACGGGGGCACCCCTGCTAATCCAGCCGATCGTGCTGCGGGACATCGTCCGAAAGCTGTTCGGCGGCCATCGGTCTCATAGCCCGTCGATCCGGCGACGGCAGGTGCTGGTCGGAAGCTGGCCAGTAACGTTTCCTGGGTGGACGATCAGAATTTCCTGGCCTCCGAGCGTGACGGCTTGGTGAGCTTCTTGGACGCTCAGCGTGAAGGATTGATCAGGAAGGTCGACGGGGTCGACGACGCGCAGGCACGGATGGCGCCGACGGCGAGCACGCTGTCGCTGCTGGGGCTTGTCAAGCACGCTGCTACCTGGGAACGGCGCTGGTTCGGGGTGGTGATGGCGGGGCGCGTGGCACCCGACAAGTGGCCCGAGGTCAAGCCCCCGACCACCCGATGCCGACCTGTTCATCGACGACACCGACACCGTGAATCGTTGGATCGCGCACGATCGTTTGCGGCCATGGATCTTGATAGCCCCTGCGCCCGCACCGACATCGTCGAGTGCAACGTGCGCTACGTCCTGTTCCACATGATCGAGGAGACGGCGCGTCATGCAGGCCACGCGGACATCATTCGCGAAACACTCGACGGCACCGGCGGATACTGAACGCTCCCGCCGTGCGCGGCAAAACCGGCCGACCGACCTGGGCGTGAAACCTGGCGCCGGACTCGCGACCGCAGACCTCGGTTGACGATCCTCGACTGGGACACAATCCGGTCGTCTGTTGGATACGCGATATCCGACGATCTGCAGCGCACCCGGGGAACCAGATAGATAGCGCAGACTGATCGCTCGGTTCTCCGGACCTTCCGCACCTTTCGGCAGCTATGGCGACGGTCGCCGGCTCCGTCAGTCGTTCGGACTTTCCCGTTCCGCAGCAACGTCATCCTCTAGCCAGCTGAAAGCTGCGGCGATGGCGTCGGCATCGGTGCCCAGGATCTGCAGACTCTGTCGTACCAACGCGTAGAACTGATCCACCCACGATCTTGCGAGGTCGACATTGCCGCCAGCGCTGAGCGACAGGCTTGGAATGAGGTGTCCTCCGTGCAATACGTTGAGACAGCGCTCCATGGCGTGTGTCTCGACTGACCACCACTCGGAGTGCGCGACACCGCTTGCCATGGAATAGGCCTGCCGGTACAAGTCGAGCAACCCGCACTCGCTCGCCATCGCCCGGATGGACTTTCCTTCGGCGAACGAGTCGCGAGTGTCGACCGTCCGATGGTCGAGTGGGCCGTCGTTATGACTGAGCCCCTCGACTTCCTTGACGGCTTCCTCGAAGTCGGGTCGGCGAGCCTCTGCGGGCAGTTCATCCATGATGCGGGCGTACAGCTTCGCTTTACCTGCGCCGTACTCCTGGAAGGACCGATAGATCGTTGCGTCTTGTGTTGCCATCCATTGGAGGTAGATGCGCACCTCGACGAGCACGCGGATGATGTGCGATCCATGCTCCATGCACCAGAGGTCCGGCGCGCCTAACGCGGTGATGAGATCGCGTCCCGCTCGAGCCACAAGCCCTGCGTGGACTTCCTGGCGTTCGTTGGTCGTGCAAGCGTGCGGGCGCGCGTTCGAGAGCTTCGACGTAGCTGCTAAGCAGGTCCATGGCCAGTTGACGGAGATGAGCACCGTCCGTTGGCACCTCGCTCGGAGCAGACGTCTCGCCATTCGCCGATACGTCTGCATTCGTGTCGTTGTTGCCGTCGTGAACGGCACTGTCACGTTGTCGCACGCATCGCGTTGTCATCGAATTGGCCCCCCAGAACACTCGTGCCCACTTGATCGCCTCGAGGAAGCGATTCGCGTCCTTGAGCACGAGCATTGCTCGGTGGGCACCCCACATTGCGCGGATGGCGGAGTCAGCCTGCGGGCGCCTTGACGGGTCGCTGGGATACTGCCGAAGCAGCTCGATCGTCGCCGCGCTGCTGCTGAACGTGCCAGCCTGCACCTCGCTCCAGATGCGAAGGCATTTGATCACTGCCTCGCGGTGCCCGTCTGCAATTGCCTCGCGAAGCGCGCGGGCGAGCAGATCGATGCTGGCTTGGTCTGGCGGTTGAAGGTCAAGACCCATCACCAACCACCCGGCGGGGCGAAGCGGGTAGGAGGCCAGCGCACGCACGACCGGTTCGGTCAAGAGTCCTCGCTGATTCGCTCGAGTCCTCACGATCGACTCCGCCCTAACGTCCGTTGCCGCGAGGCGGTCGAGGCTGGTCAGCCGTCCATCCAGGCAGTCAGCGACCAACTGCGGTTCGACGCTGTCTGCAAGGTCGCTTAGGACGTCTTGTTGCCAGCGCACGAATCGGACCGCGTCCGTCGTGCCGCGTTCAGCGAGGACTAGTGCCGGCCAGATTAGGTCCGGCAGGTCGTCTCGGAACCAGTCGCCCACATCAAGCACGCCGGTCGCCGCCAGCGGAGGCTGGAAGACCCTGCCTTTCCTGACATGGTCGCTCAGGGGGCCGGGGCCCGCGTTCGGTCTTGGAACGGTCATGCCGACACCATAAGTTCATGGCCCGACAACTTCCCAGCGAGTGTCTGTGGGCACGCCCAATCTGCATCACGGTCCAGATATCCGCGCACTCGATGGCGCCCCGGTCCGCGCATAGCACCACTTGGTGAGACGCACGGCATCGTGGCGGGCGCACGCATAGTCGGCGATCTGGTCTCTCCGAAAATCGTTCCTGCCCGGTTGAAGACCGCCCCACAAGCCGAACGGCTTGCGGCGACGATTCCGACTCCTGGACCGAGGTGATCCTGTGTCATTAGTCGATCTCCTCCGAGAGACCAGCAGTCGATGCATGGGTCGTGCTGCGGACGTTTGGCGAACGGGGCAGCAACCAGCGCTGCGCTGGCGCCGATCGACTCGTCGCGTCAAAGGGGGCAGTGATGCAGTTACCCGCCGCCGACCTCGTGGCTGATGCGGAACACGTGTCCGTCGGGATGACGGACATGCATCTCCCGGACGCCCCAGGCCTCATCGGTGGGTGGATGCGTGACCTCCAGTTTTTCGGCGAGGCACCGTTGATGTACCTCATCGACGTCATCGACCCAGATCGCCACCCAGGCACCCTTGTCTGCTCCCTGGTCGGCTCCTGGGCCGGTCTGGATGTTCGCGCCGCGGCCCCGGCCGCCCTGCCCGGCGCGGCACAGGAAGATGTCATAGCCGTCGCAGCTCACCCCACCAAAGACAGGTCCGGCCGTGGGGTCGTCGGCGTCCCACTCGAACCCTTTGGACCACCCGAGCTTCGTGAACCACGCAACGCTCGCCTCCACATCTGTCACGTTGAGAATCGGCACCACGCGTTCAACCTTCACGGCAACCTCCCTGCTCGGGTTCCAGTCCTCCTGTGTCACTGTCGCCAGTATCCGCGTCGCTGGCGGCCTCTAACTCCGCTAGCTCCCTTCTCGATAGAGGATCCGCAACCGGAACAGGCCGTGCAATACATCTGACGCTCCGCGTGATACACCGACCATCCCGGTTTGTCGATCGGGTCTCGGCGTAGAAGTCTTTGTGCGGGGGCAATGCTCATTCCTTGGCCGCGGGAGAGTTGAATCGGTCGGAGACGGGTTGCCTGGTCGGGTGCTCGGTGAGCAGTTTGAGGTGTCGTGAGGCGAGACGGCTCTGTTCGGCGGCAGGCCTCGGCGGGGTTCTGTTTTTTACTCGCGTTTGAGTACCAGTGCCAGGCTGGGCACGACGAAGGATGCGAGAAAGAGCGGCAGAAACCTTTTTCCGGTGCATCGGAAGGCGATGGTCTCGCCCTGCGCGGCGTCGAAGGTCTTGGTTCGGCTCGAGTTTCGGCCATCGCGGATCTGCAGGGTGTGACGTCCAGGCTCGACCGGCATCTGGATGGTGTCGTTCATTTCGAGCGACCCGACACGCTGACCGTCAACGACGACATCGTAGGGGCCTCGACGGACTTCGGCTCCGGTTGCTTTGTGCGTCAGCTTCAGCGTTGCGGACATTGGTGCTCTCCTCTTGGTTCTGAAAGGTGTTTCTCTGAAATGCTCGGAATGGGCGCCACGTGCCGGCGACGGTCATCCGCGTCTGCCGGTCACCAGCCGTTCGCGGTCGAACATGGCTGCCACGACGCGCCAGGCGAGCAGGTCCACGGCCAGCAGCGCTGCAGCGAGGCCGATCACGACACCGGTCGACACGGTGATCACGTTCAACGACATCAGCGCCAAAACGGCCAGCGGCGGCACGCTGCCGAGCACGCTGAGCTGCTGGGCGACCCGCACATCCGTGGAGCGGGCGGAGACCGCGATCCCGACCCAGATCGCCCAGCCAGCGAGCAGGGGCGTGAACAGCAGCTGGACCAGCAGGTGCGTTCCTGCGTAGATCGCCGAGGCGATCACGGGGTGGGCGAACAGTGCCGCGGCGGCGAGAAAAATCCCGAAGATCGCGTACGAGATCACCAGTGTGGGAACGAACGCGGCCAGCGCCTTGCCGATGAGGAACTCCTCGCGGCGGATCGGGGTGATCAGGACGGCCTCGAGGGTGCCCTGCTCGCGCTCGCCGACCACCGAGTAGGCGGCCAGGACAGCCGGCACGGTCACTGGAATCACCAGCAGGTAGATCAGGGAGAGTCCGATACGGGTGCTGAGGTGGGCGGTGCCCGCCGTCGCATTCGCTGCGAACAGCTGGATCATCGGCGCGATGATGAAGATAATCGGCACCATCGCCATCGTGCCAATCACGAAGCGGTTGCGGCGATAGTCCCGCACCTCCTTGCCAAGGATCGCGCCGACCCGAGTCCAGCTCAAGCTCATCGGCCCTTGACCTCCACATCCTCATCGATCAGCTTCAGGTAGATGTCCTCCAGCGAATGGCGGGACTCGGCGATCGACAGGATGTCGGCATCGGCTCCGACGAGCGCCCGTCCGAGGGCCGGGGCGGCCAGGTCCGGGTCCGAGACGGTCAGGCTGTACCCCGATGGCGTCCGCTGCCACCCTTGGACCTCGGGCACAGCGCCGAACACCGCCTGCGGGTCGTCGATCGGCGCACGCAACCGCACGTCCATCGAGCGTCTGAACAGTTGCTTTCGCAGCTCGTCGGGACGGCCGATCAACCGCAACGTGGTGTTCAGGATCGCCACCCGATCGCAGAGCCGTTCGGCCTCGGCCAGCCGGTGCGTGGTCAGCAGGATCGTCACCCCCCGCTCCCGCAGCGACGCGATCAGCTCGTGCACCTCGCGTGTCGCCTCGGGATCCAGACCCGAGGTCGGCTCGTCAAGGAACAGCACTGTCGGCTCGTTGAGCAGCGCTCGGGCCAGCGCGACGCGCTGACGCAGCCCCTTTGACAGCGACCCGCACACGTCACCGACGCGGTCTTCAAGGCTGACCGCTTTCAGCGCCCGGCCGATGCGGCCGCGGACGTCGTCGAGCTGGTAGAGCCCGGCGAAGCACCGCAGGTTCTCCATCACCGTCAGACGCAGATACAGGCCCGGGGATTCGGGCATGATCGAGATGCGCGAGCGGATCGCAGAACCATTCTTCGGACTCAACGCAAGCCCGGCGACCATCGCCGACCCCGACGTCGGTGCGAGCAGGGTGCCCAGCGTCCGCACCGTCGTGGTCTTACCCGCCCCGTTCGGGCCGAGAAAGCCGAGCACTTCGCCGCGGCCGACTTCGAACGAGACGTCTTCGAACGCCACCCGCTCGCCGAAACGCTTGCTCAGGCGCTCGACGACCAGCGCCGGCGTGTCAGGCGCCGCGGGTCGCCGCGGCCCTGCTGCCTCATGGGTTTTGCTCACTGCAACCCGCACCGGTCCATCTCCTCGTAGACGGATGAATCCACCCGTTAAAGTGGTATCACTATGTCCAAAGTGATATCACTATACCGTGCCACGGTCAACAGGAGGAGATGTATGTGACACCCGGCGATGAGCGACCAGCGACGCACGAACAGCTACGCGAGACACCGCTGCACGCCGCCGGGGGCGGGCTGGTGATGCGTCTCGCCGGGATCGCGGCCATCGGAGCTGTCGTCCTGCTCGTACTGGCCATCCGGGCCGCTGTTCACGATGGCCACGACGGCGCCCGCTCGGAGTTGTGGATCGCAGCGGTCGTCCTGGCCGCCGCAGCCTGGGCGGGGCTACGCGGCCTCCACCGGCTGGCGCCCGGTCAGGCGGCCGTCGTGCAGCTCTTCGGGCGTTATGCCGGCACTGTCCGCCAGGCCGGCCAGTGGTGGGTCTATCCGTGGGCCAAGTGCCTGCGGGTGTCAACCAAGATAGGCACCCATGAGACGGCCGTGTTGAAGGTGAACGACACCGACGGTGTGCCGATCGAGGTCGCGATGGCCGTGAGCTGGCGGGTGAGCGACACCGCCAAGGCCCTGTTCGTCGTCGAGGATTACGAGCGCTACCTACGCAGCCAATGTGAGCGAGCGCTCCGCCAGGTCGCGGCGCAGCATCCGTACGAACCCGCCGGCGAAAATGGCAACTCGCTGAGCACCAGCGGAACACTGATCAGCCGCGAGCTGCTGGCCGACGTCGCGGCCCGGGTCGAACCGGCCGGGATCGCGATCCTGGAATGCCAGATCGTACGGATCGCCTACGCACCGGAGATCGCCCAGGCCATGCTCCGCCGCCAACAGGCCGCCGCCATCGTCGCCGCCCGCCAACACATCGTCGAAGGAGCGGTCGGCATGGTCGAGCTCGCCCTTGAGCGACTCGACGACCGCCACGTCGTCGACCTCGACGAGGAACGGAAAGCGACCATGGTCAGCAACCTGATGGTCGTGCTCTGCAGCGACCACCCGACCCAACCCATGGTCAACGCCGGATCGCTCTACCTCTGAAGGCGAGAAGTCGATACCACCATGGCAGAACGCAAGAACGTCCTCATCCGGTTGGATCCCAAGGTCTACGACGCGCTCGCCCGATGGGCCGGCGACGAGGTACGCAGCACGACGGCACAGATCGAGCTTCTCCTCCGCGAATCGCTACGCCACGCCGGGCGGCTACCGTCCAACGTCGGTGAGATGCCGCGCCGGGGGCGCCCCCCGCGCGAGCAAAGGAAAGGCGCATAACCCGAGGCCACGAACGTGCCACTCACCGAACGTCTTGCGGGAATGTCGCAGGTCAGCGTGGATGGGCCCACAAGAGTGTCCCAGCAGACCCGCCCGGTGACGATTGTCCCTGGGGTACGTCATGCGGGACATGATCAACGGGGCTGCGAGGTGGACCGTCGTCGCGCGGGCCGCCACGCCGAGGGCGCCTTCATTGCAGTGTTCCTTGCTGCAATATTTTGGCCGTCGTGAGACACCGTTACTCCCGCGTTCTTGGCACGGTTTCCGGCGGCTGGCACGGTCCTTGGCAGGGTTTGTCGCCGGCATCAACTCGCTGCTCCGGCGGATACCGATTCAGGGGCCCGGGTGGGTCTGTCCGCTGCTGGCTGCTGGTGCCCGGCCAAGAGCTGATGCAGAGACCTGAATGAGTGGTCGGGGTGGAAGTCGGCGTTGGGCCCGATGGGCCAGCTGATCGCCGTGCTGCCGGCGGCGCGACCCTGCTACCCAAGACCCCGAGCGGGTGCTGCAGCTGCCGGTCAGGGAGTGCGGCGAGCGATGGCGCGGTTCACCAAGCGGGAGTAGAGCGCTCCGATGTTTTCCCCGGCCGCTTCCACGGCCATCGGCAGCATCGAGGTCTCGGTGAGTCCTGGCGACACGTTCACCTCCAGGAACTGCACGGAGCCATCGGCGGCGACGATCGCGTCGGTGCGCGAAACATCGCGCAGGCCAAGGGTTTGGTGCGCAGCGACGGCCAACTCGGCGGCGGCCTTGGCCGAAGCTGCCGACAGCCTGGCCGGTGTGTAGTAGGTGGTGAGCCCCGCGGTATAGCGGGCCTCGTAATCGAAAACGTCACCGGGGAAAGAGACTTCGACCGCCGGCAACGCTCGCGGTGCGCCGCCGCCATCCGCGCTGTCGTCGATCACCGTCACCGCGATTTCGGTGCCGACAACGAAACGTTCGACCAACAGCACGTCGCCGTAGGCGAACGAGGAGACCAGCGCCGGCGGCAGGTCTGCGACCTCCCTGACCGCTGTCGCGCCCAGCGCAGACCCGCCCTGGTAGGGCTTGAGCATGATCGGCATCCCCAGCGAGGACACCAATAGCTCCATCAGTGACGCGGCGCCCAGATCACGGAAAGTGCTGTGCGACAAGGTGAACCAGTCGGGGGTGGCGAAGCTGGCCCGCCGCATCAACGTCTTCGCCGTTGCCTTGTCCCAGGCGAAACGGCAATCATGCGAGGCGGTCCCAGGAAATGGGATGCCGGCCATCTCCAGCACGCCCTGCACCGCACCGTTCTCGCCGCGACCGCCGTGCAACGCGATCACCGCCGCGTCCGGACTATGGGAAGCCAGCCACGGCAGCAGCTCCGCGTCGGCGTCCCGGACCGTCACATCGTTGCCGCGGGAGCGCAGCGCCTCGGCCAGCCGGGAGCCCGAGCGCAGCGAGACATCGCGCTCGTGGGTCAGACCGCCGGCCAGCACCACGACGTGATGTGCTGCGCCGGCCGCCTGTGGAGTGGATGTCATCTGTGCAGAACTCCTTGGACAACAGTGATGATCGGCCGGATGAGCATCTCAGGCGGTGTTCGGCGACGGCGACGGCGGCCCTGAGGTGCCGCCCTGCTTCAGCTCGCGGCGGGCGAACCCGGTGCCAAAAGTACGCATGGTTTCCTGCTCACTCTCCAGCACGCCGGCCAGTCGCCGAACCCCCTCGACGATGCGTTCCGGAGTCGGAAAGCAGAACGACAGCCGCATCTGCCGGCTACCGAAACCGTCCGCGTAGAAGGCGGTTCCGGGAACATAGGCCACCCTGGCGGTGACGGCACGGGGCAGCATCGCGGCGGTGTCGAAGCCTTCCGGCAGCGTTACCCAGACATAGAACCCACCACCGGGATGCGTCCAGGCGGTGCCGTCCGGCATGTGCGTCTCGAGTGCTGCCAACATGGCATCGCGGCGCTCGGCGTACAGCTGCCGATAGGTCTTGATCTGCCGCTGCCAGTCGAAGGTCGCCAGATATCGGGAGATCATCATTTGGTTGAAGACCGGCGGGTTCAACGTCGCGGACTCGTTGGCCAACACCAACTTCTCTCGAACGGCGTGCGGCGCAAGGGCCCAGCCGATGCGTAGACCGGGCGCGAACGTCTTGGAGAAGGAGCCGAGGTAGACGACGTTCTCGGCATCCATCGACCTGATCGCCGGATAGACGGTATCGGAGAAACCCAAGAGCCCATAAGGGTTGTCCTCCAGCACGGTGATGCCGGCGTCCGCACAGATGCCGGCGATCTCCGGTCGTCGCTGCATGGAGAGCGTCACGCCGGCCGGATTGTGGAAGTTCGGGATTGTGTACAGCAGCTTGATGCGCCGACCGGACGCCCGCACCGAGCTGATCGCTGCCGCCAAGGCGGCCGGCACCAGCCCGTCGTCATCGGTGTCGACGTGCACCACCTGCGCCTGGTAGGCCGAGAACGTGCCGAGCGCACCGACGTAGGACGGCGCCTCGGCCAGGATCACGTCGCCGGGATCGCAGAAGATCCGGGTCACCAGGTCGAGCGCCATTTGCGAGCCGACCGTCACCACCACGTCGTCCGGGTGCGCGGAGATGCCCTCAAGGGCCATCACCTGGCAGATCTGGTCACGCAGTTCGGGAATGCCCTGCCCGGATCCGTACTGCAGCGCCACCCGGCCGTCCGCCGCGATTAGCTCGGCGGCCTCGACGGCCAGCTGCTCCAGTGGCAGCGACTGCAGGAACGGCATTCCGCCGGCCAGCGACACCACCTCCGGCCGGTTGGCCACCGCGAACAGTGCCCTGATTGCCGACGCCCGCATGCCGTCGGTACGGGCCGCGTATCGCGCCATGTGCGGATCCAGGGAATTTCCGGACATCGCGGGTGATCCCTTCTCCAGCAACACGGGCGGCGTCGGGTGGGCATCCGCGATCGTCGGCGCGGAAAGTCCGATTCTACGGTCCCCGATCCCGCAGCAGGCCCGTGTCGGCCAGAGTGCCGGCGCGTCGCCGTCCGGCACCGGACTGTTAGCTGCTGTGACGTTGTGTTCGATTCTGTTGGGAACTATTCAGAATTCGTTCGCTGGAGGACCGGCGCTCGCTCCACCACGCTGGTCTCGGATTCTTGCCGGCCGTCGGCCGGCGGTGCGCCCCGGATCGTCGATGTTCTCCGACTGCTGAGTTGTCTCCGCCATGACGGAATGCCGCCACCTGGAACAAGCCATCGCCGCGCGGGCGGCGACCATGATCCGTCCCGGCACCCCCATCGCCCTGTCGACAGGCAGGGACGGCAGGGACGGCAGGCACGGCTTTACCATCCCCAGCCTGGCGAGGCGTCGACCAACCGCGAGTTCGTCCAGAGTGCGCGGGAGGTGATGGTGCTGGCCGAGTCCAGCAAGTGGAGGTTGGTGGGTTTGCCGATACCGGTCCGTTGGAGCTGGCGGCCAGCCTCGTTTCCGACGCCAACCTGCCAACGGATGCCCGACGGCTTCTTGGGCGTACGGTCGGTTCACTGGTGGTGGTCGAATAGCCTCGTTGACGTTCGGCGGGGCCGGCGCCAACAATGCTCAGTAGCCACACATGAACTAGGGGTTGACATGCGTCGAGTTCTGGAGTGTTCTCTGGGGACGCCTGGTAGTTCTCGTTGAAAACTGTTGGAAATAGTCACATTAGAAACTCGGGAGACACCGATGTCACCTCAAACACCCAGCCCGTTCTCGTCGTCGGCGATCAGCCGCCGCAGTTTGCTGATGGGGTCGGCGGGCACGCTTGCGCTATCTTCCCTGCTGGCCGCCTGTGGATCTGGCAATTCCGGCGGCGGCACCAGTGCGGCGGCCTCCGGTAGCAGCTCGGCCGGCAGTGCGGCGGCGTCCGGCAGTAGCTCGGCGGCCGGCAGCAGTGCGGCCGGCAGTGCGGCGATGTCCGCTAGCAGCTCGGCCGGCAGTGCGGCGGCCTCCGGCAGCAGCTCGGCGGGTGGTGGTACCTCGCTCGGTGCCACGTCGATCGGCTCGAACTATTCGGATGCCGCGGTGAAGACCGCCTTCGCCGACGTGATCAAGGCCTATCAGTTCGGGTCGGACGTCACGGTGAACACCACGGATCACAACAGCTTCCAGAACAACATCCAGAACTATCTGCAGGGCACACCCAACGATGTGTTCTGCTGGTTCTCCGGCAACCGAGCGCAGTTCTTCGCCCAGCAGGGCTTGCTGGAGCCGATCGACGATGTCTGGGGCAAGATCGACGCCAAATTCACCCCGGCAGTCAAAGCGGCGTCGAAGGGCGCGGACGGCAAGTACTACCTGGTGCCCTGGGTCAACTACCCGTGGGTGATGTTCTATAAGAAGAGCGTGTTCGCCAAGCACAGCTACCAGGTGCCGGGAACCTGGGACGCGCTGATCGCCCTGTGCAAGCAGATGCAAAAGGATGGATTCGCCAACCCGATCGCCATCGGGCAGAAGGACGGCTGGCCGGCGATGGGCACCTTCGACATCATCAACATGCGAATGAACGGCTACCAGTTCCACGTAGACCTGATGGCGCACAAGCAGTCGTGGAGCGATCCGAAGGTCATCGCCGTGTTCAACCAGTGGGCCGAACTGGCGCCCTACTACACCCCTGGGGCGACCGGCAGGACCTGGCAGGAAGCCGTCCAGATCTTCGACGCGAACAAGACCTCGCCGATGATCTTCCAGGGCACCGATCAGGTGGGGCCGCAGGTGGCCAAGGCGAACCTGGCCGACCTGGACTTCTTCGCGTTCCCGCAGATCACCTCCCAGTACCCGACCAACAGCGCGATTGACGCCCCGATCGACGGGTTCCTGATGAGCAAGAAGGTCAAGAACCGGCCGGCGGCGGCGGCGTTCATGGAGTTCCTGGGCACGGCCAAGGCGGAAGAGGCCTTCCTCAAGTCCAACCCGAGCGACATCGGTACCGCCACCGACTATGCCGTGAGCACCTATACACCGCTGCAGACGGCCTCGGTGAAGATTATTCAGGACACCAAGAACATTGCCCAGTTCCTGGACCGTGACACCCGCCCCGACTTCGCCTATCCGATCGCGCAGAACGCGATGAACGACTTCCTCAACAACCCCAGCTCGGGCGCTTCGATCTGTACCCAGCTCGAGGCGCAGGCCAAGGCGATCTTCACCTGAGCAGGGACGGCCAGGACGGGACGTCCAGGATGACGGCGGAACCACTCACCCAGACACCGACGAAGGCGCCGACGAAACCGCGGCGGCACCAACGCCGAGCGCGCCGACTGACCGGCCGCGACCGGCTGATCCTGACGTTGATGGTTGGGGTGCCGCTGCTGATCGAGATCGGGTTCATCTGGGGCCCTGCTGTCTCGACGGTGTTCCTGTCCTTCACCGACGCGAAGGGCGCCGCTCCCATCCACTTCGTGGGCGCCGACAACTACACCTTTATGCGGTCTATTGACCCTGACTTCTGGCCGGCCCTGCAGCACAACGTGATCTGGCTGGTCGAGTTCACCATCCTCGCCACCCCGCTTGGCGTGCTCCTCGCGGTGCTGCTGGACCGCGGCATCCGCGGCAGCCGGGTGTACCAGAGCATGTTCTTCCTGCCGGTAATGCTGTCGCTGGCACTGATCGGCATCATCTGGCAGGTGGTGTACTCGCCGCAGTTCGGGCTGATCAACGGCATGTTGGGCAAGACAACACCAAATGACGCGATCAACTGGCTCGGCGATCCGAAGCTGAACCTGTGGGCGGTGCTGGTCGAGGCGACCTGGCGGCAGGCCGGTTACGTGATGGTTCTCTATCTGGCCGGCCTCAAGGCATTCGATCCGGCGCTGCGCGAGGCGGCGGCGCTGGACGGTGCCAACGCCTGGCAGATGTTCTGGCGCGTCACCTTCCCGACCATGCGCCCGATCAACAACGTGATCGTGGTGATCACTGTGATCGAGTCGCTGCGGGCATTCGATCTGGTCTACGTGACCAACGGCGGCACCAACGGGCTGCAACTGCTGTCGGCGATGATCACCCAGGACATCACGGGCCCGGCCAATCGCATCGGCTACGGCTCGGCGCTCGGCGTGGTGCTGCTGGTGATCTCACTGGTGCCGATCATCTACTTCCTGGTACGGCAGTTCCGGAAGGACAACCGCTGATGACCGTCATCGCCGTACCCCCCGACGCACCAGAGTCCGGCCCCCTGGCGGTAGACGCGCCGATCCCGCCGAAGCGTCGCCGCGAGCGGGCCGGGATCGCCTCCCACCTGGTGATTATCGTGCTGGCCATCCTGTGGATGATCCCGTTGGTGTGGACGCTGTACACGTCCCTGCGGCCAGAGTCCGACACCAACAAATACGGCTACTTCTCCCTTGCCCACTCGTTGACCCTGCAGAACTACAGCAACGCCTGGACCCAGGGCCAGCTGGCGCACTTCTTCTGGAACTCGGTCAAGATCACCGTCCCAGCGGTCATCATCACGTTGTTCTTCGCCTCCTGCGTTGCCTTCGTCGTCTCCCGCTTCTCCAACCGGCTCAACCTGATCATGCTGTTGCTGTTCACGGCGGGAAACCTGTTGCCACAGCAGGTGTTGCTATCCCCGCTGTTCAAGATCTTCATCAACGTCCACGTGCCGAACTTCATCAGCGACAGCGGCGAGCTTTACGACTCGACGTTCGGCCTGGTGGTGATCAACGTGGCCTTCCAGACCGGTTTCTGCGTCTTCGTGCTGAGCAACTTCATGCGCACCATCCCCGAGGAGATCACCGAGGCAGCACTGGTCGACGGAGCCTCGATCTGGACCCAGTACTGGCGGATCACCATTCCGTTGTGCCGCCCGGCGCTGGCCGCGCTGGCGACGCTGTTGACGACGTGGATCTACAACGACTTCTTCTGGGCGCTGACCTTGATGTCCACCGGCAGCAAGTTGCCGATCACCTCGGCGATCAAGAACCTGGCGGGCGAGTTCTCGCAGAACAACAACCTGTTGGCGGCCGGGGCGCTGATCATCGCAGTGCCGACCCTCATCGTCTACGTCGCCCTGCAACGGCAGTTCATCGCCGGGCTCACGCTGGGCAGCACCAAGGGCTGAGGTCGGAGCTTCACACCGCGCCGGCTGTCACGTCGCCGAATCCACCGTCCAGCGATCGCCAAGGATCCCTGTAGTCGTCACACAAACGTTCCCAGCCGTGCGCGTTAGCGTCGAGGCCGACCACCGGGCCGTATTGGCGGCCGCCCAGTAGCCGATCGGCCATCAACACTGCCTGGTTCGTTCCGCAGAGTGTCCAGTTCGACTCGGCGATCGCCCGAGGATCTGGAAGAACATCCGGTCGACCGCTGTCGAGGTGTCGATGCCCTGATCGAGCACGACCAGGTCAACGCCGATTGTCTGGTGCTCGCCGGACAGATCGATGAGGTGTTCCAGGGAGCGGCCGAGCCGGTCGAGTCTGGTGATGACGAGCTGATCGCCAGCCCGGCCGGCGGCCGGCAGCGCCTCTCGAGCTCGGGTCTGCGGCGAGTTTGCCGATGCGTGGTCGACGAAGATTTGCTCGCAACCGGCTGCGGTGAGGCCGCCGTCGTATTGTGCTTCTGGGTGCTGGTCATGGGTTGGGACCGCCGTAGCCGAACCGCATACCCGTGAATGAGCCGCAAACATCCGACAGCGTGACATGGACGTCTACACGGGTTGCTTTACAACCGGGACCTGCGAAGACGCGCTTACCCACTCAGGATGTATCGCAAACGATCGTTGGTGATTCATGTTTGTGACACAGCGACGGCCGGTGGCCCGGACCGGGAGGGGGTCCGGGCCACCGAATGTAGTTGGCAACGTTTTGTCTGATCTAGCTGTCACCTCCGGAGGTCAGTGGCTGTCGGCGGTCGTTGGTGGGGATGAGTAGTCGCATTGCCTCCCGGGGTCGGTGGGGTGGCGTTGTGGGGTGATCGGCGGCGGGGATCGTTGCGAAGATCGGGATCTTCGTGCGCCGGGTGGGCGTCCGGGGTGTGGTCGGCGTCCCGTCTCGAGGTGCCCTCCTGCCGGACGGAAGCGGTATCCAGGGGGGATCCCGGCTGTCCGACGGGGTGGCGTCGGCGGGTAGAACGCGGCGACGATGAGCGCGAATTCAGCGTCGACGAGTTCTTGTGAGTCGGTCCACTCTGGTGTCCGCTCTGCGCAAGACGATGTTGCGTGCATGTTTGCTCACCGGCGGTCCTGGTCAGGCGTCGAGGGCCTGGCGCTGCGGCTCGGCTTGTTCGCCGTTGATGACGATCTTGCGTGGTTTCGCTTTCTCGGCGACCGGGATCCGCAGGGTGAGGACTCCGGCGTCGTAGGCGGCGTCGATGCGGTCGGTGTCCAGGTTGTCACCCAGGACCAGCTGCCGACTGAATACCCCTCGCGGTCGTTCCGCGGCGATGGGTTCGATTCGGTCGCCGAGGTCCGGGCGTTGCGCTTTGACGGTGACTACATTGCGTTCGACGTCCAGCTCGATCGCGTCCAGGCTCAGCCCGGGAAGGTCGAACTCGACCACGAAGGTCTCCCCATCGCGCCACGCATCCATCGGCATTACCGACGGGCGAGCGGTGGTGCCGCGGGAGCCGAACATTTGCTGGGTGAGGCGATCCAGCTCACGGAACGGGTCGGTACGCACCAGCATGACTGTCTCCTTCTCTCTCGACTGATGCTCACTGCCACAGCCAATCTGTGGCAGTTGATACATATTCGTTGTACCATCCGAGACCGATCAACGCAATAGATGCGCCCGTGATTTTGGGAGGACGGATTGGCGGAACTCGACCCGACACTGGGCGTGTACGGCATCGCCACTGCAGCGCAGCTCACTGGTCTCAACCCGCAGACCCTGCGGCTTTACGAGGCGCGGGGAATCCTGGTTCCGGCGAGGACCGCAGGCGGCACCCGCCGCTACAGCAGTGACGACATCCGCCGACTTGAACGGGTGGCGGGACTGCTCGGTGACGGCCTGAACCTGGCCGGCGTGGGAGCGGTGCTGGACCTTCAGGACCGCAACGACGATCTGCGAGCCCAGAACGACACACTCCGCGAAGGCCCACAGGTGTCACGGCGCTCCTCCTCACGCGGCCACTCTGTCCGAGGGGTTGACCTGCGACATGGCGATGACCCATCGGCTGGATGACGCGGAGTCCGATGCCGTTGCGACGGCGCGCGTCGATCGAGGCACGCTCGATGCAAGACATTGCCAGGGCGGCCGTTCGCATACATCGAGCGCCGCAGCCGGGCGGATCTGCTGGAGCAGGTGCTGGCCGAAGAGATTCCGCCCTTTGCCGAGGCATTGGATCGCCTCGGGCAATGATCTACCTCAGCGGCGACGACCTCGCGCTGATTGCCGACCGTGTGATCGGTTCACACCTGATCCGCGATCACGGCTTGTTGGCCGCCGCTGCTGGGCGCCCTCAAGCCAGCGCATTTGGCGAGGACGCCTATCCAACAATTGCGGAAAAGGCCGCGGCGCTGCTGCATTCGGTGGCGATGAACGATGCACTGATAGATGGCAACAAGCGGCTGTCGCTGGCAGCCACCATTGCATTTCTCGGCGTCAACGGCTGGCGCCTGACGCTCTCCAATGATCAGCCTTACGACTCGATCATCGCGGTTGCCTGCGGGGAACAAGGGAGTGTTCCCGCAATCGCAGAGTTGATCGCCGCGAATCTGCAGGAGCGGCGTTGAGCATTTGCCGAGCTGAGCGTGCAACCCGTTACCTAGCAACGCTGATGGACACTCAGACAGGAGAGCAGGGATGACGCTTGCGCTCGTCCCGCTGTCCATGTCGACGATCGGCTCGATCCCCGAGCCGTGCCGGTCGTGCGTGTTCTGGGAGCTGGATCCGGCCGCCGCCGAGATCGCCGACCGGGAGGGCCATACCGCCTTCGAGAAGGAGGTCTGGCTGTCCGGGGTGATGCTGACCTGGGGCAGCGCAGGACTGATCGTGACGGTGGACGACGAACCGGCCGGCTATGCCCTGTTCGCGCCACCGACCACGGTGCCAGGGGCGGCAGTGTTTCCGTCGGGGCCGGTGTCGCCGGATGCTGTGCTGCTGACCGCGGCCAGAATCGATGCCAGGTTCGCCGGTCGCGGGTTGGGCAGCTACCTGTTGACCGGAGTGGTGCAGGCGCTGACCAGGCGCGGGGTGCGGGCCATCGAGGTGTTCGGCCGTGAGGGACACCCGGCAGGCGGCTCGGCCAGTGGTCGGGCCACGGCTCCGTCGCGCAGGCACTGCACGCTGCCGGCCGACTTCGCCCGCGCCGCCGGCTTCATCGAAGTGAAACCGCACCGCAGATATCCGCGACTGCGCTTCGAGTTGTCCGGCGAGTTGGGTTGGAAGGCGGAGGTGGAAGCTGCCCTGGAGCGACTGTTCGAGCTGGTCCCTGTCGGCGCCGGTGCTGACCCGGTACTATCGGCCATCACCGCCGGCACCCTCCCGAACTAGGTGCAGCTCTTCAGGTTCCGGCCTCTTCGGTCACCGAGTGCAGACTGCGCAGCGCGGTCAGGGCGCCCCGGATCCGGTCTTTGAAGGTGGGGATCGGCACCCCGAGCAGCTGGCTGGCTTCGGCATTGGTGTGGCCGAGGAAGTACGTCAGGTGGATCGCTTGTCTTTGCAGCGCAGTCAGTTGGGCCAAAGCAGCGTGCACCAACCCGTCGTTCTCGGTGCGAGTCGCCTGATCGGTGACCAGGTCGATGTCCGGGTAGAACGACTGGGCGGCGAAGGTGTCGTCGTTGGTGCGCAGTACCCGCGTTCGTCGCACCCTGTCGACTGCCCTGGAATGCGTCAGCGTCAGCATCCAGGTAATGGCGGGGCCTCGCGTCACGTCGAAATTGTCTGCCCTGCGCCAGATCTCGAAGTAGACATCCTGGGTGACTTCTTCGGCAAGACTGTGGTTACGCAGGATCGACCTGGCCAGCCCGAAGATTCTGGATACCGTGACGTCGTACAACAGGCCGAAAGCGCGCATGTCGCCGCGCCCTGCCAGGCACAGCAGGGCATCGAGGGAGTGTCGGGCGGCACCGCGGTCCGCGTCGTTCCACGGCTCCATCGTCATCGCCATGGGACAGCCCCCGCCGTTGCCACGAATGTCATGAAGGTGGTTCGCAGCGCCGGCGCGCTGCGCTTGGTCCGAGCTAGCCAGCAGCTTCGACGTCGTCGGCCGCCGCGGCAGTAGCGTCCGCAACCGTGGCGTCCGCAACCGTGGCCTCGGCGACCCGGCGGGCCAGCGACATCACGAAGGTCAACGGCGACTGGCTGCTGGGGTGGTAGCTCTTCGCCTGTTGCCAGAGCTCGGCGAACACCTGCTGGGTCACCAGTTCTGCTGCCACCAGATCGCGCTCGAGGATGGTGGCAGACAGCTGAAATACCAACGGCACGGTGAGGTCGTAGAGCCGACCGAGCGCCTCCAGCTGACCATCGGTGACCTGGGCCAACAACTCGGACAGCCGATACTGGGTGAGTGATCGCGGATCGCCTTCCGATGCGAAAGACGTGACGCCGGAAGATGTTTGGGTCATGGGAGGTCCTCTCAGCGCCGTCAGCCGTGGGGGCGGTGGCTGGCCACCAGCGGGCATTGAAAGGGGTCGCGGGCGGTAAGGCCGACGCGGTTCAGATAGCGCAAGACGATGCCGTACGACTGGAAAAGGGTGGCTTCGGTGTATGGGACCGCCTTGGCATCGCAGAACGCCCGAATCGTCGGTTGCGCCCTGCGCAGCGTCGGCCGCGGCATTGACGGAAACAGGTGATGCTCGATCTGGTAGTTCAACCCACCCATGGCGAAAGTGACCAGCTGCGACCCGGTGACGTTGCGGGACATCAACACCTGGCGGCGCAGGAAATCCACCTTGGCCGACTCGGGGAGCACCGGCATGCCCTTGTGATTGGGCGCGAACGAGCAGCCCATGTACACACCCAGGACAGCCATCTGCACGCCGAGGAAGGCGGCCGCCAACCCGAGCGGCAGGAACAGCAGCAGCACGGTCAGGTAGCCGGCCAGCCGGGCCGTCATCAACGTCAGCTCTATCCAGCGGCGCTTCACCGTTCCGCGGGACAGCAGGGTCTGGAAACTCTGTAGGTGCAGGTTCAGTCCCTCCAGCAGCAGAATCGGGAAGAACCACCAGCCCTGGTGATCGGCGAGGAACTTGCGGATCCCGGGCGGTCTGCTGCTGGTGACCTCGTCCGGATAGAACCGGATGACGGTGGGTTCGATGTCCGGGTCCTTGCCGATCTGGTTCGGCGCCGCATGGTGTCTGGTGTGTTTTTTCGACCACCACACCGAGCTCATCCCGCAGCCGAGGCCGGCCAGCACCGACGCGAACACCTCGTTGCGTGGACCGGATTGGAAGATTTGTCGGTGCGCCGCGTCGTGCGAAAGAAACGATAGGTGCGTCAGCACCAGCGCAAAGCCCGCGGCGATCAGCAGCTGCAGCCAGGAGTGCCCAATCAGGAAGAAGCCGAACCAGACCGCGGTGAACGCCGCCAGCAACGTCGACACCTTCACCGCGTAGTAGCGGTAGCGGCGCTTCATCAGCCCGAGCGCCTGAATCTCGACGAGCAGTTCGGCGTAATCGGTCAATGGGCGAACGAGTCGAGACGGGGCGGGCGTCGATGGCTTGACGGCGAGGACGGACGTCATCTCGGATACCCAACGCACAACGGGCCAGGCGGGGAAATCTGGGCGGCGGATGTATTCCGCGGTGCCGCGACCGTCAAGCGGCGGCACCGACCCCATGGCCGGCTGTTGGATCAGCAACACCAACGTTAGCAGTGCTGCCCAGACGCTGGCCGGACGAGTAGCGTCGCTGGCAATCCGTATACCGAGTGAAGGAGCTCAGCAGCCGGTGACCATTGACGATGGACCCGGCGGAGCCGACCGGATCGAGGCACCCAGCGGCGGCGATCCCCGAATCGGCCCGGCCAGTTCCGAACGGAGCACCGGGGACGCCGGTCTCGCCGACAGCCTGGCTGCCCTCTCCACCCTGTCCAGCGGGCTGGGCCTGGTCCAGCTGCTGACCAGGGTGGCCCACTACGCGGTCCAGGCTATTCCCGGCGCCGATGGCGCAGGGC
>JALYVF010000152.1 GCA_030853385.1 Actinomycetota bacterium | reverse complement strand
CCGACAGTTAGGTCATACACCGAACAGCGCGGTCCGACACCCTCTCACCAGCGCAAACAGTCCACCCGCGCCAAGATCATCGGAAAGTCAAGCTAGGAAGGCTTCGATCGAGATCGCAGCGCGCGATCTTCACTCCTCAGCACTCGTCACAGGTCGAGAGACTCCCCGGCTGGCCGCCCACTGCCCGAGAACCCAGTCGAGGTGGTCGGCGTCGAGCCGCTGCAGGGTGCGGCGGAACGCTGATTCCGATGGGACACTATCGCCGGCCCCGAGGTTGGCTGCCAGCTGCGGTGGCAGGTCGGCGGCCCACCGGGCGATTACCACCACCGGTGGGAACAGGAGGCGAGCAACGATCAAGTCAGGACCTACCTGCCCGGATCCGGGTGTGACGCACGTGACGCTCGCCGCATGCGCATGACGTGCGTCGGACTCGCAAAGCAGCGTTTCAGGCGCCCAATTCGACATCGAGTCCGAGTGACGCGACATGCTCGATCAGCGGAACTCTCTGGCGTCGACACCGAGATCCTGACCAACCGGATCTGATGCTCGGCACGCATCGATACGTAGCAATTGCAGGCATCCGCATCTCACCCGCCTACGATCGCGACCAGGCTGGCCTCCGTGAGCGGCGTGGCGAGGTTTACATTCCCGTCGATGCGCGCAAGCGGTCCGCCATTCCGCGGAACGAATCGCCGATTTCGCCCGCGAGCAACTCGCGGAGATGCTGCCGCCGGTGAGCGTATTCGGGCTCAGCGGCGCGATTGATGCGTTCGTTGGGGTCTAGCGGGAGTTTCCTGGCTATTTTGATCTTGGTTGTGTTACAGCTGTTCAGGGGTGGTGGTTGGTGGGTTTCGGCTATGACCTAAGTCGTGGTGGGGCGGCGGCCCAGCGGTCCAGGTTGAATAGGTCGTGGAGGGTTTTCTGGTCGGCGTTCATGTCGGTGGTGATGCGGCGGGCTTTGGGTCGGCCGCCGGTGGAGGGGTAGATCAGCACTGTTTCCTGGATTGCGGCGAGGTTGTGAAGGATCGCGGCGACGGACAGGTGGTGTCCGGCGCGTTCGGCTTTCAGTCGCATGAGGTGGGCTATTTGCAGGGCCAGGACGCAGGTGAAGGTGTGGACGGCGATGTTGTTGTCGGTCCAGTGGAACATTGGTGAGAACGCGACTTGGTGGGGGTCTTTGAGTTGCCGGAAGCCGAATTCGATTTCTGATTGGGACCGGTAGCCGGCGACGACGTCGGCGGCGGGCCATCCGGTGGTGTCGGTGTGGTCGGTGATCAGGATGCGTTTGCCGAACAGCCGTTGTTCCAACGCTTTGCGTTTCCCGGCGTTGACGGTCCAGGTGAGCCGGTGGTCGGCGGGTTTGTCTCCGGCAAGGTTCCATTCGATGACTTCGCGGACCCAGCTGTGGTGGGTGATCTTGTCGATTTCGAGGTTGATCTGCTCACGGGTGCGGCGGGTTCGGCCGCGGGCAAGGGTGGCGGCCAGCTGGTCGAGCTGTCGGCCGGCGTTGGCCAGGGTGGTGTCGGTGAAGGACCGGGACTGATCGTTGTGCAGGTTTTGGGAGTGGGTGAGCACGACCCGCCGGTCGGCTCCGTAGACGGTTCGGTGGGTGTCGATCGCGCTCACCCCGGGGTAGCGGGTTTCATCGACGGGGGTGCGTCGGGATGCGGGCAGCGCCAGCAGGTCCGGGCAGTCGCTGGGCGGCACGGATCCGACGTAGTGCAGCCCGGCCGCGGCCAGATGCTCGAAGTTCGCGGCGCTGTTTTGCCCGGCGTCGAACACGACGGTCATCGCCGTCGGGTCGCCGCCGGTGCGGTCGTCGTGGGTGGCGGCGGTGTATTGCCGCACGAGGTGGTCTATCAGGGTGGTGAATTGGGTGACGTCGGGCCGGTTGCCGGGGTAGGCGTGCCAGACCAGCGGGATCCCGCCGGTGCGGGTCACCACCATGCCCAGGCCGATCAGCCGCAGGTCGGTGCGTTTTTGTTTCGCCTTGCCGCGCTGCGCGAGCGGCGCCTTGCCGTTGGTGGTGTCGATGTAGGTGGCGAAGTTGGTCATGTCCAACGCCACACTGGAGGTGTCCAGCCCGAACACCTCGATCATCTTGCCGGCGAGCCGGGTAGAGATGTCCTGCAGCGCCGCGGGTGTCACCGCGTGCATGGCATCCCAGAACTTCCGGTGATCCAACACCCTAGAGCTGATCTTGGTGAACCGGTCGGCGGCGGTGCCGGCCCAGAAGTCGGCGAAACCACTCTTGGAACCCGGCTCCACCAACCGGCCCAGCGCGGCCAACGCCAGATATGTCCCGGTCGACGCGCCGGCATCGGCGCGCCGCGGACCGACCACCTCATCGATGATCGCGGCGACGTCCAACTCGGTGAGCATCGACCAGACCGCGGCGACGTCCCCGAACCGCAGATGCCGGGTGCGATCCGGCAGGGTGCCCGCCTCGGCGCGGTCCAGCGCGGCCTCGATATCGGCGGCCGAGCCCAGGTACCGCTCGGAGACCATCTTGGGTTTCCCGTCGACCCAGCCCATCTCACGCAGGTAGTAGTACGTCTTCCCGTTGATCTTCTTCGGATACACACTTGCCATGTTTAGGTCATAGGCGTTCAGGGGTCGAAAATCAACTCGACACGCCGTATATCCCCAGCTCAGACCACCCCGGTCGCCGCCGCCGACCTCAGCAAGATCAACTTATCCAGGAAGGTCCCGCTAGCGATCGAGGTAACGCCGCGCTGGCCCAAGGCATTGCCTCCTTGACCGGCGCCTGCCTATCATCGCGACTGGAACTTCGACTAACCGGGGCTCAACAACGGCGAGGGTCGCCAGCGGCTCCATC
>JALYVF010000145.1 GCA_030853385.1 Actinomycetota bacterium | reverse complement strand
ACCGGCACCCCGCCAGGCGTCGGCGCGGGGATGAAACCACCGCGGTTCCTCGTTGACGGCGATGTGCTCGTCACCGAGATCGAAGGAATCGGCAGACTCACTCAGCGGCTGGGCGCGGGCCAGCCCTCAGGGAAGCCGGGCAGTGAGAACCGATCGGGTGACGGGAAGTAGCCACCGGCGTTGTTCGGACCCAACACGTCAGTCACTGGGTCGGTGGCAACACATCTACCCGCAACGGCGCGCAGGTATCAATGAGCCAGTCCAGTCCCAGTCCGTTCTCAAACAGTCGCCCGAACTCGGTGTCCTGAACGAGGGCGTCGACGCAGCGGTCGCCAAACAGGACGACGGCGCGCGCGTCGTTGCAGCGTCGCGACGTCCAGGACAATCCGTCGAAACCGTTGTCGTGTGCCGCCTTTGCCCAGGCGACCGTGCGCGGATATTCGTCGGTATCGGTATCGGTATCGGTATCGGTATCGGTGCGTTGCCTTGCCTCGACCCCCAGCCGACGGGGACCGAGCCCGCACAGGCTGGCCAGGCGTAGCTCTGGAACGACAATCAATCGGCCCATCACCGCCTGGGCGTAGGTGTCGAACACCAAATTTCCTCCGGACAGCGGGATGTCGTGCAGTAGTGATTCCGCCAGTGCGGCTTCGGGGGTGTCTGCCGCGTACAGGACGGGAATCACCGGGTCGCCGAAGAAGGCGAATCGGGTGGGGCTGCCGATGCCTGGGTTGAACTGGTCGATAGGCCGGCGATTACTGCCGACCCGGTACAACGCCGCAGCCGACGCAAGGGTTTCGGTCTCCGCGTCAAAGGGATCCGATGGTGGCGGAACGGTGACCGGCGGAGGATCAGCCGTCACCACTGCACGCCGAAGGCTTCACCGGCGGCCGCCAACAACTGCTCCGGGCTGTCGAGTACCTCCACCGGTCGTCTCCTGTGCAGGTACGTGGTCGGCGAGCACAACCACTGGATCAGCCCGGCCTCGGTGCGGCCGTGGTCGCGCCCGAGCTTGATCAGATCGGCGATCACCGGCCGTACACCGGTGTCGTCGAACTGGAACCCGGGAAACAGCCAGTACCCACCGCGACGGGAAGCCAGCAGCCGACCGTCCCGGCGGGCCGCGGTGGCGGCATTTCGCAGCGCCGCCGAGCGGGATCCCATGCGACGTCCGGCTTCGGCACTGGTCAACAGACCGAACTCGGTATCGATCTGGTCATAGAGGTTCTGCTCGGCCTGGGTCGCGCGAGCGAGCGAGGGCGAGGCGTGGACGTCCGCGGCATGGATAGCGCTGCCAAGGGCCACCACGCTGCGGGCGGTCCGTTCCGTGCGCTCGGCGATGGTCTGCACGATGTTCCGCGCCGTCTCAGTCATCATTCCATCATATCGTGCGGAATCGCCAGATGCACGATACGGTGATCTCGGCGGATAGCCCAGCGGGCTAGCATGTGCAGAAGGCCGGGAAAGCCCATAGCGTGACTCAGCTGGCGTGCAGCCACTGTTCGACAGCCGTCAAGCCGGCAGTGGTGAGACCGCTGCCGGGATCGACGCGATGAAGCAGGGCCTCGCCGGGATGATGTGCGGCGACCCAGGCTTGGTCGGCATCGGTGAGCTCGTCGTCGAGCCTGGTCCCGCCACCCTTGTCGGTGCACTATTTCTTGCTGGTTCAGCAAGGCGGGCGAGCGCTCCGGCTAGATTTTGGCCATGCAGAACGTCGATGACGGAAGTGTCGATGACGACGGTGGCGATGACGGCAGTGCCAGCTTCGCGGCCGCGCGGGGCCGGTTGTTCGGCATCGCTTATCGGATGCTGGGGACCGTCGCGGATGCCGAGGACGTGGTGCAGGACAGCTGGCTGCGCTGGCAGCGGACCGACCGCGACGAGGTTCGCGATCCGGTCGCGTTCCTGGCGACCGTTGCCACCCGGCTGGCGATCAACGCGGCGACCAGTGCCTACGCCCGCCGGACGAGCTACATCGGGCCGTGGCTGCCCGAGCCGGTGGACACCTCCGCCGACCCGGCGATCGGAGCCGAGCGCGGCGAGGCCGTCAGCCTGGCGGTGTTGATGCTGTTTGAGCGGTTGACGCCAACAGAGCGCGCGGCCTACATCCTGCGGGTGGCCTTCGACTACAGCCATCGCGAAGTGGCCGAGGTGCTGCAGACCAGCGAAGTGAACGCCCGCCAGCTCACCGCCAGGGCCAAGAGCCATCTCGCCAGCGAGCGCCGCCAACCGGTCCGACGCGACGAGCAGGAGAAGCTGCTGCGGGCGTTCCTGGCGGCCGCCCAGGCCGGGAATCTCGCAGCGCTGGAGGCGGTGCTGGCCGAGGATGCCGTGTCGTACGCCGACGGCGGCGGTGTGGTGAGGGCGGCTCGCAATCCGGTGGTCGGACGCGATCGGGTCGCGGTCTATCTCCTCGGCGTGGCCGCCAAGTTCGGTCAGGGCATCGACGTGGTCGTCGCCGAGGCGAACGGTGCCGGCGCCGCGTACATCACCAGGGACGGGCAGCCGGTCGCCGTCGCCAGCATCGAGGCAACGGAGCGCGGCATCGAGCGCATCTTCCTGGTCCTCAACCCGAGCAAGCTTGCTGCGCTTCGTCGAACCGGTCGTCAGGGCCGCTCGGCCTGAAACCGCCGTCAGGACAAGTACTTCGCGCGCAGATAGTCGTCGAAGGTGGAGCGGCCGTACGGCTCGCCAGGCACGAAGTTGGCGCCAGTGGCGTAGCCGGCCAACGCCTTGCCGGGCAGCCGCAGCACCAGCGCGCCCCGACGGCTCCGCTTGGCCCGTTTCCACTTCGCGTGCAGCTGCCGGATGGCGAGCTGCTCCGGTCCACCGATGTCTGGCACTCGGCCTTGCGGCGCCCCGACGGCCAGCGCGGACAGCCGCTCGGCAACCTCGGTGACGGCGATGGGCTGGAACAGGCTGGCCGGCAGGACGATCACCGGCAGGAACCGCTGCGCGCTGAACAGGCCGTCGATCAGCGAGTGGAATTGGGTGGCTCGCTGGATGGTCACCGGGATCCCAGAGTTCTCGATGATGTGTTCGATCTCCACCCGCTGGCGGTAGTACGGCATAGAGATCTGCTCGATGCCGACGATCGAGATCAGCACCAGGTGGCCGACGCCCGCAGCCTTGGCGGACTCGACAAGCGTGCGCGCCAGCTGCGGGTCGCGTTTGCCCCTGGTCTGGGCGCAGTGCACCACCGTGTCGACGCCGCGCAGCGCTGCCGCTACACCGGCGCCGGTTGCCAGGTCGGCACTGGTTGAGCCGTCGCGCCCGCTGCGGCTGATCCCGCGCGCATCCCGCCCTGCTGCGCGCAGTGCGGCGAGCGTCGGCGAGCCAAGCTGTCCGGTTGATCCGGTGACAAGGATGGTCATGAGTCTCTCCTGTTCGTTCCAGAGCTTCGACCGCGCAGCATCCGGATCCGTGACAGCCTCACGAACGGGCCACGGTCACGTCTGAATTGGCAGGACCACTCCGGCGGTCACCGTCGGCCCAGTTGAAGAAGTCGTAGTGGATCTCGACGGCCACGCTTTGCAGCGCCTCGACCCACTGCTGCGCGGGGTCGGCCAGCAGTCGGGCGAATTGCGGACGCGGGGGAAAGCTGTCGGCCGCGGGTGCCCAGATGGCCACGCAAGGCTGGCCGGTCATCGACGAGGTGTAGAACAATCCGTCGGCGTCCGGCCAGGCATCTCTGATCGCGCGGGCCCAGTTCCGGGTGATCCGCTTGGGACCACTGTTGATCTTGGTTGACGCACCGATCCGCAGTGCGGCCTGGCCGGTCAGGTCGATCAGTCGCAGCGGTCGGGTGGGGAACCAAGAATAGGCAATCGGTCGATCGGATTGCGCACAGCGGATCTCCCTTGCGGCCTGAAACCGTTCTGCCAGCGCGGTTGTCAACCGTCAGGCCCCGTCCCAACATCATGGCCCCGAACGCTCGGGCATCACGGGGCGTGGCGAATGTCGCGGGCCGAGGCTAAGGTCGGAGGCACTTCGAACAGGTTCGTCTTCAATCCCTGCCGCCGGCGAGTGACCACAGGTCCCCCGGCCGCTCCGTCGTTCCGGAGACAACCTGATGACCTCGAAGCCGCCCGTCCTGGGCTCCCGTTTTCGCCGCCTGCTCGCGGCCCACGCCACCTCGCAGCTCGGTATCGGGCTGCACCTCGCCGCGTTTCCGCTGCTGGTCAGCACACTCACCACCGATCCTCGGGTGGTGGCCGGCCTGGCGCTGATCTCTAGCATTCCCGGGCTGTTCCTGGCGTTGCCAATCGGCAGCTGGGTGGACCGCGCTCATCGCGGCCGCCTGATGGTCGGCAGCGACTTGGTTTGCGCCGGGGTCCTGATGACGCTCACGACACTCGTCGGCCTGCATCGGATCGAAATGTGGATGCTATTCACGTCTGCCGCGGCGGTCGGTATCGCTGAACTCGTGTTCGGCGCTAGCACCTTTGCGTTGCTGCCGTCCCTGGTCCGGCCGGCGGACCTCACCCGCGCCAACAGCTACCTGTCCGTCGCCGGACAGACCGGCAGCGGCGTCATCGGGCCTGCTCTCGGTGGTCTCGCTTTCGCCGCAGTGCCGTTTCTGCCCTTCGCGGTGAACGGCGCCACCTACCTGATCTCGTCGGCGGCTATCAATTCATTCGCCCGTCGCACCGATACTCGGGCAGCGAAAAGTATTGTGCCACACAGTGATTCCTGGCGCCGAGAATTGGTCGCCGGCATCGGGTACCTGTCCCGACACCGGCCGGCGCGGACGCTGCTGATCCTCTCCGCGTCGTCAGGTTTGTTCGGCTGGATGCCGGAAGCCACCTTCGTGTTGTTCGCTCGCAAAGAGCTTCGCCTCCCGCCGACGGCATTCGGCGTGTTGCTCGGTGCGACAACGGTGGGTGCCGTGATCGGTGGCCTGGTCGCCGGGCGTGCTGCCCTTCGGCTCGGCACCTTCCGACTGCTTGTCCTCACCTACTCGATGTACGGGCTGCTCCTCATCCCCGTCGGGCTGACCACCAATGGGTGGATCGCCGGGGCGCTGTTCTTCCTCCAGGGGCTACCGCTCATCGCGTGCGACGCGACCACCCGGTCGCTCCTGCAGACCCTGGTCCCCGACGAACTGCTCGGCCGGATCGGTGCCGTCAACCGAATGGTCCACAGCGCGACTGTTCCGCTCGGCCTCGCCGCCGGCGGGATCCTGGCTACCTGGGTCGGCTTGCGCGCCGTCTGGATCATTGCCGGACTGGGATACCTGGGCATGTTGGCGCTCAATATCCCTGCGCTCAAACGGATGTCGACGGATTTGGCCGGCCGCCAGCCGCGTTGACGACGACTGCGGTCGGGTTGCAAATTTCTGGTGCGGGCCCGCAACCTTCTGGTAGGACTCGGAGTCTTACTTCCATGAACACACCCGCGGCCGGGGAGGCGAGGACGCTGGATGATCAGTCGGAGGCCCTGGACAGGTTGGGGCAAGACGTCCAGATGAATTCAGACGTCTTGGCATCGCTTCAGAATCGAGTGCAGCCCCGCCGACCTATCCGGACGTGGCGACTGCCAGCGCTCGTTGCGGCAGCCGTCGTCGCCATTTCCGCCCTCGCCATCGGCCTCCCGCCCCAGGCCCCGCCGGCTACCCACCGACCCCCAGCCGTGCCGACCATGGCACTTTCCGCGATCGGCGCCTCGCCGTCCGACGTCCTGGATGCCTACCTTGCCGCGCTCACAGCGAAAGACTGCGCCACAGCCAGCAAGCTGACGACACGGACGTTCACTCATGGGAACGGCGAACTGTGCGGAGACGTCACGATCGACTCGTTCGCCCGCACCGCCGGAGGCGCGGCCAACGGCAACGAGTTCGAGCATGGCGTCGTCCTTCATGTCGTGGCCGGGAGCAAGGACGGCACCGTTCCGGCGGGTGACGTGACGTGGTTCTACGCACTGCGGTACCAGCCCGACGGGTCGTGGGAACTCGTCGGGGGCGGCAGCGGGCCTTGATCTCTGGCAGGCGACTGTCCGCGTTTCGTGGCGGCACGAACACTCGAGCAGCGTCTGTTTCCTGATCAGTATGTTTCCCAGCGTGGGAAACGGCAGTGATACCGCAACAGTCAGACGAGCTCTTGAGCAGCTGCGTAGATCCCTGCCCGCAGGCTGGCAGGCGAACTGGGAGCAGGAGAAGGGTGGGGCAGAAGATGGCCGAGCTCCGCGGCAATGGCGCCATCGTCCAGGCCCAGGTAGTAGCGCAGGACGATCACCGCGCGCCGCCGCGGCGGTAGTTCCCGGAGCAGCCGATCCAGCAGGTCGCGGTTCGCCACTACTGCCGCTCCGTCGTCGACGACCCGATCCAGCCGGCTGTCGTCGTTGGTGACGTCGGTGCGCCGGCGATAGAACTTTCGGCGATCAGCGAGGAACCGGTTGACGATCACCTTCCGGACATAGGCGGTGGGGTGGTCCAGTTCCGAGATCCGGGACCACTGTTTGCCGACGTCCAGTAGCGCGTCCGCGAGTACGTCGTGCGCGTCCTGTCGGTTGCCGACGAGTACCCCAGCAAATCGGGTCAGCCGCACCAGCTCCCGATCAAGGAACTCGACGAACTCCACCAGCGCCCTCCCAGCTCTCGTCCTACTCCCTCAATGCCACGGGCAGCAAGAAAGATTGCATGCCGGACGGGTGACGAGAACAGGTCACCAGCTGGCGAGCGAGCTGTCGGGCGACAGTGCGTCGGGAACGGATGCCGGGTCGATACCCCTGTCGAGCATGGCCCGCTGAAGCAGCGCCTCGTCATATCCGTTGCGGTGCAGGCATTCCGCGGCTGCCCGGCTGCGTTCGTCGAGCTTTCGGCTGAGCATGGTGGCCAGCTGAACTTCCAGCGGAACGATCGGAAGCAGGTTGCCGCGCCAGCGGACCAGGCGTCGTAACCGCCAGACGTCGCCGCCATTC
>JALYVF010000125.1 GCA_030853385.1 Actinomycetota bacterium | reverse complement strand
ACCGATTTCGTGCTGGCCGGTGCCCGACTGGACGAGGCGGGCAGGGAACAGCTCAAGGACCTCAACAAGCAGATCGCCACCCTCGGTGCCACCTTCAGCTCCAACCTGCTCAAGGACACTGAGGCGGTTGCGGTGCTGCTGGACTCGGCGAGGGAGATGGCCGGCGCCAGCGACGATGCCGTCGCAGCGGCGAAGGCCGCTGCAGAGCAGCGCGGGCACGACGACAAGTATCTGATCACCCTGGTGCTGCCATCCGGTCAACCGTTGCTGTCCAGCCTGTCCGATCGTGACGTGCGGGCCAGGCTCTATGAAGCTTCGGTCAACCGCGCATCGGCGGGTGAGTACGACAACGCCCCGATCGCCGCGCAGATGGCGCAGCTGCGGGCCCAAGCCGCGCGGCTGCTCGGCTTCGCCAGCCACGCCGACCTGGTCGCCGCCGACCAGACGGCGAAGACCTCGGCGGCCGTCGACGAGATGCTCGGCCGGCTGGTGGCGCCCGCGATGGCCAATGCGGCCGCCGAGGCTGCGCTGCTGCAGGAGTTCGCCGATCGGGACGGCATCACCCTGGAACCGTGGGACTGGGCGTACTATTCCGATAAGGTGGCTTCCGAGCGGTACAGCGTCGACACCGCCGCCCTGCGGCCCTACTTCGAACTGGAACGAGTACTGCACGACGGGGTGTTCTACGCAGCCGAAAGGGTCTATGGCATCACGTTTTCGCTCCGGGAGGACCTGCAGGCCTACCAGAGCGACGTGCGGGTGTGGGAAGTCTTCAATGCCGACGGGTCGCCGATCGGGCTGTACCTCGGCGACTACTTCGCCCGCGACACCAAACGCGGCGGTGCCTGGATGAGCTGCTTCGTCGAACAGAACCACCTGTTCGGTGATCGGCCGGTGGTGGTGAACAACCTGAACCTGCCGAAGGCACCGCAGGGGCAACCGACGCTGCTCACCCTGGACAACGTACGGACGCTGTTCCACGAATTCGGGCACACCCTGCACGGACTGTTCTCCGACGTCACCTACCCGCGCATCGCCAGCACCAATGTGCCGCGTGACTTCGTCGAATATCCCAGCCAGGTCAACGAGATGTGGCAGCAGTGGCCGGAGATCCTGAGCAACTATGCAGTGCACCACGAGACCGGCGAGAAGCTGCCGCTGGAGCAGGTGCAGGCGATTCGGGACGCCGAACTGTGGGGTCAGGGATTCGGCACCGCCGAATATCTCGGAGCGACCCTGCTCGACCAGGCCTGGCATCGGCTGACGCCTGACGACGTGATCGACGATCCGATCGACTTCGAGGCGCAAGCACTGGAGAATGCCGGCGTGGCCAACGATCTCATCCCGCCCAGGTACCGCACCACCTACTTCCAGCACATCTTTGCCGGCTCCGTCGGCTACTCGGCCGGCTACTACTCCTACATCTGGTCGGAGGTGTTGGACGCCGATACCGTCGAGTGGATCAAGGCCAATGGCGGGCTGACGCGGGCGAACGGAGATGCCTTCCGCAGCAAGCTGTTGAGCGTCGGCAGTTCGAAGGACCCGCTGGCCGCGTTCGCCGACGTGGTCGGTCGCGGGCCGGACATCGGCCCACTGCTGCGGCGGCGTGGATTGGATCGCCCGTGACTGCGCCGGAACCGTTGGGCGACTATCGGCACCTTGCGTCCGGCAAGGTGCGGGAGATCTACCAGGTGGACGACGCCACCCTGTTGTTCGTCGCCTCCGATCGGATCAGCGCCTACGACTGGGTGCTGCCGACGCCCATCCCGGACAAGGGCAGGGTGCTGACGGCGATGAGCATGTTCTGGTTCGAGCTGCTCGCGGGCACCGTCGGCAACCATGTGGTGTCCGTCGACGATCCGCGCATTCCGGAATCTGTTCGGGGGCGGGCGATGCTGGTCCGCCGGTTGCAGATGCTGCCGGTGGAGTGTGTTGCCCGCGGTTACCTCACCGGAACCGGGCTGGCCGACTACCGGAAGACCGGTGCGGTATGCGGGGTTTCGCTGCCGGCCGGGCTGGCGGAGGCGTCCCGACTGCCGACGCCGATCTTCACCCCGGCGGCCAAGGCCGAGCGGGGTTCGCACGACGAGAACATCTCCTTCGACGCGGTCGTGAAGACGGTCGGCGCCGACCGCGCCGAGCAGCTGCGGGAGCGGACGCTGTCGCTGTATTCGACCGCCGCCGAGCACGCACAGATCCGCGGGGTGATCTTGGCCGACACTAAGTTCGAGTTCGGGATCGGGCCGAACGGCGACCTGGTGCTGGCCGACGAAGTGCTGACCCCCGACTCGTCGCGGTACTGGCCGGCGCAGGGGTACGCCGCCGGCACGGTGCAACCGTCCTTCGACAAGCAATATGTGCGCGATTGGCTCACCTCCCCGGCTTCCGGCTGGGATCGTTCCGCAGAGACTCCGCCACCGGAGCTACCGGCCGAAGTCGTTGCGGCAACACGAGATCGCTACGTGCGGGCCTACGAGCTGGTGTCCGGCCGCTCGTTCGCGGACTGGCCGGCCGGCGGCCCGGGCGACTGAAGTGACGGGCCGGGCGACTGAAGTGACGGGCCAACAACGCTGGCCGGCGGGCAAACCATCGGCAGCCTTGCTGATGGATAGCACCACTTTCAGCAGAGTCTTTCCGGAGCGCGCCATCGACCGGCTGCGGGGGATCGCGAACCTCGGCGCCGAACCGCTGATCGGGTCGCTCACCGCGGACACCGCTGCTGCCCGCCTGTCGACCGTCGACATCCTGGTGACCGGCTGGGGCAGCCCGCGGATCGACGGGAGCGTACTCGAGCTGGCGCCGCGGCTGACGGCGATCGTGCACGCCGGCGGCTCGGTGAAGGGCCACCTCGATCCGGTGTGCTGGCACCGCGGCATCAGCGTCTCGAGCGCGGTGGCGGCCAACGCCATCCCGGTCGCCGAATACACGGCGGCAATGATCGTGCTTGCCAACAAACAGGTATTGCCGATCATCGCTGCCAACCTGGCCAGCAGACAGCAGGTCGACGGCGCATCGCTGTTCCCGGCGATGGGCAATTACCGCAAGCGGGTCGGCATCGTCGGGGCGTCCAGGATCGGCCGGCTGGTGATTGGTGCCCTTGCCGGCACCGATCTGGAACTGGTGGTCGCCGACCCGTACCTGACCGCCGAACAGGCGAAGGCGCTCGGCGCGGGATTGCTGCCGCTGGACGAGCTGGTGTCCAGCAGCGACGTGGTGTCCATCCACGCTCCCGACCTGCCGGAGACCCACCACCTGCTCGACGCCCGCCGGATCGCCCTGCTCCGGCCCGGTGCCACGGTGATCAATACCGCCAGGGCGGCACTGATCGACACTCCCGCGCTGATCGGCCGGCTGCGGGGCGGCGACATCTTCGCCATTCTGGATCTGGTGGATCCCGATCCGCTGCCGGCGGATTCCGAGCTGTGGGAGCTGCCGACGGTGGTGCTCACCCCGCATCTGGCCGGGTCGATGGGCACCGAGCTGGAACGGCTGGCCGACACTGCCATCGACGAGGTGGCCAGAATCGCGGCGGGAGAGCCACTGTTGCACGCCGTCGCAGCCGACCTGACCCGGAGCGCCTGAGCATGACGACCAGCGCCGACCAGCACCGCTCAGCACCAGCGCTGGCAGCCGCCACCCTCGGCCTGCCTGGGCTGGACCTCGACGACCTGGTCGCGGCCTTGCTGACCTCCCGGGTCGAGCTGGTCGAGCTGCGCGCGGACAGCGAGCAGCCGATCAGCGTCGAGCTCACCGGCCGGCAGCGCCGCCGTGTCCGTCAGCGGTTCGACGACGCCGGAGTGACTGTGCTGGCCATCGACTCCTACCTTCGGATCGCCGCCGTCGGTCCCGACCACCAGCTGGTCGGCGACGCGATCCGGCATGCCGAGCTGGCGAGCGATCTCGGCGCCCGGTTCGTCCGGCTGTTTCCGGGCGGCGGCCACCGGCTGGACGGGTTATCCGGTGCGGATGCGAGCCGGCGGCTCTCCGGCGGTCAGGCCACCGCGGCGGACCAGCGAGCGGTGCCGAGACTCATCAGTATGAGTGCGGCCACCACGGGTCTCGACATGCGGTTCGCGCTGGAGACCCACGACTCTCATCCGACCGGCAAGGACCTGGCGCGCATACTCGATGCGGTCGCCGCCGAGTCGCCCGATAGCCGCGTCGGCGCGATCTGGGACCCGTTGCACCCGTGGCGATTCTGCGAAGATCCGGCAGGCACCGCCGAAATGCTCCGGCCGTATCTCACCGGCGGGAGCGGCTACATCCAGCTCAAGGATGTCGGCAGCCGGACCGACCTCACTCCGGTGCTGCCAGGATCGGGCGTGGTACCGCTGGACAGCGTCGTCAGCGCGGCCGAAGCGGTCGGCTACCGCGGACCGTGGTCGCTGGAGTGGGAGAAGGCCTGGTCTCCGCGGATTCCCGAATTTGCCGAGGCAATGGCGGCCACCAGGCGCTGGTGGAAGGGCCGCAACGGCTAGCGTATTCGACGCAGATGGGCGGATGTCCCAACCCGTTTCCAGCTATCTGATAATGGGCAGGTGCTGCTCACCGTGACATCGACCGCCCCGAACGCGACCGACCTTGGCTACCTGCTGCACAAACATCCAGCGCGACCACAGAGCTTTGAGCTGTCCGTCGGCACCGCGCACGTGTTCTACCCGGAGGCAACCGACAGCCGATGCACGGCGGCGCTGCTGCTCGAGGTCGACCCGATCGCGCTGGTGCGCAACCGCCGGTTCGGCGGCGACGCGTTCGGCCTTGCGCAATACGTGAACGACCGACCGTATGCTGCCTCGTCGATGCTGGCGGTCGCGCTGGGGCAGGTATTCAACACGGCACTGGGTGGCGCCTGCAAGGCGCGCCCAGAGCTCGTGGGTGTTGCCCTGCCGTTGACGATCCATATTCCCGCGGTCCCGTGCCGCGGTGGCTCGGAACTGGCCGATGATCTGTTCGGACCGCTCGGCTGGTCGGTTGACCTGCGCGAGGTGCCGCTGGATCCGGAGATCCCACGGTGGGGGAATTCTCGCTATCTCGATCTGACACTCACCGGCTCGATGCCGCTGGCCGATGCGCTCAGTCAGCTGTATGTACTGCTCCCGGTGCTGGACGGGGCAAAGCACTACTGGGTGTCTGGCGACGAGGTCGACAAGCTGATGCTGCGCGGATCCGGATGGCTGCAATCCCATCCGCATCGGGAGTTGATTGCCCAGCGCTATCTGGCACATCAGCGCAGCTACGTGGCGGACGCCGTCGAGCGGCTCGCCGCGCTCGACGACGCTGCCCCCGACACCGAGATCAACTTCGACGATCACACCGACAGCGGCGCCGATTCCGCGATCATTGGTGCCGATCATCCGGCACCGGCCAGCGCCGTCTCGCTGGTGCAGCACCGCAGGGCGGCGGTACTGGCGGCACTCGGGGAGGTCGGCGCGCATCGCGTGATCGACCTGGGCTGCGGGGAGGGCGCACTGCTGAAGGAGCTGTTGGCCGATCCGCGCTTCTCCGAGGTGGTCGGTGTCGACGTGTCCGCGCGGGAGTTGGACAGGGCGGCGCGGCGGTTGAACCTGGACAGGATGCCCGACAGCCAGCGGGCAAGACTTACCCTGCTGCAGTCCTCAGCCACCTACCGCGATACCCGGCTGGCCGGGTACGACGCCGTGGTGCTGATGGAAGTGATCGAGCATCTGGACCTCGAACGGCTGCCGGCGCTGGAACGCAGCGTGTTTGCCGGCGCCAGGCCCGCCGCGGTGGTGGTGACCACCCCGAACGCCGAGTACAACGTTCGCTACGGCACGCTGGCCGCCGGCAGTCACCGTCATCCCGACCACCGGTTCGAGTGGAGCAGGGCGGAATTCGAGAGCTGGGCAGAGCAGTTGGCCGGCCGCAACGGATATCGGGTGACGTTCCGGCCGATTGGCGAGGTCGATCCAGAGGTCGGCCCGCCCACCCAGCTCGCGGTGTTCCGCCATGCCGGATCCGTCGCCGACGACGCGGCGGTGGTCGCATGAGAAGCCCCCTCGAAATCCCTGAGCTCTCCCTGGTGGTCTTGATTGGTGCCTCCGGGTCGGGCAAGTCGACCTTTGCGGCGGAACATTTCGGCCGGTTCGAGGTGATCTCCAGCGACTTCTGTCGCGGCCTGGTCGCCGACGACGAGAACGACCAGTCGGCGACATCGGCGGCCTTCGAGGTGCTCAACGTGATCGCCGGTAAGCGGTTGGACGCCGGCCGGCTCACCGTGATCGATGCCACCAACGTGCAGCGCGACGCCCGCAAGGAACTCATCGAGCTGGCCAAGGCGCACGACGTGCTGCCGGTGGCCATCGTGCTTGATGTCCCGGAGTCGGTATCGGTAGCCCGTAACCGGGACCGGGACGACCGGCAGTTCGGCACCCACGTCGTCCATCGCCAGCACGACCAGCTGCGACGATCGCTGAAAGGTCTTGCCAGGGAAGGGTTTCGGAAGGTCCACGTGCTACGCGGGGTGGAACAGATCGAGTCCGCGAGCATCGTCCGGGAGAAGCTGCTCAACGACTTCCGCGATGAACACGGACCGTTCGACGTGATCGGCGATGTTCACGGCTGCCGCGCCGAGCTGGAAGAACTCCTCGACCGGCTCGGCTATCTGGTGAGCCGCGACGATGACGGCCGGCCGATCGACGCGTCCCATCCCGACGGCCGGAAGGTCGTCTTCGTCGGCGACCTGGTGGACAGGGGTCCGGATTCGCCCGGGGTGCTCCGGTTGGCGATGGGAATGACGGCGGCCGGGCATGCCCTTGCGGTTCCGGGCAATCACGAGAACAAGCTGGTCAAGGCGATGGGCGGCCGCGCCGTGCAGATCAGCCATGGTCTGGCCGAGACCCTCGAGCAGCTGGCCGCCGAGCCGGAAGATTTCAGGGCAGCAGTGAAACAGTGGTGCTACCAGCTGATCTCGCACCTGGTGCTCGACGACGGCCAGCTGGTCGTCGCCCACGCGGGGCTGAAGGAGAGCTACCACGGCAGGGCCTCGGGCCGGGTGCGTTCGTTCGCGCTCTACGGCGACTCGACGGGGGAGACCGACGAGTTCGGCCTTCCGGTCCGCTACCCGTGGGCCAACGACTACCGCGGCCGGGCGATGGTGATCTACGGGCATACCCCGGCGCCGCAACAAGAATGGGTCAACAACACCCTGTGCCTGGACACCGGCTGTGTATTCGGTGGGAACCTCACCGCGCTGCGCTATCCGGAGAAGCAGATCGTGCAGGTCGAGGCGGAGCAGGTCTGGTACGAACCGGTGAAGCCGTTCCCGACCGCAGGCGCCGGGTCCGCAGGGTCGGCAGCCGGCGCCGGGCGAGCCGACGACGAGCTGGACGTCACCGATGTGCTGGGTAAACAGATCATCGAGACCGCTCACCACGGACGGGTATCGGTGCGGGCCGAGAACGCTGCCGGCGCCCTCGAGGTGATGAGCCGCTTTGCCCTGCACCCGCGCTGGCTGCCGTACCTACCGCCGACCATGGCGCCGGTATCGACCTCGCCGAGAAAGGGCTTTCTGGAACATCCGGACGAGGCGTTCGCTGCTTATCGCAGTGCCGGTGTCGACGCGGTGATCTGCCAGGAGAAGCACATGGGCTCACGGGCGGTGCTGCTGGTGTGCCGAGACGGCGACGTTGCCGCTCGACGATTCGGCGCTGCCGCGGGTGAGAGCGGCGCTATCTACACCAGAACCGGCCGGTCGTTCTTGGCGCCGGTACTCAACGAACAGCTGCTGGAAACGGTGCGGACAGCAGTCAGCACCACCGGTCTGTGGGAGGAGCTCGGCACCGACTGGCTGCTGCTCGACGCCGAGCTGCTGCCGTGGTCAGTCAAGGCCGACGCGCTGCTGCGCGAGCAGTACGCCTCGGTCGGCGCCGCTGCCCGCACTGCGCTTGCGGCCGCCGTCGACAGCCTCACGCTGGCCGCCGAGCGCGGGCTCGACGTCGGAGAGCTGTTGCGGCGCACCACTATCCGGTCGGACAATGCTGCTGCCTTCACCGCTGCCTACCGACCATACTGCTGGCAGGTGGACGGCTTGACCGGGGCGCAGTTGGCGCCGTTCCAGCTGCTGGCCGGCGAGGGTGTCAGCTGGCACGACAGGGATCACCTGTGGCACCTGGAGGGCATCGACCGGCTGGTGCAGGCCGACCCGGTGACGTTCCGGCCGACGCGCAGAGTGGTGGTCGACCTGACCGCCGAAGCGTCAAAGGCGGCCGGCGTCGCCTGGTGGCAGGACCTCACCGAAGCCGGCGGCGAGGGCATGGTGGTGAAACCGCTGGCGAACCTGGTACGAACTCGGAAGGGCCTGGCGCAGCCGGGATTGAAGGTCCGCGGCCGCGAATATCTGCGGATTATCTACGGCCCCGACTACACGGTGCCGGCAAACCTCGCACGGTTGAAGGATCGCAACCTGGGCCACAAACGGTCGATGGCATTGCGGGAGTACGCCCTCGGGCTGGAGTCACTGGAGCGAATGGCCCGCTGCGAGCCACTGTGGCGGGTACACGAGGCGGTGTTCGCGGTGCTGGCGCTGGAGTCGGAGCCGGTCGACCCCCGGTTGTGATCGGTCGGCGGCCAGTCGCCAACTGTGGCAGCTACTTCTTAGACTGCGGTTATGGACCGACGGTTTGTCGGCATCGGACTGGTCGTGGTGGCGCTGCTGGCTGCGGCGATCCTGCCAGGGCTGACCGGCAGGAGCACCGTCGGGACGCCGATTGCCGCACACGATGTGCCGGTGGTCGGCGGCTGTGTGCTGGCGCCGGACGGCGTGCAGCCGACAGCGGTCGACCTTCGCAAGGGCACCCTCCGGATGCAGCCGGCTCGGGTTGCGGCCTGCGGCGTCGCCGGCGTCGCCCGAGTGCTCGATGTGAAGTTCGGACGGTCGCTACCGCCCGGCGAGGACCCGTACGCCTGGTGGTCCCATTCGTGCGATCAGGCACTGGGCGCCGCCGAACAGCACTCAGGCGCCAGCACCTACACCTGGCGGGGGGCGTCCAAATTCATCGTGCTGAAGCCGGACTATCGATTGCAGAGTGAGATGGTAGGCCCGTTGCCGGGGGCCGCCGACGGCAGTTGGTCTGCCTGCGTAGCCGCCGGCGAGGACGGCAGTCCACTCGGGCTGGATCTGACTCGACCGGAGTCGTGGAGCCAGCTCACCTATTGCTATCACGACGAGGATCTGCAGATCGCACAGCAGAACGGCCCGACGTTCGACCTTGCCAATGGCTCGTCGCCGTGCTCGGAGCCACACGACGCCCAGATCCTCGGCGAACAAGGTCAGAGCGCTGGACGTCTTGGGCTGGCCGACTACGCAGCGGCCTGCGCGGCCTTCGCTCAACACACGACCGGCATGACCGATCCGACGGCGGGTGGCCGGCTCGTCGTCCGGCCGGCGGCTACCAGCGCCTGGGGCAGTAGATCGGGGAACTGCCTGCTGATCGCCGCCGATCACACCAGAACCCTTACCGCCTCGCTGTACGGCATCGGTGACGCACCGCTGCCGTGGGGGAACTGACCCCGCACTGCTGGTGCTCGGGCGGTCGCTCGGTCTTAGACTGCGCACCATGGACCGGCGAATCGTCGGCATCGGGGTGGTCGTGGCGGCGCTGCTGGCCATCGCGATCTTGCCTGGCATTGTCGGCAAGACTGTGAACGGCGCGGCGGTCGTCGACCCGACTGTGCCGGCGGTCGGGGGCTGCGTAGTCGCCCCGAAAGGAGTGCAAGCGCCCTTCGACGGCGGGACGAAGGGAAACATCGCCCGGCTGGTGCCTCGAGCCAGCGTTGGCCGCTGCGATTCCGCCCATGCAGCTAGGGTGCTGGCCACCAGCATCGGACGGGTCGAGTTTGGGTTCGACCCTGCTGGCAGTGCCAACATCGACACTCTCGACATCACGCCTTTCGACTACAGCGACGCAGAGAATCGGATCTGTCCGAATCCGGTGACCATGGTGCGCCCGCAGATCCCCACCGGCTACCAGTGGCAATCCGGCTCGGTCAGGGTTGAGCTGGAACCAATGGTCAGGCTGGGTGGCGCCCTGGTGGCCGCCGAACCCGGGGCAGCGTCCGGTCAGTGGCTGGCCTGCGTCGCCCAGTCTGACAGCGGCGAGCCGCTCGCGGTTGATCTGACCAAGCCGGCCAGCTGGGCCGACCTCGCTGCCTGCCTTGACGCAGCCGGACTGGCCACCTCCCGCAGTCCGATATCCACCGGCATGTCGCCAACGTTGAATGGCTGCGCAGGCCCGCACGTCGCGCAGATCCTCGGTGGTTGGGGAGGCACCGGCGGTTCGCCAGGCCCCGCCAGCTTCCAGGCCGCGTGTCGCGGCTTCGCCGCGTCCGTCACGCAGATGGCCGACCCGACCGTCGGCGGTCAGCTGCGGCCCGAGTGGTCGCAGGGATCCGGCCTGTGCCTGCTGACCGTCGTCGATCCGACCAGGACCCTCAGCGGCTCGCTGTACGGTATCGGCGACGCACCGCTGCCGTGGAGCCACTAGCTCCCGGACCCGCGTCAGGTGCTGACCAGCACCCCGCCGCGCCGTGGCGTCAACACGAAGGCCAGCAGGTAGAGCACGGCGACCACGATCAGCAGGTTGCGGTAGCCGGTGAGCAGCGCCCCATACTCAAGGCAGCCGCCGACGATGGACCCGAGCAGGTTCAACCCGAAGGCCGCCTGGGCGTTGCCGGTGGCCGCGAACCGCTTGGCAAAGGCGATATTGGCCAAGTAGATCGGCAGGAACGACACCACGATCGCCACGATCAACCTGGGCCAGAACGGCCAGGCGAGCAGCCAGTCGGGGTTCACGATCCAGCCGATGGCCAGCGCCACCATGATGGCCGCCCAGACCACGGGTAATCGGGGTGTTTTGATTCTTCGGGTCGTCTCGACCGCGGCCAGCACGATCACCAGCACACCGGCGAACACCATCGCGTTCACCAGCCAGGTGGTGCCGAACAGCAGCGCGAACGTCGCAATGTTCTTGGTCTCCAGCAACAGGAATGCCGCCCCCATGAAGAACAGATCCGCGTACGGCCGCATCGACCGGAAACTGCCGCCGAGCAGCCGAACCGCGAACAGCGAGATCAGCAGGATGCCGGCGAGCGTCCACAGGTACATCGCCGGGATCGCCCCGCCCTCGAAGTACAGGAACGGTCGATCGTCGGTGGCCGGCGCAATGACCGGCCCGGAGGGCTTGTAATTGTTGGCGCACTTCTGGTTCTGCTGATCCAGCGCGATGGTCACCACCGCCTGGTTGTCGACGGTTTGGTCGACGCACGGTTCGTGTCCGAACGCGGTCGCCGCCGTGCCGGCCAGCCGATCGATCAGCCACGGCTCGCGGTAGTAGTTGTACATCGAGAAAACGCCGTCCGGATTCAGATGATCCTTCGCCGACTGCAATGCCTGTTCGGTGAACAGGAACGACTCGAGCCGGATCTGTGACGCGCCGTTGACCAGCGCCAACGAATCGGGCAGCGCGAACAGGATCAGGTCGTACTTGGCGTTCGTCGTCTGCAGGAACGCCCTGCCGTCGTTGACGTGCTCGGTCACCCGCGGGTCCTGATACGGATGGTCGGAGTCCCGCTGCTCGCCGATCTGCAGGATCCGCGGGTCGATGTCGACGGCGTCGATGTGCCTGGCGCCCTTGGACAATGCGATCGCTACGTCGGAGCCGGAGCCGGCGCCGACGATCAGCACGTTGTTCAGGTTGGTGGTGTTGGCCCGCTCGTACGGCGTGCGGTACTGCGCCTCGGCCTGGGTGAGTTTCCACTGAGCAGGCGCCATCAGCTGGTGCGGAACGCCGTTGACGGAGATCTTCAGCAGGGTGCCGCCGTTCCATGTTCCGGCGTCCTCGGTCAGGATCTTGTAGTAGGGCGACCAGCTGATGCCCGGCGTCAGCGTCTCGGCCAGCAGCACCAGCACGATGCCGACGCCGGCCAGCGCCGACATCACTCGGTAACCCCGTCCGGACAGGATCACCAGCACCACGGCGGCGATGATTCCCCAGGCCACCGACGGTGCCCGCAGGAACGACAGCAGGGTGAACGTCAGAATGCCGATCAGCGAGCCGATCAGGTCCCAGCGGTAGGACGTCAGCGGCTCCAGCTTGCCGAAGCAGCGGCCGACCACCTCGGCGGGTCCGGCCAGCAGGATGGCGACGGCCACGAAGATCAGCGGCAACACCAGCCAAGCCGGTGGCCCGGTCGGATTGGCGGAGGTGAAGTAGATGATGCTGGTTCCGGCCTTGTCCTCGATCGAGACCGGGAACAGGTACACCCCGACCACCAGCAACATCAGCAGCCCGGACGACCAGGGCAGCACCGACCAGCTCTTGCGGGAGATCATGAAACCGCAGCCGATGCCGAGGAACGAACCGAGCAGCACGAAGTTGGTGAAGTACGACAGGTGCAGGATGTTAGAGCCGAGCCAGCGGATCAACGCCAGCTCGATGAACAGCATCACCGAGCTGCCGAGCACCAGCCGGACGATCACCGATTTGTCGGAGCCACCGGCGTCGGCGATCTTGTGTGCTGCCAACCGATCCGAGGCTTTGCTGGAGCCCGGACGGTCGACGGCGGTGCCGGTGTCGGCAGTAGCGTCGGCAGTATCGATGGTGTCCCTGGCGGTGCGGCGCTGGCTCATCAACATGTCCCCAGACGGGCCAAACGATGCTGGCCCAACGGTGCGGTAATCGCGGAAGTGCCTCGTCCCGCACGCTCGTTGGGCGGGACCGGTGCATCATGCCACGGCGACCTTGCCCGTCGGCTACAGCTGCTCGGTTGTCCCGTTGGCCGGGGCCAGCCAGCGCATTCCGTCCGGTCCCATGTTGGCCAGCCGGTCGAAGAACATCGGGGTGAAGTCCCCGAGCAGGCTCTCGTGGATGGGCAGGGCCACCGACGGTGCGACCGCACGTTCGTAGTCGACTGCTTCCTTCAGCGCCATCCACGGCGCCATCACCGGCACCGCGAGGATTTCCACCTTCTTGTCCGGAACGGTGAGCGCGTCGCCCGGGTGGAACAGCCGCTCGCCGATCAGGAAGCCGACATTGGTGGCCCGCGGCAGATCCTGATGGATGACGGCGTGCAGCTCGCCGACGGTTTCGACGGGGGTGCCGACGTCGTAGGTCTGGCCCGCTGTGGCCACCGTCGCCGTCTTCACCCCGGCCTTCGTCATTTCCTCGGCCGCCGCTGCGTCCGCATAGATGGCGGCGTCGGGATTGGCGTCGACCAGCGCCCCGATCCTGGCCGGATCCAGATGGTCGGCGTGCACGTGGGTGACCAGGATTGCCGTCAACCCGGTCAGCGTCTCGAAGCCTGCCGAGAACGTGCCTGGGTCGATGAGGATGCTGGCGCCGCGGTCGGTGACATGCAGACACGAGTGGCCGTACTTGGTGATCTCCATGAGGTGACTGTACGACCGAAGGCAGGGCCGGCCTGCCGCCGGATCAGCGCATCACCAGCCAGGCGGCCACGAAGCCCAGTGAGTTGGTCGCCCAGTGCACCCGCATGGTGGTCTTGATGCCCTTACCCAGCCGGGCCAGCGCGCACAGCAGCACCCCGGCGAGGGTCATGGAGGCCACCGCCAGCAGGGGGTCAGCTGGTGACGTTGGACGATGACCTCACACGCATCGCAGCCCAGGCCGATCCAGTCAGCGTTGTCCGGCAGTTCCCCGGTGGCCTACTTGCTATCGATGAAGTCCAGCGAGTCCCAGAACTCGTCCTTGCCCTCAAAGCCGCGGCCGACTGCGACCCGCGCCCGGTGGGTTCCTGGTCACCGGTCGGCCGAGCTGCTGCGCCTGCCCGCGATCCACGACAGCCTCGCCGGCCGAGCCGAGAGCGTTGAGCTGTTCGGGTTCAGCCAGGGAGAGCTCGCTGGCGTCCGGGAGACCTTCATCGATCGCTTCCTGGATGGACACCTTCGTTCTCGGCGAGATCTGCCGCCAGTTGGGTTGGGCGGAGCAGAGCCCTCGCCTCTACCACTACCGCGAACACTCCGGAGCCGAGGTCGACGCGCTCTTGGAGACCACTGACGGCCGGATCGCCGCGATCGAGATC
>JALYVF010000111.1 GCA_030853385.1 Actinomycetota bacterium | reverse complement strand
AGGGTGACCCTGGCCCGGGTCGCCTGCGCATGCTGGGTGGTGTTTCCCAAAGCGGATTGGGCGATACGCAGCAGAGCCGCCTCCACCGGCGTCGGCAGTGGAATCGGCGCGCCCTCCTGGTGGAAGGTGACCGGGATACCCGCGCGCTGCGACGTGGTTTCGCACAGTCGCTGCAGCGCAGACGCCAGCGACGACTCGTCCAGCGCGGCCGGAGCCAGCGCTTGGACGAAGCGACGGGCCTCGGCCAGGTTGTCCTGCGCGGTGTGCCTGGCCTGCTCGACCAGGGTGCCAGCACGCTCGGCGGCGGCGGCGGCGGTGCCGGCGTCGGTGCCGGTTTCCTGGGGGGTGGCGGGTTGCAGGGAGCGGCCGGCCGCCCGTAGCAGCAGCTGAATGCTCGACAGTCCCTGGGCGAGGGTGTCGTGAATCTCCCTGGCGAGGCGTTCCCGTTCGGCGAGCATCCCCGATTCTCGTTCCGCGGCAACCAGTTCGGCGCGGGTCTGCCGGAGTTGCTCGATCAACCGGCGGCGCTGTTCTGACTCCGCCTGCAGGGCCTGATATCCCCACACCGTCGCGATGACGACGCCCGCACCAATAATCGGCCCGATCACCATGGCCGCGGTGAACGTCTTCTGGTGCCAGCCGAACCCGACGATGGCGGCGGCGGTAGTCAGCGCCACCGCAACCAACCCGGGTCGGCGCGGCAACAGATGCAGCAGCAGGAAGAACCAAGGAAACGCCAGATAGATGGCATCCGGGGTGAGAAACAACAGCCCGAGCCAGCAGGCCAACAGCACGGCCAACCAGAGTCCGGCGGCGGTGCGCGACCGGCTGACGGCCGAAAGCCGGTTCCCAGCCGCATAAACGGCGCCCACCACCACAGCCATCACGGCGACGCCAGCCACCGACATACCCTCGCCGAGCAGTACCCGAAGGACGGCCAGCAGCAGCAACCCGGCGACCAGCAGATGCAGACACCACCGCAGCAGCACCGGTACCGGCGGCGGCCCTGCGGCTGAGGGGAGAGTCATGTTCGCTCAGCGTAGAGGCCACAACCCAGTCCGAGCCTCCATCGAAAGTTTGACTGTCGGCTGCGCCCTTCGGCGGCCGCCAACCGTCCCCGCGGACGATGCCTGGCAGCGCGAAACAGACGACCGTTGTTGGTGTTGCCGCAGACCGCGGCCAGCACCGGCCGACCGACATGGCTCGACCGAACCTCATCGAAGGGAACCGGCGTGTTCGTCGCCATCCGAGATCTACGTTTCGCCAAGGGGCGATTCGCCCTGATGGGCGCGGTCGTCACCCTCATCACCCTGCTGGTGGTGCTGCTCTCCGGCCTGACGGCGGGATTGGGTCGAGGCAACACCTCGGCCATCACCGACCTGACGGCCGATCACCTGGTGTTCTCCGCACCGGCCGCCGGCCAGAAGCTGTCCTTCACCGACTCCGCTATCCCGCCACAGGTCCAGGCCGACTGGGCCACGGTGCCAGGAGTGGTTCGCGCCGACCCGATCAGCATCGCCATGAGCCGGATCAGCAGTGGGAACCGCACCTCCGGTGTCGCCGTCTTCTCGGTACCTACCGGCTCGCCGTTGGCACCCGCGGTCGGCGCTGGGAAGGTGGGGTTGACCAGCAAGGCCGCCGAGGCGCTGGGCGCCGTGGCCGGCGACCGGATCGAACTGGCCGGCAAGCCGGTCACTGTCGCAGCCGTCGCCGGATCCGACGAGTTCTCTCACGCGCCGCTGGTCTGGGCGTCGCAGACAGACCAACCGACCAGCGGGCAACCTACCGGCACGGCCAGCGTGATCGCGCTGCAGACGACCGGGGGCGACCTTGCGCAGGCCGATCAGCGACTCGGCACCGTCACCGTCACCCCGGGCGACTCGCTGGCCGCGATCGGTTCCTACAGCTCCGAAAATGGGTCGCTGCAACTCATGCGGCTGTTGCTGTTCGCGATCTCCGCCCTGGTGATCGGCGCGTTCTTCACAGTCTGGACCGTGCAACGCAGCGGCGAGATCGCCATCCTGAAGGCCGTCGGCGCATCCACCGGCTACCTGCTGAAAGACGCACTCGGCCAGGCCTTCGCCCTGCTGCTGATCGGCACCACAACCGGCACCCTGTTGGCGACCGGAATAGGTGCACTCGCCGGCTCTGCCGTGCCATTCGTGCTGGACCTTTCCACCCTGCTGTTCCCGGCCGCAGTGATGATCCTGCTCGGCCTGCTCGGCGCAGCAGTGTCGCTTCGCCGCGTCACCACCGTTGACCCTCTGACCGCCTTAGGAAGTGCCCGATGACCCTGCACCTCGACAACGTCACCCTCACCTACCCAGATGGCGACCGCCGCCTCACCGCCTTGGACCGGATCAGCATGACCGCCGATCCCGGCACCCTGACCGCCGTCGTCGGTCCGTCGGGGTCCGGTAAGTCCAGCCTGCTGGCTGTCGCTGCCACCCTCATCACTCCCGACACCGGTCGGGTGATGGTGGACGGCCAGGACCTGGCAGCGCTCAGCCGGAAGGACACCGCCCGAGTCCGTCGAGAAAAGATCGGCATCGTCTTCCAGAGCTCCAACCTGCTGGCGTCGCTGACTGCCATCGATCAGCTACTGGTGATCGCCCACCTCGCCGGCAAACCCCTTGGCGCAGCACGGATCACCGCCATGGAGTTGCTCGACGCGGTGGGACTGGCCGCGCAGGCCGACCGGCGGCCGCACCAGCTCTCCGGCGGCCAGCGGCAACGCGTCACCATCGCCCGCGGCCTGATGAACCAGCCATCGCTGCTGCTGGTGGACGAACCCACCAGCGCGCTGGACACCGAACGCGGAATCGCGGTGCTAGATCTGTTGCGCCGGCTCACCACCGAACGCAACCTCACCACCGTGATGGTCACCCACAACCGCGACCACCTCGCTGACGCCGATCGCGTCACCGAAATCGTCGACGGGAAGACCACCCAGCTCGCCCGGTGGTAACGCGCCACCGTCCGACCGCGCAAGCTGCCGACCGGCCGCATCGACCTCTCGCTCGACGATGGGGCAACCGCAGAGGTCAACGCATGGATTTCGGAGATCGACAACTCCTCACGTCGGCCAAGACCTCGCGACCTGGCTGCCAGCTCCTAGCCGCGAGTACCTAGCGCTGCACGCCGATCAGCAGACCGGGCGGTGGCTCGACCCAGCCGTCGGTGACGTGGTCCAGCAGTCGAATCACCTTGGGCCAGTAGCGATTCAGCCATTCGGCCCCGGCGCCAGCGCGGTACTCCCGGTACGTCTTGAGGACGGGTGCCGAGCATCCCGTCCAGCGCCGGTTGTTCCGATCCGCCGATCTGCTGGTGGACCAACAGGCATTGGCTGTCCAATTGATCGAACAGGCACTCACCGGCTGACAGCAGGGGGCACCGGCCCAGGTTCCGCGGGCGCGATCTCACATCGGTGGCATGACGTCGGGATTCGACCGCGAGCCGGTGATCACGATCCCTGCCGTCAGACGCCGCTGGCAGAAACGGCTGGCAGAAACGATTCTCGGCACCGAACAAGCAGCCGCCAGGTCGGCGCACCCGGGCAGGTAGCGGAAAGCTCGCGCGACGCGCCGCGAGCATTCGGCGTGTCGCGACAGAGTTCCGCTACCTCGGCCTTGGTCCACGCTCGGCGCACGGCTCGTGGAAGGTGAACTTATGTGCACGCTGGCCGGCGTAGGTCCAGTGTCCGCCAACTTCTCGATGATGAGCTAACTCGCTGCAGCCGCCCAGCAAAAGCAGAAGGGATGGCCAGCAGGGTCGGAGTACACCTGGAACTTCTCGTTGGCCTCAGGATCCGCTGCCTCCTGCA
>JALYVF010000055.1 GCA_030853385.1 Actinomycetota bacterium | reverse complement strand
CATTCGGGGTCCGTACCCACATGGAGATGCAGCACCCCTGCGCGGCGTCAAATAGCGGTCGCCGCCTGTAGAAGGAAATGGAGATCCACCATGCTGATTTCTCAGCGTCCGGCACTGACCGAAGAGCCGGTCTCGGCGAACCGCTCGCGGTTCGTGATCGAGCCCCTGGAACCAGGCTTCGGTTACACCCTGGGCAACTCGCTGCGTCGCACCCTGCTCTCGAGCATTCCGGGAGCCTCGGTGACGAGCATCCGCGTCGATGGCGTCCTGCACGAATTCACCACCGTGCCCGGTGTGAAGGAAGACATCACCGAGCTGATTCTGAACCTGAAGGAACTCGTCGTCTCCTCCGACGACGACGAACCGGTGACGATGTATCTGCGCAAGCAGGGTCCCGGCGACGTCACCGCGGCGGACATCGCTCCGCCGGCGGGCGTGGAGGTCCACAACCAGGACCTGCACCTGGCTACCCTGACCAAGAAGGGCAAGCTCGAGATCGAGCTCGTCGTCGAGCGTGGCCGCGGCTACGTGCCGGCCGCGCCCAACAAGGTGGTCGGCGCCGAGATCGGCCGCATTCCGGTCGACTCGATCTACTCCCCGGTGCTGAAGGTCACCTACCGCGTCGAGGCCACCCGCGTCGAGCAGCGCACCGACTTCGATCGGCTGGTGCTCGATGTCGAGACCAAGTCGTCGATCTCGCCGAGGGACGCGCTGGCGTCGGCCGGCACCACCCTGGTCGAACTGTTCGGGCTGGCCCGCGAGCTGAACGTCGATGCAGAAGGCATCGAGATCGGCCCGTCGCCGGCCGAGGCGGATCACATCGCGGCGTTCGCGCTGCCGATCGAGGAGATGGACCTGACCGTCCGCTCCTACAACTGCCTCAAGCGGGAAGGTATCCACACCGTCGGCGAGCTCGTCGCGCGGACCGAGGCCGATCTGCTGGACATCCGCAACTTCGGCCAGAAGTCCATCGACGAGGTCAAGGTCAAGCTGCACCAGATGGGCCTGGCGCTCAAGGATTCGCCTGACGGGTTCGACCCGACCGCAGCGGCCCTCGCCTACGGCAACGACTGGGGCCCGACCGGCGCCGACAGCAGTGCCGCAGACGACGCCGGCACCGACGACTACGCCGAGACCGAGCAGATCTGATCCAGCGCTTTTTTGCGCAGTCAGCACGACCGATACCCGTCAGCTGACGGGGCACCCTAGGAGCACGACATGCCCACCCCCAGTAAGGGCCCGCGGCTCGGCGGATCGCCGCAGCACGAGCGACTGATCCTGGCCAACCTCGCGACCCAATTGTTCGAACACGGCAAGATCACCACCACCGAGACCAAGGCCAAGCGGCTGCGTCCGGTGGCGGAGAAGCTCATCACCTCGGCCAAGCGCGGCACCCTGCACGCCCGTCGCGAAGTGATGAAGACGGTTCGCGACAAGGACGTCGTTCACAAGCTGTTCGCCGACATCGCGCCCAACTTCGCCAGCCGCAACGGTGGCTACACCAGGATCATCAAGGCAATGCCCCGCAAGGGCGACAACGCCCAGATGGCGATCATCGAGCTGATCGGTGAGGAGACCGTCACCGCGCAGGCGTCCAGGGCCACCCGCCGGTCTGCCTCGCAGCGCACGGCGACAACGGCCGGCAGCACCGCTCGGGCGGCCGAGTCGACCGATGCGACCGTGGCCAGCGCTGCGGACGCCGATGCCGATGCTGATGCTGATTCCACGTCGGATCAGGCAGAGGCTGCGGTCACCGAGGCGCCGGCCGAGGGCGTCGCAGCCGAGGTCGAGGAGAGCGCGTCCACCGACGAGGCCCCCTTCGGTGCCGACTCTCATGCACCGCTCGAGGACGGGTCGGAGCCGGAGGGCTTCCCGATCAAGGGCAACGCCGATTCGATGCTGTACCACGTCCCTGATAGCGCCTTCTACGACCGCACCGTTGCCGAGGTCTGGTTCGCCACGGCGGAGGCCGCCGAGGCCGCCGGCTTCCAGCTGCCGCCGTCCCAGCGCCACGACGACGACACCACCGAAGCCACTGGCGACGACGCCGGTGACGCCAAGGCCGACAGCTGAGGCTGCCGGTGACGTCGGTGCCCACGGCACCACCCGGCGCGATCCAGTGACAACGATCAGCGGGTCCGTCCCTTCCTGTGCGGAGGGCGGGCCTGCTGTTCGCATTCGGCTGGACATCTCTTATGACGGAACGGATTTCGCCGGCTGGGCCATCCAGCCCGGGTTGCGTACGGTGGCCGGCGTACTGGGCGAGGCGTTGGCGCTGTTGTTCCGTGGCAGGGTCCCGCTGGTGGTGGCCGGCCGCACCGATTCCGGCGTGCACGCGGTCGGGCAGGTCGCCCACATCGACGTCGCTCCGCTGGTGCTCGACACCCTGGCCTCCCGTCGGCGACGCGGTGCGCCGGCGGCCGAGCTGACCGTCGGTGACGGACCGGCCGGCCTGCAGCGCCGGCTGGCCGGGCTGCTGCCGGCGGATGTCAGGGTGCGGTCCGCCGCTCGGGCTCCCGAGGGCTTCGACGCCCGCTTCTCGGCGCTGCGCCGGCACTACCGGTACCTGATCGGCACCGCCCCATGGGGAGTGGACCCGATGGGCCGACACGCGGCGCTTGCCCTCGGGCACCGGCTGGACGCCGACCGGATGAACAGGGCGGCGGCGACGCTGGTCGGACTGGCCGACTTCGCCACCTTCTGCAAGCCGCGGGTGGGCGCCACCACCATCAGGGACCTGCAAAGGCTCGAGGTGAGCAGCGCCGGCGACGAGGTGACCATCGACGTCACCGCCGACGCGTTCTGCCACTCGATGGTCAGGTCGCTGGTCGGGGTGTTGATCGCGGTGGGTGAGGGTCGGCTCGGCATCGACGGACCCGCCAGGATGCTCGCCGAACGTCGACGGGCCTCCGACGTGCACACCGCGGCCGCCTGTGGGCTGACGCTGATGACCGTGGAGTACCCGGCCGACGCCGAGTTGGCGAAACGGGCCGCACAAACCCGCGCCGTCAGACAAGATTGGCAGCAACGGCACCAGCACACCGAGCAGGGGTGACTCATGACAGCAACGTTCGCTCGCCGGCCGCGTCGGCTGGCAGCGATGATTGCTGCCCAGGACATTCTCAATGCGACGTACTACTGTGCCGGTGCTGTCCGTCGGTGCGCGCTCGCGTACTTGGCCACCAGTGAAGATGACGTCAACAGGTCGATCGCCGCGCAGGTCGCGCCGCTGTCGACCTGCGCAGCGCCGCAGCACCAGAGCCGGCGGACGACCGTCGACCGCCACGAATCGAAGAGGGCCGTCAGCATGCGAAACGTCACCAAGTCCCGCCGCCCCGCGATGGCAGTCGCCGCCGTGACCGCTGCCGGGATGCTGCTGGCCGGCTGCGCATCGGCGGTGTCAGGTACGGCGCAGATCGGCACGGCCGTGCCGAATGCAGCTATTAGCACCGGCGCTTCGGATACCGGTTCCGCGGCCGGCACGTCGTCGGGTTCTGCGCCGTCGTCGGACACCGCACCGTCGTCGGACCAATCGTCGTCGGACACCGCACCGTCGTCGGACCAATCGCCGCCCAGCACGTCTGCTGCGCCCTCGCCGCCGCCCACCTCGGCTGGTCCGGGGACATCCGGGTCGTCTGGCAGCGCCACGCCTGGCACATCGGGGCCCTCGGGAGCCTCCGATCCCAGCGTGTACCCGACCAAGCCACGACAGCTGCCGAAAAACCCGGCGTCGGCCGAGGGCCAGGCGCTGATGGAGAGCAGGCGGCTGGCCGGCTATCTCCCGGTGCCCAGCGCGATCGATCCGAAATACAGCGTCGGCGGGGACATCAGCACCCTTCCGCTCAAGGGTCCGTCGGCGATGAGCATCCTGTTCAGCGATCCCGTTCCAACGGTGGCTCAGCGGGCCGGCATGTACGCCGGCTTCAGCTCGGCCCGCTCGACCACCGACAAGGCCGGCTCGCTGCTGACCGCGGCCTTTGTGTTTCCCACTGCTGCTGCGGCGGCAAAGGCGGCCACCTTGTTGTCGGCTGCGTCCAAGTCGAAGGACGACAAGCCGCTGGCGATTCCCGGCCAGCCGAAGGCTGTCGGGCTGGTTTCCGGTGGTTCGTATCCGAGTGCGCAGGGGTTCCTGGCCACCGGTTCGGTGGTCGCCTACGCGTACACGTCGGCGAAGCCCGGCAAGACCGCCGACTTCCCGGCCACCGTCGCCAAGACGCTGGCCGCTGAGGCCAAATCGCTGGCCGCCTACAAGCCGACGCCCAAGGACAAGCTCGGCACCTTGCTGGTGGATCCAGCCGGGTTGCTGGCAAGGACGCTGCCGGAGTTGCCGGGCAAGGGACTTGCGATCGACGGGGCATACACCCCGACCGCCTTCCTGCATTTCATGATCGGCTACGGCAGTTCCGTCACGTTGTTCGACAAGATCAAGGTCGATGCGATCGCCACGGCCAGGTCAACGGTCTACCGGGCCGCCGACCACGCGGGTGCCGTCGAACTGGCCAAGCAGGACGTCAAGGACATCGGTACGACGTATCCGAAGATGACGTCGTACGCCGCACCTGAGGGGGTCGCGGATACCGGTTGCCTGGCGGACAACCTCGGCGCCCAGTACTACTGCTCGGGGGCGGTCGGCCGCTACACCTTCGAATACTGGGCGGACAGCGAGGCCGACATGGCGAAGTCGGTGGCAGCTCAGGTCTCGCTGCTGGCTTCCTGAGAAGTGCCCGGTGAGTAGGCCGACAGCCGCTCACTTTGACCTGGCCCGAGTCGGCGCGGTAATCTCGACTCCTGTGCGCCGCGCGGGGGAGTTGCGGCGTGCCACCACCGGGGCCAGTGCAGTGGAGACGGCTTGTGCCGCCGAGACCGCGTTGCCCAGCCAGACGTTCATCCATGTAAGAGACGAAGAGGCAGACCTGTGCGCACGTACAGCCCCAAGCCCGGCGATGTCACCCACGCCTGGCACGTGATCGACGCGACGGACGTCGTGCTCGGCCGGCTGGCCAGCCAGGCCGCTCAGCTGCTGCGCGGCAAGCACAAGGCGATCTACGCCCCGCACGTCGATACCGGCGACTTCGTCGTGATCGTCAACGCGGAGAAGGTCGCCATTTCCGGCAACAAGCGGGATGGCAAGATCCTGTACCGGCACTCCGGCTACCCGGGTGGGCTGCGTTCGCAGACCGTCGGCCAGCTGCTGGATTCGCGGCCGGACAAGCTCGTCGAGAAGGCGATCATCGGCATGCTGCCGCACAACTCGCTGGGCAGGTCGATGGCCCGCAAGCTCAAGGTCTACGCCGGCGCCGAGCACCCGCACAGCGCGCAGCAGCCGCAGCCGTTCGAGATCGTCCAGGTAGCCCAGTGAGCGAGGGCGGAGCGAGCATCGAAGGGCCGGAGCGTGGGGGTACCGCCCGCGAACGGAGCGAGTGGGGGAGGACGAGCGCAGGCTCGAGGAGCGGAACGACCCCGAGCGAACAATTCAGCACAGTGACCCCCAGCGAAACCCCCGAAATGAGCGAGTCAGTGAGCCAGACCCCAGAGACCACCGCTGCCGAGGTTGCCGTGGATACCGCCACGACGCCCGCTGAGGACACCACCGCCGCCGAAGCGGTCGACGCCGACGTCGCTGCGTCCGGTGCCGGCACCACCGCCGATGAGGCTGCCGCTCCGGTCGCCGAAGCCGAGCCCGCCGCCGCTGCGGACGATGCACCCGCGGCAGCTGCGGACGATGCACCCGCGGAAGCTGCGGACGATGCACCCGCGGAAGCTGCGGACGATGCACCCG
>JALYVF010000019.1 GCA_030853385.1 Actinomycetota bacterium | reverse complement strand
TGTCCGCCGGATACACCCTCGCGATGGCCACCGGACTGCTGATCGGCGGCCGACTCGGCGACATCTACGGCCGCAAACGCATGTTCAGCATCGGAATGGCCGGCTTCACTCTCTTCTCGACACTGTGTGCCGCCGCCCAGTCACCCGGCATGTTGGTGGCCAGCCGGGTGCTGCAAGGGCTGTTCGGCGCCATGCTGCTGCCGCAGGGCCTCGGCGTCATCAAGGAGGTCTTCCCGCCCAAGGAGGTGGCCAAGGCGTTCGGCGCCTTCGGACCGATCATGGGCCTGTCCGCCGTCGGCGGTCCGATCCTGGCCGGTTGGCTGGTCGATGCGAATCTGCTGGGCCTCGGCTGGCGGGCGATCTTCGCCATCAACATCCCGATCGGCCTTGCCGCCCTCGGCTGTGCCCAGAAATTCCTGCCGATCAACAAGCCGCACCTGACTCTGAAGCTGGACATCATCGGCGTCGTGCTCGCAGCGGCCGGCATGTTCCTGCTGGTCTACCCACTGGTCCAAGGCCGCGAGAACGGTTGGCCTGCCTGGTGTTTCCTGATGCTCGTCGGCTCGGTGGTCGCGTTCGTGATGTTCGCCGTGGTGGAGATCAGCCGCGACCGACAGGGCAAGTCCACCCTGATCGTTCCCAGTCTGTTCCGTAAGCGCGCGTTCACCGGTGGGCTGGCCACCGGCATGGCATTCTTCGGTGCGCTGATCGGAACTGGCCTGGTGTTCACCCTTTTCGTGCAGCTGGGCCTGGGATTCAGCCCATTGAAGGCAGGCCTCGCCGGGCTACCGCAGGCAATCGGCATGATGCTCGGCTTTGTGGTGGCCCAGAGCCTGAACGCCAAGCTGGGTCGTCGATTGATGTTGATCGGTGCCTGGATCGTGGCCGGCGGGCTGGCCGGCTTCGTCCTGACGATCAGCTTGGCAGGAAACGGGATCGGCCTCTGGTCGATGGCACCTGCGCTCACCGTCGTCGGGCTCGGGATGGGGATGACGATGGCCCCGTTCTTCGACATCGTGCTGGCCGGCGTCGACGAGCACGAGACCGGTTCGGCGTCCGGCACGCTCACCGCGGTTCAGCAGATCGGCGGTGCGCTGGGTGTCGCGGTGATCGGCACCATCTTCTTCAGCGTGCTCGACCACAGCACCGCCCACAGCCAGATCGGAGGCTTCGGCGGCGCAGCGCAGGTGTCGATGTGGGTGGCCGCCGGCATGGTCGTCGCCTCGTTCGCGCTGACGTTCCTGCTGCCCAAGTTCGCTCGCCCGCAAGAAGACCCGGCGGCTGCCGAAGCCGGCGAGGTGCTGGTCGAGACTGCCTGAGTACTGCCCACCGTTGGCAAGTGAAGCCCACCCCAGGTAGCGCAAGACAGCCCCGACTCGCCGATGACGTCGGGCGCGGCGTGACAGGTTTGCGCTACCTCGGGTGGCAGTTCGGCGTCTCGGGAGCGGGCGGGCGGTCAGCGGAAGGCTGCCTCACCCGTGAGCGCCTGGCCGAGGACCAGGGTGTGCATCTCGACGGTGCCCTCGTAGGTGAGCACCGATTCCAAGTTGTTCATGTGCCGGATCACCGGGTACTCGAGGGAGATCCCGTTGGCGCCAAGGATGGTCCGTGCCATCCGGCAGATCTCCAGCGCCTCGCGAACGTTGTTCAGCTTGCCAATGCTCACCTGCTCTGGCCGCAGGGTGCCGGCGTCCTTGCGGCGACCGAGATGCAGCGCCAGCAGCATGCCCTTGACGTATTCGGTGGTCATGTCGGCGAGCTTGGCCTGGGTCAGCTGGAATCCGGCGATCGGCCGGCCGAACTGGGTGCGATCGGCGGCGTAGGACAGTGCCGCTTCCAGCGACGAGCGGGCGGCGCCCATCGAGCCCCAGACGATGCCGTACCTGGCCTCGTTGAGGCAGGCCAGCGGTCCCTTCAGCCCGCGCACCTCCGGGAACGCCGCGGAAGCCGGCAGCCGGACGCCGTCCAGCACCAGCTCCGCCGTCACCGAGGCCCGCAGCGACAGCTTGTGTTTGATCTCGTTCGCCGAGAAGCCGACTGTATCGGTGGGCACCGTGAAACCCCTGATGCCGTCATCGGTTCGGGCCCATACCACCGCTACGTCGGCGATCGATCCGTTGGTGATCCACATCTTTCGGCCGTCCAGGATCCAGTCCGATCCCTTCCGTCTGGCTTTGCTCAGCATCGATGCCGGGTCGGAGCCGTGGTCGGCTTCGGTCAGTCCGAAGCAGCCGATCAGCTCGCCGGCCGCCAGCCCCGGCAGCCATTGTTGCTTCTGCTCCTCGCTCCCCCACCGCCAGATGGCGTACATGGCTAGTGATCCCTGCACCGACACCAACGAGCGGATACCCGAGTCGCTGGCCTCCAACTCCAGGCAGGCGATGCCGTACTGGGTGGCCGTCATCCCGGCGCAGCCGTAGCCGGACAGGTGCATGCCGAGCAGGCCGAGCGCGCCGAGTTCGGAGACCAGCGAGCGGATGCCGGGCACCTCACCGCTTTCGAACCAGTCCGCAACGTAGGGGTCTACGTGGGTCGCACAGAGTGCACGCACCGAATCCTTGACCGCCTTCTCCTCATCGTTCAACAGGTCGGTGATGCCGGCCAACTCGTCAGGGTGCATGGTGTCTCCGATCGTCGACTCGCACACTGGAGCTCGCACACTGAGATCGCGCGAGAGCAAGACCATCAGGATGGCCTACCTGCGCAGTGTCGGTGCGCGGGGGCATGCTGCCAACGCGAACAGGAAGGATGCGGCCGTGCCAAGTGTCACGATTACCTCGCCGATCGGCCCACTGGTGCTGTCGTCGGCCGACGACGCGCTGGTCGGGGTGACGTTCGTCGGCAACTGGAATGCCGCAGCACCGCCAGCCACTCTGGACGCCAAGCCAGACCTGCCGGCCGCCGACCCGGCACTGACGGCGGCCGCCCAGCAACTAGCCGAGTATTTCGCCGGGGACCGCACCGAGTTCGACCTGCCGTTGGCGCCGGCCGGCGATGAGTTTCACTGCAACGTCTGGCGGCTGATCGCCGAGATCCCTTACGGGGAAACGGTTTCCTATGGATCGATCGCGCAGCAGCTGGGCGGTGTCCGGCTATCGCAAGCGGTGGGCAGTGCCACCGGCCGCAACCCGCTGCCGCTGGTGATCGCCTGCCATCGGGTGGTCGGCGCCGACGGGACACTCACCGGATTCGGCGGCGGACTCGACCGCAAGCGGTTCTTGCTGGCGCTGGAAGAGAGTGACGAAGTCAAGGCCTCTCGACTGTTCTGACGGGGGCCGCACCCCACCATCGGCCGGTGTACCATTTGGTACATGGATATGACCAGAACCTCTACGACGGCGTCGCCTGCTCAGGTGTGGGGCGCGCTGATCGACATCGACAGCTGGCCGCGCTGGACCAAGAGCATGACGTCGGTGGAGCGGCTGGATGATGGCCCACTACGGGTCGGCAGCAGGGCGCGGCTCGCCCAACCGAAGATGCGCCCGCTGATTTGGCAGGTCACCGAGCTGACGGAAAAGTCCGGATTCACTTGGCAGACCTACAATCTGGGCGTCACCACCACCGGAATCCACCGGCTGATCGCCGACGGCACCGGCACCATCATTGAACTTGGCGTCCAGCACGCCGGCGCGCTTGCTTGGCTTATCCGGCTGCTGTCCAAGCCGACCGATGGATACCCGGAGCTGGAGGCCGCCGGACTCAAGGCGGCAGCAGAGGCCGCGGCCACGGACGGCGCCGACCGGCAATCGTGACCGAGTCGGCCCGATCGGCGCTGCTGACCAGGGCGATCGAATTCTTCGCGGTGACGGGCATCGGCGACACCAGTCTGCGCGGCATCGCGGCCGGCGTCGGCACCAGCCACCGCATGCTGATCCACCATTTCGGCTCACGAGAGGGCCTGCTACAGGCCGTGGTGGAACGGGTCGAGGCCGAGCAACGGGAACTGCTGGCGACGCTGTTGGCCGACCAGCACAGCGATCCGGTCGAGTTGGGCCGGACGTTCTGGCGAGCAACAACGGACGCCGCGTTGATCTACGGCCCGTTGCTGTTCGAGCTGTCGGCACAGGCCATGCAGCAGCGCCCGCATGCGCTCCCGCTTCGATCGTCGTTGATCAACGACTGGCTGGAGCCGCTGGCGACGCTGTGGACCAGGCGTGGGCTGAGCAAGGACCGCGCCCTGCGGCAGGCACGGCTGGACCTCGCCGTGGCGCGCGGACTGCTGCAGGATCTGCTGCTGACCGGCGATCGGGCGGCCGTCGACAACGCGATGGACGACTACATCGCAGCGGTGGACAACGACGCCCACTGACCAGTCAGTGGTCCGCCGCCACCATCGCTGCAACGGCTTCGCTGATCCGCCTGGCACGCGTTTCCGGCTTCTTGGCGTCGCGGACCGCCAGCGCCCAACGCAGCTGGTGGCTGTAGGCCATCGCGTCGAAGGCCGCCCTGGCACCCGGTGCGGCGGCAAACGCGGCGGCCAGATCGTCGGGTACCTCGACCACCCGCGGCGCGGTGTCCAGTTCCACCGTGACGTCGACGACGTCGCCGGCCACCACCCCGGCCGCCGCCCGCACCTCGGCGGACACCGACAGCAGGAATCGGCCGCCCATGGATGCGATCGACGTCCGATAGGTGTGGCCGTGAATCGTCACGGACACCGGCGGCTTCTTGCCGGCGCCGAGCCCGTCGACGACGGCTACCGGCACCTCGATGCCGGTGGCAGTCTTGCCGTTCAGCTCGACCGTTCCGCGAAACTCCATCTGCTGCAGTCCTTTCAGCTGTTCCGGCTGCGCTTCTCACGCACCCTGACGTTGACCCGTAGCGGCGAACCGGCGAAATCGAAGTCCTCCCGCAGCCGGCGCTCGATGAAGCGGCGATAGCCGGCCTCCAGGAACCCGGTGGTGAACAACACGAAGGTTGGCGGCCGGTTGGCGGCCTGCGTCGCGAACAGCACCCGTGGCTGTTTGCCGCCGCGCACCGGCGGCGGCGTCGCCATGATGAGCTCGGAGAGCCAGGCGTTCAGCTGCCCGGTGGAGATCCGACGGTCCCAGGAAGCCAGCGACGTGCGCAGCGCCGGTGCGATCCGCTGCACCCCGCGACCGGTGGTCGCCGAGATGTTGACGACCTCGGCCCACGGCACCCTGTTGAGCTCGCGCTCCAGCTCCTTGTCGCTCTGTTCGCGGCGATCGGCATCCACCAGATCTGCCTTGTTCAGCGCAATCACCAGCGCCCGACCGGATTCGGCGACCATAGTGATCACCCGCTGGTCCTGCTCGGTGATGGGCTCCGCCGAGTCGATCAGCACCACCGCAACCTCGGCCGCCTCCAGCGCCGCCTGGGTCCGTAACGAGGCATAGAACTCCATGCCCTTGGCCGTCTTCACCCGCTTACGCAGTCCCGCGGTGTCGACGAACCGCCACACTTCGCCGTCGAGCTCGACCAGCGAGTCGACCGGGTCGACCGTGGTGCCGGACACCGGGTCGACGACAGAGCGGGTCTCGCCGGACAGCTTGTTCAGCAGGGACGATTTGCCGACGTTCGGCTTACCGACCAGCGCCACTCGTCGCGGTCCGGCCGCGCCGCCGAAATCTTCCGGCGGTGCCGTCGGCAGCCTGTCCAACACCAGGTCGAGCAGGTCGCCCGAGCCACGGCCGTGCAGGGCGGAGACCCCGAAGGGCTCGCCCAGCCCGAGATTCCACAGCTCTGCCATGTCCGACTCGGTGCGCTCGTCGTCAACCTTGTTCGCCACCAGGATCACCGGCCGCTTCGAGCGGCGCAGCACCTTGGCCATCGCCTCGTCGGTGACGGTGGCGCCGACGGACGCGTCGACCACCACCACCACCAGGTCGGTGGACGACATCGCCCGCGCGGCCTGCGCCGCCACGGCGGCCTGCAGGCCCCTGGCGTCGGGTTCCCAGCCCCCGGTGTCTACCACCGTGAACCGGCGACCCCGCCACAGCGCGTCGTAGGACACCATGTCCCTTGTCACCCCTGGGATGTCCTGCACGACCGCTTCGCGGCGGCCGATGATGCGGTTCACCAGGGTCGACTTGCCGACGTTCGGGCGGCCGACGATGGCCACCCGCGGCACGTAAACCGCTGCTGCGTCACCGTTCTCGTCGACGCCGTCCGCACCGTCGGCGGCCGACTCCCAGCCGGCGAACTCACTCTCGTCCGACCAGCTTCCGTCGTCGTCCGACGGCGCGATGGCCGATCCTTGCTCATGCTCGCTCACGGGTGGGCCTTTCCATCTGGTGCCGGCAGCTCGGCGAGCTCGGTGTCCAGTTGCTGGACCAGCGCTGACAGCTGATGTTGGATCTGCGCGGTTGCGGCATCCACTGCTTTCTTGCCGGCGCCCGCAGGGACGTCGAACGGCGAGCCGATCAGGTAGTTGACCAGCGGCCGGAAGCGACGGCCCGATCCCGCCGGTCGGTCGGTGCCGCGGATCGCCACCGGTACCACCGTTGCACCTGATCGGACGGCGAGCCAGCCTGCGCCGTTGAAAACGTTCGCTACCTTTCCTTCCCCGCGGGATCCTTCGGGGAAGATGCCGATGCAGCCGCCGGCCTTCAGTTGGGCAAGCGCCGCCATCAGCGGGGTGCGATCGGGCACATCCCGCTTCAGCGGGTACTGACCGACGTTGGTCAGTACCCACCCGAGGAAGCCCTTCACCGCTTCGGACTTCACCAGGAACGACACCCGGCGCGGCAGCACGCCGAACAGCACCGGACCGTCGATGAAGTTGGTGTGGTTTCCGGCGAACAGCACTGCTCCGGTGGTCGGCACGTTCTCCAGGCCACGAATCCTGTTGCGGTACAGCAGGGTTCTCAAGGTCACACCGATCCGCCGGCCACGGTCCATCCCCTTCGGGCCGGCCTGTTCCGGGGTCGGATCGGCCTTGCCGGGCAGTCGGAAGAAGCTCATCGGATGCCTCGCTGTGCGGCCAGCTCGATCAGCTGTTCGACGACCTCGTCGACGGTCATTGCCGAGGTGTCGATATGCACGGCATCGTCGGCCATCCGCAGCGGTGCGGTCGCCCTGGTCGAGTCGACGGTGTCGCGTCGCTGCAGGTCGGCCCGCACCGTATCGAGGTCGTGGGCGGCGCCGGAATCGTTCTGCCGGTGGCGACGGCGGGCTCGCTCGGTCTCGTCGGCCGTCAGGTAAATCTTGAGCGGCGCGTCGGGGGCGATCACCGTGCCGATGTCCCTGCCCTCCACCACCATCCGGCCCGAGTGGGCGAGCTGCTGCTGCCGATCCCGCAGCCACTCCCGCACGGCTGGGTTCGCCGATACCGGGGTGACGGCGAGAGTCACTGCCCTGCTGCGGATCTCGGCGCTCACGTCGACACTGTTCAGGTCGTGCTGCTGCGCGTCCGGATCGGTCGGTGAGGCGAACTGCACCAACGGCAGGTGGTCGGCGACGCCCGATTCGTCGTTGGCGTCGATGCTCGCCCTTTGCATCGCCAGGGTGACGATCCGGTACATCGCGCCGGTGTCGAGGTAGCCGGCACCGAGCCGACGGGCCAGCGTTCTGGCGACGGTCGACTTGCCGGTCCCTGACGGTCCGTCGATGGCGATGATGAAACTACTGACAGCGGTACCCATCGATTAGAGCCCAACCGCCTTGTACAGCAACGAGATCTCCACCGGGTTCAACTTCCGCAGGGTGCCTGGACGTTGATGTCCGAGCTGCACCTCGCCGATCTGAGTGCGGACCAACCGCGACACCGGATGATCCACCGCCCCGAGCATCCGGCGCACCACGTGCTTGCGACCTTCGTGTAACACCACTTCGACAACGGCTCGGTTGTTGTGCACGTCCACCAGCTCGAACGAATCGACCTTCACCACGCCGTCGTCGAGTTCGACACCGCGACGCAGCCGCCGGCCCAGGTCCCGTGGGACCGGGCCGGGGATCTCGGCCATGTACGTTTTTGGCACGCCGAACGACGGGTGGGTCAACCGGTGCGCCAGCTCACCATCGTTGGTGAGCAACAACAATCCCTCGGAGTCCATGTCGAGCCGGCCGACATGAAACAGTCGCTCGGTGCGGTCCTCGACCAGCTGACCGATGTGCGGGCGGCCCTGTTCGTCGGACATCGTCGACAGCATGCCCGGCGGCTTGTTCAGCGCCAGGTACACCTGATCGGATCGCATCTGGATGCGGTTGCCGTCCACGTGTACAACAGCCTCCGCCGGATCGATCCGCATACCCATCTCGCGGACGACGATGCCGTCGACCTTCACCCTGCCGTCGCGGATCATCTCCTCGGCGCGGCGGCGAGAAGCAACGCCGGCGGACGACAGCACCTTCTGCAGCCGCACACCGAGCGCGCGTTCGTCGGCCGAGAACTTCGGTGCCGCCGTGTTTTTCGCCGGATGATCGAATTGGTCAGACATCGTCGATGGCATCCACTTCAGGCAACAGAGGACCGATTTCCGGCAGCTCTTCCAATGAGTTCAAACCCAAACGTTCCAAGAACTGTTCGGTCGTGCGGTACAGCAGGCCGCCGGTTTCGGCGTCGGTGCCGATCTCTTCGATCAGCCCGCGGGCGACCAGGGTGCGGATCACTCCGTCGACGTTGACGCCGCGGACGCCGGCGATCCTGGCCCGGGTCACCGGCTGCCGATAGGCAATCACCGCAAGGGATTCCAGTGCCGCTCTGGACAGCCGCGACTGTTGTCCGTCCAGGACAAACCGCTCGACGACCAGGGCGAACCTGTCCCTGGTGTAGAACCGCCAGCCGCCGCCGATCTCCCGCAGGTCGATGCCGGATCGCGCTTCGGCGTACCGGCGGGTCAGCGAGATCAACTCGGTGCGCACCTCGTCGACGCTCCGGCCGACGGCCGTCGCGAGTGCCTGTTCGGTAACGGGGCTGTCGACGACCAACAGAACCGCCTCCAGGGCACCAACCAGTTCGTCATCGGAGACCGTCGCCTGCGCGCGGCTGGCCGCCTCAGCGGTGTCGGCCTCATCATCAGCCTCAGCGGCGTCGGCCGCATCGTCAGCGTCAGTAGCTTCCTCGGGGGCATCATCGGCGGGTAGGTCACCGACCGGCAGCGCGCCGTCGACTGGTCCACCGGCGGCCGGATAGTTCGTCAGACCCGTTGCGCCGGTGTCGATCTCGCTACTCACTCGTACTCCTCGTCGGTGGCCGGCGGCGGGGTGACCGCCGGGTCGCCGCCCGTCCAGCGGACGGTCAACAGCCCGAACGGCTCCGGCTGGTCGAAGGCCACCGCCGCCTCCCGGTACAGGTTCAGCAGGCCGAGGAATCTGGCCACCACCGCGAGCGTCAGATCGCAGCCGGCAACCAGCTGGCCGAAGGTCATCGGCGCGCCGCCGGCCAGCAGCAGCCGCATCGCCGCCGTCTGTTCGGCGACGGACACGGTCGAGGTGTGGATGTGGGCCAGCGAAACCGTCGGCGGTGGCTTCGGTTCGAATACCGCGCCGGCCAGCTCGGCGAAGGCGGCGGCGTCCATCCCGATGTGCACCTCGGGCAGCAACCCGAGGTAGCGATCTTCCAGGGTGACGGCCCGCGGATAGCGGCGCTGCGCGGTGGATTCCAGTTCCCGCAGCAGCATTGCCACCTGCTGGTAGGCGCGGTAGGCCAGCAGCCGGGCGAACAACAGGTCCTTCGCCTCCAGCAACGCCAAATCGTCCGGGTTCTCCACGTCGGCGTCCGGCAGCAACCTGGCCGCCTTCAGGTCGAGCAGGGTCGCCGCCACCACCAGGAACTCGGTGACCTGTTCCAGATCCCAGTCGTCGCCCATCGCCTTCAGGTGGGCGATGAATTCGTCCGTCACCTTGTGCAGCGCCACTTCGGTGACATCCATCCGATGCTGGCTGATGAGCTGCAACAGCAGGTCGAACGGACCGTCGAAGTTGTCCAGCTGCACCCGAAAAACAGCGCGCCCGTTCGGGAGCACCACAGCTGGAGCGGGCACCGCGTCAGGGGCGGCCACTGCGCCGCCGGTGGTCACCGCGCGATCACTTCCCTGGCCAGTGCCCGGTAGGCATCGGCCGCCGGTGAGGTCGGGGCGTAGCTGGTGATCGGTTCGCCCGCGACGGTGGTTTCCGGGAATTTCACGGTCCTGGAGATCACCGCGTCGTACACATCGTCGTTGAATCTCTGCACCAGCATCGCGACCACGTCGCGGGCGTGCACGGTGCGGCCGTCGAACATGGTGACCAGGACGCCGTCGATCTCCAGGTCCGGGTTGATCCGCTCCTGCACCTTCTGGATGGTGTCGACCAGCAGCGCCACCCCGCGCAGCGAGAAGAACTCGGCTGCCACCGGCATAATGACGCCGTTCGCACACGCCAGCGCGTTCACCGTGAGCAGGCCGAGCGAGGGCTGACAGTCGATCAGCACGTAGTCGTAGGCGTGCAGCAGCGGCCGCAGTGCCCTGGCCAAGGTCTGTTCCCGGCCCACCTCGCTGATCAGCTGCACCTCGGCGGCCGACAGGTCGATATTCGCCGGGATCAGGTCCAGACCGTCGACCTTGGTGGAGACCAACACGTCGGCGATCGAGGTGGTTTTCTCCAGCATCAGGTTGTAGATGGTGCGGTCCAGGTCGTGGCTCGGCACCCCCAGACCGGCGGATAGTGCACCCTGCGGGTCGAGGTCGACCAGCAGGACTTTTCGACCGAATCCGGCGAGCGCGGCGCCCAGGTTGATGGTCGACGTGGTCTTACCGACCCCGCCCTTCTGGTTGCACATGGCAATCACCCTGGCCGGGCCGTGCGAGGTCAGCGGTGCCGGTTCGGGAATATCGCGCAGCGGCCGACCGGTCGGCCCGAGCACCGCGCCGGACGGCGCATCCGGTGCCGTTGGAGCGGTAGCCGAGGTCGGTGCGACGTCCTGGGACGGGTCTGGCGGGGTTTTCTCGGCCGGGCCGGGATCCGCGCTGGCGGTGATCCAGGCTCCGTCATCCGGTTCGGTCATCGGTCTGCGATCTCCCAGCTCACTCGTGTCGTCATCCCGACGAACGTCCCGCAAGACTATGCGGACAATCCGATCCTGACCAACGCGACCCGCACATCGACGCCCGGGTGCGGTATCAGAACAGGCCGGGAGCGGCGACCGGCAGCCCGACGGCGCGAGCCGCAGCCAGTAGGCGCTCGTCGTAGCCGACAAATGCCTGGAGTGCCTGGTGAGTGGCGGAGACGAGGTGCTCCGCCGTGGCCAGATGAACGGCGTCGAGCGAGCGCAGGTCGCGATTGTCGTAGCCGGCCGCCCGAACGATCACCGCAGGTGACACCGTCACCACCCCGACACCGCGCAGGACATCGGCCACCCGCGCGAGTCGCTCCGGAGCGCTGCGCCTGGTGGCACGCACAAGTTCCACTTCGATCAGCACCGACGAGAGCACCGCTACCGGCTGCCGTTCGTCGAACCAACGGGAGAGATCCGCGCTGTACTGCTCCGGTCGGACGAGCTTCATCGCCGCGGAGGTATCGAGGTAGATCACTCGCCTGTCACCATCGGTCCCGGTAGCGGTCGGCAACGACGGCGTCCAGCCCAACGGAGTCTTCCGCGCTGGCTTCGGACTGCGAGAATACCGCAAGCACGCCCACAGCCCTGCGCAGCTCTCCCGACTCGACCAGGACGTTCAGCGGATCCGGCTCGGCAGGTTCGATGATCGCCACCGGCGTGCCGTTGCGGGTGATCTCCAGCCGTTCACCCAGCTCGACGCGCGCGAGCACCTCGGCGGTGTGCTGATTCAACTCCCGGATAGGAACCTGTCGCATCAGGCAAGTGTAGTACGCCTTCGTACTACACGCCTTGGCCGTAGCGGGAGGGGCCTTCGGCGACAGTCCAGTGGCCGTCCGAACCAGCGCCCGTAATTCGGCGCCGGATATCAACGGGCCCGCGGGTGGGACGTGGCGTAAACCTCGCGCAGGGTGTCGACGGTCACCAGGGTGTAGATCTGTGTGGTGGTGACGGAGGCGTGCCCGAGCAGCTCCTGCACACTGCGCACGTCGGCGCCGCCCTCGAGCAGATGGGTGGCGAAGGAGTGTCGCAGGGTGTGCGGCGAAACGTGTTCGGCCAGCCCGATGTTCTCGGCGGCGTCCCGCAGCACCTGCCACGCCGATTGCCGCGACAGCCTGGACCCCCGGACGTTCAGCAGCAGCGCTGACGACCCCCTGCCCTTGCCGGCCAGCGCCGGTCGGCCCCGCACCAGATAGGCCTGCACGGCGGCCGCCGCGTACGAGCCGACCGGAACCACCCGCTCCTTGTTGCCCTTGCCGAACAGCCGGACACACCCGGTAGCCGGGTTCCCAAGATCAGACACATCGGCCAAATCATCTAGGTCCAGCCCGACCGCCTCCGAGATGCGGGCACCGGTGGCGTACAACAACTCCAGCAGCGCCCGGTCCCGCAGGGTCCGCGGTTCGTCGCCGGACACCGACTCGATCAGCCGGCCGACAGTAGCGGCATCCAAGGCCTTGGGCAGCCGCTTCGCCGGGGTCGGCGGGTGCACATCGGCGGACGGATCGGTCGACAGCGTGCCCTCCGCCAGTAGGAACCGATGCCAGCCGCGGACCGCCACCACCGCCCTGGCGGCAGACGAGGCGGCCAACGGCGGGTGATCGGCGTTCCCCTCGCGCAGCACGGCGAGGTACTCGGCCACGTGCGCCGGCTCGATGCCGCCCACCGCGTCAACACCGGACACGGCCAACTGCCGCAGGTATCGGTCGAGGTCGTGCCGGTAGGACAGCAGCGTGTTGCGGGCGACGCCGCGTTCGACTGCCAGGTGGTCGAGATAGCCGCGCAGTGCGGCGCTGAGAGCCGCGGACGGCTCGGCAACCTCGGCGGCTGTCACCAGTGCGGGTCCGGAGTGAGGTCGGGCCGGTCCGCTGCTTCGAGTGCTGGTCCGCTGGTCCAGTCGTCGTCGCCGGGTCGCAGCGGCCTATCCGCGCGCGGCGAACCATCGCTGTTCAGCACCCGGTCGGCGGCCAGGATCCCGGACACCGCAGAAGCATTGACGATCCGGCCGGCCAGCACCGCGTCGAGCGCCTCGTCCAGCGGCACCCTGACGATGCGCAGGTCCGCCTCCTCGTGCCGGATCCCACCCTGCCGACCGATGTCCGACAGCGCGCGGGCCAGGTAGGTCCGCACCGACTCCGTGGTGAATCCGGGCGAGACGGCAATGTCGACCAGCACATCCCAGCGCGCCGCCGACAATCCCGTCTCCTCGGCCAGCTCCCGTTGCGCCGCAGGCAATGGCGGCTCCCCAGGGACGTCCATCAGCCCGGCCGGTAGTTCCCACAATCGCCGACCGAGCGGGTGCCGGTACTGCTCGATCAGCACCACCCGCCCGTCGTCGTCCAGCGCAACCACCGCGACGGCCCTGTCATGTTCGACCACCTCGCGCTTGGCGAACTCACCGCCGGGCATCTGCACCTCGTCGATACGCACTCTGGCCACCACGCCATCGAACGCCCGCTCGGTTGAGCGGACCTCGAACTCGGCCATCAGCGGTCGGCCGTGACGACGCCCCGGTTCGCGGCACGAGCGTTCGACTCGGCGGCATCGTTGGAAACCATTGACGTGTCCAGCTTTTCCGCCGGCTCCTCGCCGGTGTCCATCGGCAGTCGCTCCGACTGCAGGTAGTCAAGGCTGGCCCGGACGAATGCCGAGAACAGCGGATGCGGCCGAGTCGGACGTGACTTGAACTCCGGGTGTGCCTGGGTGGCGACCAGGAACGGGTGCTGCTCACGGTCCAGCTCGACGAATTCGACCAGCGAGGAGTCCGGCGAGGTGCCGGACAGATGCAGGCCGGCGGCCTCCAGCCGATCGCGGTAGGCGTTGTTCACCTCGTACCGATGCCGATGCCGCTCGGAAACCGTTGTGGTTCCATAGATCTCGGCCACTAGTGAGCCGGCCGTCAGCCGCGCCGGATAGGCACCGAGCCGCATAGTGCCACCCATGTCCTTCTCGCCGGAGATCACCTTGGTCTGGTCGGCCATGGTGGCGATCACCGGATCTGCGGCGGTGGCATCGAATTCGGCCGAGTTGGCACCACCGAGACCGGCCAGGTTCCTGGCCGCCTCGATCACGATGCACTGCAGGCCCAGGCACAGGCCGAGCACCGGGATCTTGTTGATCCGCGCGTGCGTCACCGCGCCGACCTTGCCCTCGATGCCGCGCACCCCGAACCCGCCCGGGATCAGCACCCCCTGCACGTTCTCCAGCGCGGCAGCGGCGGTGGCCGGGGTGGCGCAGTCGTCGGACGGCACCCAGACGATGTCGACCTTGGCCCGGTGCGCGAACCCGCCGGCCCGGATCGCCTCGGTCACCGACAAGTAGGCATCCGGCAGGTCGATGTACTTACCCACCAACGCAATCCGCACCGTCTCGGTGGGCCGATGCACCCGCTCGAGCAGATCGCCCCACTGCGTCCAGTCCACGTCATGGAAGCTCAGTCCGAGCCGGCGCACCACGTAGGCGTCCAGCCCCTCGGTGTGCAACACCTTGGGGATGTCGTAGATGGACGGTGCGTCCGGACAGGCGATCACGGCCTCCGCGTCGACGTCGCACATCAGCGAGATCTTCCGCTTGAGTGCTTCCGGGATCTCCCGATCGCTGCGGCAGACCACCGCGTCGGGCTGAATGCCGATGTTCCGCAACGCGGAGACGCTGTGCTGCGTCGGCTTCGTCTTCAGCTCGCCGGACGGCGCCAGGTACGGCACCAGCGAGACGTGCAGGAAAAAGACGTTGTCGCGACCGAGGTCGTGGCGCACCTGGCGGGCCGCTTCCAGGAACGGCAGCGACTCGATATCGCCGACGGTGCCGCCGATCTCGGTGATCACCACGTCCGGAACGGTGCCATCTGCCGCCGGCTCCGACATCGCCCGGATTCGCTCTTTGATCTCGTTGGTGATGTGCGGAATGACCTGCACTGTGTCGCCGAGGTACTCGCCGCGGCGCTCGCGGGAGATCACCCGTGAGTACACCTTGCCGGTGGTGACGTTCGCCTGATCGGACAGGTTGCGGTCCAGGAAGCGTTCGTAGTGACCGATGTCCAGGTCCGTCTCCGAGCCGTCCTCGGTGACGAAGACCTCCCCGTGTTGGAACGGGTTCATCGTTCCGGGATCGACGTTGATGTACGGATCCAGCTTTTGCATGGTGACCCGTAGCCCGCGCGAGGTCAGCAGCCGGCCGAGACTGGAAGCCGTCAGTCCCTTCCCGAGGGACGACGCGACGCCGCCGGTGACAAAGATGTGCTTGGTGACGTGCGCCGATAGCGGCAAAGCGACTCCCGTGGTCCGTTGGCCAGAACGTGCTGTGCGTCTCGGCGTCTCTCGGCCAGGGGCCACGGACGCCGTTCTCTCCACGGGGTTTCACTCTAACCGACCCCCGGCTGGATCGCCCAGCGCGGCGCGCAGGCTCACACCGGACCGCCGCCGTTCGCCCACCAACACGCATGCGGCCGCCCCCGGGAATCAGGTCCCGGGGGGCGCCACGGTACATCGCTCAGAACGAAGCGTTAAAAACCAGTTTCTGACCGACCGCCAGGTCAGCCGACAGCGAGGGCCGGGATCGGTGCCTGCGCACCGGTGTCGGTGCCGTACTGACCGACGCCGCCGCCGTTCTGCTCGACCAGGCCGAGCACGGCTGCCAGCCGTCCGGTGGTGGTGTCCACATCGTCGACAGTGGTCACCGCGCCGCTGCGGGTGGCATCGGACCGAATAGCGCCGACCGCGCCGTTGGCGGAATCGGAGCCCGAGCGACCGGCCACCACCACGCCGCCGGCGACCGTCTTCAGCTGGGTGGCCATGTCGGCAACCGCTGCCGCCCTGTCACTCTCGGAACCACCGGTGTTGGCGCCGCCGGTCAGTACCAGGACCAGCCGACCTGGCGATTGGGTACCGATGGCGCTGACGAATCCGGCGCTGGACAGCGCCGTCATCGCGGCGGTGGCCTCATCGGGCTTCGCAGTGGCCTTGCCGTCCTTGCCGGTCAGCAGCACCGCGCCGAGCAGCGCGCCGGCGAGGGTGCCCGCCGAGCCGCTCTGCGGAAGCACGCTGGCCCCGGCCGGCAGCGACTTGGCCACCAGCGACTCCAGATCGGACGACCGCGTCGGATCGGTGAAGTCGGCGGTCAGCTGGATCTGCGAGGTGACGGTGGCGCCGGCCCGTGCCAGCAGCCCAAGCACCGCGTTCTTGTCGCCAGGATCGGCGTCCGGGGTGGTGATCAGCACGACGCTGGCCTTCGGCAGGGTGCCGCGGGCAGCGAGGGCGCTGATGTCGCCGGCGAACCGCTGATCCGACGACACCTGCTTGCTGAGATCGTCGTTCTGCTTCTGCAGGGTGTCCCGCTGCGTGGTCAGCTGGGTCTTGTCGTCCTGCATCCCGACCAGGATCGGCGACTGCACCTTGGTGGCACCGAGCACGATGCCCAGGGCCAGCGCCAGGAACACCGCAGCGATGGAAATGATGTGGTAGCGCACGGAGATCATCAGAAAAGCCCCTTGACCCAGTTGGTGAAGTCGTCCCACCAGCCGCGCACCAGCTGCGCATAGGTACCTGAGACGTCGGAGTAGTAGATGGCGGCCGCCACGGCGACCACCGCGGCCAGCACCAACAGCAGCACCAGCCACCACGAGACCTTCGGCCGGTACAGCTTGGCGACGGCCGGCGCCTCGACCACCTTGTCGGCCACTCGCATCCGGACCAGGAAGGTGGACGCGGTCGAACCCTGCCCGACGTCGAGCAGTTCGGTGAGCGAGGAGTGCATGCCGATGGTCACCATCAGGGAGGCTCCGTGGGCATCCGCCAGCAGCAGGGCAAGGTCGCCAGAGCTACCGGTGGCCGGGAACGTCACCGCGCCGACGCCAAGGTCCTGCAGCCGCTCGAGCCCTGGCGCGTGCCCGTCGGTATGAGCGGGGATGACGACCTCTGCGGTGCGCTTGAGGGTCTCGTCCTCGATCCGCTCCGGGTTGCCGACGATGACGTCAGGAACGTATCCGCGCGATACCAGCGCATCGGCGCCGGCGTCGACACCGATCAAGACGGGCCGATAGTCGGCGATGAACTTCTTCAGCGACTTCAGGTCCTCGTCGGTGTCCGGCGAGCCGGCCACGATCAGCACCTGCTTGTCGTCCATGTCGGTGGCCAGCTGCGGAATGCCGACACCGTCCAGCAGCAGCGTGCGCTCTCGCTTCATGTACTCGATGGCGTTCGCGGCGAACGCCTCGAGCTGGGCGGCCATCCCCGACTTGGCCTCGATCATCAGATCGGCCACCGACTCCGGGGTCTGCTCGACACCGGAGGCGATTTCTTGTTCCCCGACGTACAGCGTGCCGTCGTGCAGTCGAACCCGGGCCCCGTCGCGGAGCCGGACGAAGACCTTGTCGCCGACCTGATCGATCAGTGGGATTCCGGCCGCCACCAGGATCTCGGGGCCGAGGTTCGGGAACCGGCCGGAGATCGACGGGGCCGCGTTGACCACGCCGGTGACGTCGGCCTTGACCAGCGCATCTGCCGTGGCGCGGTCGATATCGGTGTGGTCGAACACCACGATGTCGCCGTGGCCGACCCGACCGATCAGCGAATCACTGCGCCGTGCCACTCGCGCGACGCCTGTGACTCCTGGTAGCGCCTGTGGCTGGCGTGACAGAAGTTTCATAGAACGCATGGTGACAGTGATCCACCCGGAGTGGGTGGAGGCGCGACGCGTCGGCGGTTCATTTGTGCTGGCGGTACCAGGGGGTCCACGATGCCGGCTGGCGGCCGTGGTGCGGCTGTTGCTGGCCGTTTCCAGTTCAGCCGGCGGCCTGCAGCAGGTCAACGGCATGGGCGAGCGCCGAATCGGTGTCGGTCCCGCCCAGCATCCTGGCCAACTCGGCGATCCTGGCGTCGTCGTCGACCTGCCGCACGCTGGAGGTGCCGACGGTGCCGTCCGGCGCGGCATCCACCAGGTATTGCCGGTCGGCGAACGCCGCCACCTGCGCCAGGTGCGTCACCACGATCACCTGATGGGTCTTGGCCAGCCGAGCAAGTCGGGCGCCGATCTCGGTGGCGGCGCGGCCCCCCACTCCCGCGTCCACCTCGTCGAAGACCAAGGTGCCGACGGTGTCGGCACCGGCCAGCACCACCTCGAGGGCGAGCATCACCCTCGATAACTCACCGCCGGATGCGCCCCTGGCGATCGGCAGTTCTGGCGCGCCGGCGTGCGCCGTCATCACGATCTCCACCTGGTCGATGCCGTCCGGCCCAGCGTGCACCAGCTGTTTGGCAACGGTGATCGTGTCGGAGGCCGGCTCGGCGGCCACCCGGTGGCTGACGTCGACTCGCAGCACCGCCCGGCCCATCGCCAGCTGCGTCAGCTCGGCGGTGGCGTCGCCGGCCAGCTTCTTGGCGGCCGCTGCCCGCTTCTTCGACAGCTCGGCGGCGGCAGTCGCGGTCGCCGCGGCGAGCTCGTCCACCCTGGTGGCCAACGCTGCCAGTGCCTCGTCCGACGAGTCGAGTGTTTCCAGCTCCGCGCGGGCGTCGGCGGCCCAGCCGAGAACCGCCTCGGTGTCGGCGCCATAGCGCCGCGACAACGCGCGCAGGGTCGCCTGCCTGGACAGTGCCTGCTCGAGTCTGGCCGGGTCGGCGTCGAGTTCGTCCAGGTAGCCGGCCAGCTCGGCGCTGACTTCGGTGAGGACCGACATCGCCTGCTGCAGCGCGGGTTCCCAGTCGGACAACCGAGCGTCGTTGCTGGCGGCCAACAGCCGGCCGGCGGCCTCGACCAGGCCGACGGCATGCGGGGTGTCGGCAGTGTTGTCTGCCACCTCGGCGCCGGACAGCGCCACCAACGCCTCGGCGGCGGCTGCCCTGAGCGCATCGACGTTGCCCAGCCGGCGCACGGTGGCCACCAACTCAGCATCTTCGCCTTGGCCCGGTGCCACCGCGTCGATCTCGGCCAGACCCATCCGCAACAGTTGTTCGCGCTGCGCGAGTTCGCGGGTCCTGCAGGTGCGGTCGGCCAGTTCCGCGGCCGCCCGCTGCCAGCGATCCCTGAGCTCGCGGTAGCGGCCGAGCTGATCGACCAGTCCCGCATAGCGGTCGAGTACTGCCCGCTGCGCCGCCGGCCGCAACAACGAGATGGCTTCCGACTGGCCGTGCACGGTGAGTAGCGGCTCGGTGAGTTCGGCGAGCATCGCCAATGGCACCGATCGGCCGCCGGCGTGCGCCCTTGATCGGCCCTCGGACGACACGCTGCGGACACAGATCACCGAACCGTCGTCGTCCTGGGAGCCGCCGGCCGCGCTGATCGCCTCGACGAGACCGTCGCCGAGGGCGGTGCCGGTGGGAACGTGCCAGCGGGCCTCGACGACGGCCCGCTCGGAGCCGGCCCGCACCCGTGCGGCGTCGCCGCGGCCACCGGCGGCCAGGCCGAGCGCCGTCACCACCATGGTCTTGCCGGCGCCGGTCTCGCCGGTGACGACGGTGAAGCCCGGATGCGGCTCGATCACTGCCTCGGAAATCACTCCGAGGCCGGAGAGCCGCAGTTCGGTGAGCACACCCCCACGCTAGTGGCGCCGGTCGCGCCAACCGTGCACCGGCAAGGCGAACTTACGGACCAACCTGTCGGTGAACGGCTGGTCGCCAAGGCGGACCAGCTCGACGGCTGTCCGTCCGCGGCAGACGTGCACCCGAGATCCTGGCGGCAGCGCGAAGGTGCGCCGGCCGTCGCAGGCCAGGATTCCGTCGTGGCCGTCCGGGTCCAGGTGGATGGTGACGGTGGAGTCCGGGCCGACCACTGCCGCCCTGGCGAACAGCGCGTGCGCGTTCAGCGGCATCACCAGCAGCGCCTGTACCCCTGGCCAGATCACCGGACCGCCGGCGGAGAAGGCGTAGGCCGTCGATCCGGTTGGCGTCGACACCAGCACACCGTCGCAGCCGTAGGCTGACAACCCGCGCTCGTCGACCTCGACGACGACGTCGAGAATCCTTTCCCTTGAACCCTTTTCAACGCTGATCTCGTTCAGCGCCCAGCCGGTGTGCACCTGCTGCCCGTCGACCTCGACGCTCACCTCGACCGTCATCCTGTCCACCGAGCGGTACTGCCGGTCGACGATGGCGTCGAGCACCTCGTCGATGTTCTCGGCGTCGGCCTCGGCCAGGAAGCCGACCCGCCCGAGGTTGACGCCCAACACGCCGACGCCCAGCGGGCGGGCCTGTTCGGCCGCTCGCAGCAGGGTGCCGTCGCCGCCGAGTGCCAACACCAGCTCGACCGGTTCGCCGTCCGTCACCGGCAACTCCAGGTCCGATCCCTCGTCCGGCAGGCCGACCAGATCGACGTCGGCGGCGGCCAGCCGGGTCCGCGCGCCGCCGACGATGTCCGAGATGTCGGCCCTGCCGGTGTGGGCGACCAGCAGCACCCTGCGTTTCGTTGTCGTCATTGCGGGCCCTTCGTTACGGCGCTGGTGATCCTGCCACGAACCTCTGCCTCATCCGCTGCGCCATCAGCGACTGCGACCCGCGCGTCTGTGCGCAGGTGCACGAAGTATTCGACATTGCCGCTCGGACCGGGCAACGGCGAGGCGGCGACGCCGGTCAGTCCCCAGCCGAGCGCCGCGGCCGTATCGACGACTCCGGCGACTGCATCGGCCCGGAGCGCTGGGTCCCGCACCACCCCGCCGGCGCCCAGTCGATCCCTACCCACCTCGAACTGTGGTTTGACCATCAGCACCAGATCGCCGGTCGGCACCGTGCAGGCGATCAGGGCCGGCAGCACCAGCCGCAGCGAGATGAAGGACAGGTCGGAAACCGTCAATTCCGCTGGACCGCCGATCGCGGCTGGGGTCAGCGTGCGAACGTTGGTGCGGTCGTGAATCTGCACCTTTTCGTCGTTCTGCAATCGCCAGATCAGTTGGCCATAGCCGACATCGACGGCGACGACCTGGTTGGCGCCGCGGCGCAACAGCACGTCGGTGAAGCCGCCGGTGGACGCGCCGGCATCCAGACAGCGTTTGCCGGCCACCGTCACATCGGTGAATGCGTCCAGCGCGCCGATCAGTTTGTGTGCGCCGCGGGATGCCCAGTTCTCATCTGCCCCATCGGGTTTCACCACCACCGGAGCACCAGGGTCGACCGCCGTCGCCGGTTTCGCCGCGGTCTGGCCGGACACGGTCACCCTGGCGGCGGCGATCAGTTCGGCGGCATGATCGCGGGAGCGGGCCAGTCCCCGACGGACGAGTACGGCGTCCAGCCTGGCACGGCGCACCTCAACTCCCCGGGCGTTGACCGGGCTGCGCTGCGGTCGAGGTGCCCGGATCGGTGGCGGCGCCGGTCAACGCGGAGGCGAGCGCGGAGTGGATCCGGCTGTACAGACCGATCTGTTCGTCGGTGGGCGCGCTGTCAAGGTCGTCCAGATCCGCTTCGACGGCGGCGAGCGGGTCGGTTGCTGCTGGACGGGCATCCACGCCGGTGTCCTTCCTGGTCGGGCTGTCGTCGATGCTCTACACGCTAGTGCAGCCGACCGGCCACGCCGGGCAGCCACCGGTGCGCCAGTTACTCCTGCGGGATGCCGAGCCGCGCCAATACTGCGGTCGCCGCTTTGCCATCGGCGATCACCCGTGGGCTGTCCGACTGTTCCCAGGCGGCCACCAGCAAGGCCGCCAACGCGCGCAGGGTGACGCCGTCGTCGTTGGTGGCCAGGCTGCGATCGTCGGTGGTGAGGGTCAGCACCGCACCGTCGCGGGTGACGATCCATTCCGGCTGCGCGCCCGCGGCTTCGGCGGCATTGTGGGTCCGGCCGTCGGGGTCGGGCAGCGCGACGACGAGATCGGGATCGGCGAGACCGCGCAGGTCAAGGCAGACGTAGTTGGGGCGGCGGTGGGCAGGCGCGGCGAGCAGGTCGACCGCAGTGTTGACGCCGGTCAATGGCATCAGCGACGGCAACCTGGCGGCCGCCGCCGCTTCGATGTCGGTGTCCAGCCGGTCGCCGACGACCAGCGGCCGTTTCGCGCCCGACCGCGCGATAGCGGTGTCCAGCAACGGTCGGGCCGGTTTCCCGGCCACCCTCGGTTGCAAGCCGGTAGCGGTGACGAGCGCGGCGACCATCGCGCCATTGCCGGGAAGCAGGCCGCGGTCGGTCGGCAACGTCACATCGGTGTTGCAGGCAACCCAGTCGGCACCGGTCCGCAGCGCGATGCAGGCCTCGGCCAGCTGCTGCCAGCCGGTGTCGGGTGAGTGGCCCTGCACCACGGCGACCGGCTTGTCGGTCGCCAGTCGCACCGGGCTGAGTCCGACTGCCGCCACCGCGTCGTGCAGGTACGGCGCACCGACCACCAGGACCCGAGAACCCTTCGGGTGGGCCTTGGAAAGCATGTCGGCTGCCACCTGTGGGGAGGTAAGGACGTCGGCTGGTTTGGCCTGAATGCCCATCTGCCCCAACGCTTCTGCCACCTCAGCGGGTGGTCGGGAGGCATTGTTGGTGACGAAGATCGTGGCCATCCCGGCGGCCTTCGCGGCCGTCAGCACTTCGGGGACGTGATCGATCACGGTGCCCCCGAGATAGACCGTCCCGTCGAGGTCCAGCAGGGCAACGTCGTAAATCGTGGCCAGCGACGTCACGACCGGTCCGGATCCTTGTCGCCGTGGTAGTCGGCGCTGTCGCTGTCGTGATCGTCTTCGGTGTTGGCGTGGTCGCTGTCGGTGCCTTCGTCGTGGTCGTCGCCGTCGGTGTTGGTGCCGCCATCGTCGTCGGTTCTGCCGTGACTGTCGCCGTCGTCGTCGGCCTGACCGCCCCCAGTGAGCTCGGCGATCCGATCGGCCACGTCCGTGTCGTCCTCGACGTCGGCGTCATAGGCCTTGGTGAACCACTCGAGGGCTTCGACCTTGCGGTCGGCACCCTCCAGCAGGTCGGCGTAGGCGTACAGCAGCCGCGCGTCGGCGTCCTCATCGCGGATCCCGGCACCTTCGAGCAGTACCAGCGCCGCGTCGAGCTGACCGAGATCCGCACGGGCGCCGGCTACCACGATCGTCATCTCGACGGCGCCGTCAGGGTCGAGTTGGTCCGCTTCGGCCGAGCGAGACAGCTCGATGGCCTTCTCGGGATGCTCAAGGGCGCGTTCGCAATCGGCCATTACCGCCAGGTGACCGGGGCCGCCGCCCATCCGTCGGGCCGCCCGCAACTCGGAGATTGCCTCTGCCCACTCGCCGGCTCGATAGGCGACCAGGCCGACGGTTTCCCGAACGACGGCGATCCGGCCGCCCTTCGACCTGGCGGCCCTGGCATGGCGCCACGCCAGCGCTGGCTCGTCGTCCGCCATCGTGCCGGCGGCGACCAGGTGTAGTGCCACAAACTCGGCACCCTCTTTACTCAGGCCACGCAGGTCCCGTCGAATGTCCGGGGCAAGGGCGTCGACTTCGGCCCATTCGGGGATCTCAGGCCAGGTCTCGCCGATGTCCTCGTCGCGGATCCGCGACCCACGGTCGGGCTCTCGACGCGGCGGACGCTCGTCGTCACGCCGAAATCCGCCTCTGTCCTGGCGCGGTGGAAATGAGTTCGTCCGTGGTCGCGATCCCGAAAAGTCGTCCCGTCGCGGCGCGCGGTCGGCAAAGCCGGCGCTCAGGTCGCTGCCGAAGGGGCTGCGCCGATCGCGATCCGGCCGGTCGGTGTTCGAGCGCCGGTCACGACTGTCCCGGCTCCTGTCCGTGTTGTCCGGGCGCTTGCTCGATCCGCTGAACCGGTCCGGGCAATCCTCTCGGCGCGCTGGTCGACCGTCGCGCTGACCGCCGTACTGACGGGATGCCCGATCGTCGCGGGCCGGCCGATCTTCTCGGCGGGCGGGTCGATCATCACGCTGGCCGCCGTACGGACGTGGTGCCCGATCGTCACGCGCCGGCCGATCGTCTCGGCCGGCTCCACCCTTCCGTTGCTTCCGGTCGGCCCAGGCCGGCCGGTCCCCGCGGGAGGACTGCTCGTCGCGGCGAGGCCGATCGGTACCGCGTGACTCGCCGCCTCCGTACGAACTGCCGGCACGGTCGGAAGAGCCGCCACCGGATCCGCGGACCGGGCCTCGGCTACTGGAGCGTGGCTGTTCACCTCGCCGCTCGAAGGGTCGGTCCCCGCGACGATCGTCGACGCCGCCGTTCGAGGGGGTGCCACCATCAGTACTCACAGAAAGTCTCCTTCGGCCGCGCTTCCGCGGGCCATATCTCACGCATAGGCCGTCAATCATTCATGGTTCACTCACGGCAAGAGCTCACCCTCCGCCTGCACTAGCACGGCACTCAATTTACTCTTCCATATCCCGGGCCCACCCGGATACGCAGCGCAGAAGGCCGCACTCCGACCGCCGGCGGTACCGGACTGCTGACCCGAGCCTTGCGACGGAAGGTCCTTCTGCCCCATCGCTTTTGCTCCGGGAACCACAAAAGGGGGACCCTGATGGGTCCCCCTTTTGGGAATGAATGTCCGGCGGCGTCCTACTCTCCCACACCGTGGCCGGTGCAGTACCATCGGCGCTGAAGGGCTTAGCTTCCGGGTTCGGAATGGGACCGGGCGTTTCCCCTTCGCTATGACCGCCGTAACTCTATGGAATTAGGGTCATGATCAATCTCAGCAGGCTGCAGGCTGGACGATCACGGTCACCCGTATCTCCAGAGCTGCACAGTGGACGCGTAGCATTTTTGTGGTAAGTCCTCGGCCTATTAGTACCGGTCAGCTGCACACGTTGCCGTGCTTCCACTTCCGGCCTATCAACCCGGTGGTCTAGCCGGGGGCCTTACCCCACAAAGGGTGGGAGTCCTCATCTCGAAACGAGCTTCCCGCTTAGATGCTTTCAGCGGTTATCCCTTCCGAACGTAGCCAACCAGCCGTGCTCCTGGTGGAACAACTGGCACACCAGAGGTTCGTCCGTCCCGGTCCTCTCGTACTAGGGACAGCCTTTCTCAAGACTCCTACGCGCGCGGCGGATAGGGACCGAACTGTCTCACGACGTTCTAAACCCAGCTCGCGTGCCGCTTTAATGGGCGAACAGCCCAACCCTTGGGACCGACTCCAGCCCCAGGATGCGACGAGCCGACATCGAGGTGCCAAACCATCCCGTCGATATGGACTCTTGGGGAAGATCAGCCTGTTATCCCCGGGGTACCTTTTATCCGTTGAGCGACACCGCTTCCACA
>JALYVF010000013.1 GCA_030853385.1 Actinomycetota bacterium | reverse complement strand
CTGTGGTGGTGGCAGGGTGCGGTATTGGTGGCCGGTGGGGGTGGTGGTGATGACTTCGCCGGGTTGGCTGCCTTTGCTGGTGGTCCAGCCGGGCATGTCTTTGACGTAGTTGCCGCGTTCGCACAGGCCCTGGCCGTTGTCGATCGAGGTGGGTCCGCCGCGGTGGTGGGGGTGGATGTGGTCGGCGTGCCGGATGGGTGCGGAGCAGAAGGGTTGCCGGCATGCTCGGTCGCGCAGGTTCAGGAAGGTGCGGGCGTTGCCGTCGAAGGTGCGGCGTTTGGAGTCGAGGTTGGTGGCGATGCCGGTGATGGGGTCGGTGAGGATCCGCCTGATCCAGGCCTTCGCCAGCTTGATTTCGCGGGCTGATTGGTGTTTATCGGGCCCTGCGGGCGGCGATCCATCCGGGAGACTTGTTGGTGGGCAGTCACATTGGCTGTGCTCCGGGCCGTCTGCGGCTCGGCGTGGAGGCGACCCGGCGGAGCCTGTTGACGGGCAGTCGGCCTGATGGCCGTCCGTTGATTGGATTACCGCTGCTGGGTGTTCGCAGGCGAGGATGGCTCTGGCGTGTTCGGCGGAGATGGGTCCGAAGTCTTCCAGCCAGGCCGGGGTGGTTCCGTTGCCCAGCAGGGTGTCGGCGGTCATGGTCAGGTTGACCCGCACCGGCACCAGATGCGCTTCGGTTTGGCCGGTGATGCGTTCCACCAGGGTGTCGGCCATCACCTGTTTGCCGGACCGGTCGTCGCCGACCCCACGGGTGTCGGCTGCCTTTTTCAATGCGGCGTAGACGGCGACGCCTTGGGCGACCGGCAGCAACGCGGTGACGGTGGCCTTGCAGTCGGGTGCTGGTTTGATCCACACCGTCCGGTCCTGCTCGGCCTTGCCGCGCCGGTCCACGAAGCCTTGCGGGTCGATGGCGTACACGGCGTGCTGCACGGCTTGTTCGGTTTGTTTCAGGTTCCAGCCGGTCAGCCTGGGCGCCATCGCGGCATCCACGATCGCCGCGTCCGTCTCGTCCAGGTGCGAGGACTTGGCGGCCAGGATCTGGCATTGCGCCTCGGAGATCAGCCCGTCCCGCAGCAGTGCGAAGGCCTGCGGCAGCCGGTCGGCCAGGGCCCTGGGCAGGCCGAGTTGCCGGCTCGCCGCACCGGGTGCGAGCCGGCGGGCGTACCCGATCTGTTCGGCGATGCCGCGGCCCAGGTTCCGGATGGGCACCCGGTCGGCGCGTTGCCGGGCGACTTGGGTGTCGGCGAACGCCAACTGTTCGGCGGCCAACGCCCCCGCGCAGGCGTTCAACAGTCGTTGCAGCGCATGGATGCGGTCGATCTGCTGGGCCGGGTCGGTGTTCGGCGGCATGATCGCGACGGTGATCCTGGCCTCGTCGATGATCACCCGGGGAATGTCGTCCTGGTCGAAGATGTCCCACGGCACGTCGTCGTCGGGTTCGAACCCCTCGGGTGGCAGGGTGCTCAGGAACTGCTCACGCGCGATGGACTCCGGGTCTTCGACCCAACCCTGGAACTCGTCTGTGTTCCCCAACATGTGTTCGATTCTAATAGCTCTAGCTGCGGTGTTCAAGAGCCCCGTAGCAAGTTCACCCGATCGCCGATCAGTCAACAAAACGACAACCAGCTTGTGCTGCAACGCCTGCCAGCCTGACCGCGTCCGCACTGATCGCCACTGCACCGCACCGCCGCCCAGCTCACGCGGCGCCACGAACGTCGCGCATTGCCATTGTCGGACGAGGCTCCAGCGATGCGATGTAGCACCAAGGGCCCACTGAGCTGAGAGAACGATCAGCCGCTCACCGCGGCGATAGCAATCTCTAGCGCCCGCCCGACGTCGGGCACGGTCGTGTGCCGACCGTCATCGACCACCAGCTGGCCCCCGACGATCACCGTCGTCACATCGCTGGCGGTGGCAGCAAAGATGATGTGCGCCAACGGATCCCCGCTGCGAGCTCCTGCCGTCCGAGGCGAGTCGAGCCGCACCGTCACCAAGTCCGCCAGCGCGCCGACGGCCAGCCGTCCCGCGTCCCAGCCGATCGAAGCCGCCCCGCCGGAGGTGAGCGCCTCGGCCAACTCGCTCACCCGCAGGTGGCCACGCAGACCGGTCACCAACCGCTCGTCCAACTCGATGGCCCTGGCTTCCTCCCACAGGTCGATCGTCGTGTGCCCGTCGCTGCCGACGCACAATGGCGACCCGGCTTGCGACAGGCCGACGGCAGGCCCGACCCCGTCCGCCAGATCGCGCTCGGTGGTGCAGCACATGCTGATCGCCGTGCCGGAAGAGCCGAGCAGTGCAATATCGGCCGACGTCAGATGGGTGGCGTGCGCCGCGGTGGTCGATCGTCCGAATACCCCCTCGGCGGCAAGCAGTTCGACGGGCGTGATGCCGAAAGCCTCGGCACAGGCGACGTTCTCGGCCGGTTGCTCGGACACGTGCACGTGCAGCGGCTGGCCAGCATCCCTGGCGAACGCTGCAATCGGTGCCATCGCCGACCGGGGTACAGCCCGCACGCTGTGGATGGCGGCGCCGAGCCTGACCATCGGACTAGCGGAGAGCAGGGATACCCTCTCGGCCCACGACTGCCAGCTTCCATCGTCGAACCGTCGTTGCACCCCCGCCAACGGGGCACCGCGCACATCGGCCTGCAGGTAACAGGTATCGAGCAGGGTGATCCGGATTCCGGCATCGCCTGCGGCCCTGACGACGGCGGCGCCCATCTCGTTCGGGTCGGCATACGGCCGGCCGTCGGTGTCGTGGTGGAGGTAGTGGAACTCCCCGACGCTGGCGATCCCGGACAGCGCCATCTCGCTGTAGGTGGCCAGCGCCAGCGCGTACAGCAGCTCAGGATCGAGTCGTCCGGCGACGTCGTACATCGCGTCCCGCCACTGCCAGAAGTTCGCGACACCGCTCTGGGTGCGCCCACGGATCGCCCGGTGGAAGACGTGCGAGTGGGTGTTCGCCAGCCCCGGCATGGTCAATCCATCCAGCCGGCGAGCGTCGGCCGGCGCCGGAACTCCGCGAGTGACAGCGGTGATCCGGTCGGCAGCCGTCTCGATCAGCACGTCGGCAACCACCGCGTCGCCCCCCAGCCAGGCGTATTCGCAGTGCAGCGACGGGCCAGCCTGCACGTTGATCACCCCTGTTCTCCGCCGAATCGCGGCTGATCGCGGCCGAATCGCTGCCTGCTCCGAACGTAACCTGCTGTGGTGACTCCTGACCAAGCGGTGCTGCTCGCCATCGAGACGGCGGAGGCGGGGATGGCTGCCGGCGAGTTGCTGAGCCCCGCCGGACCACCCGAGCCCAGCCGCTGCTGTTGGCCGTCAACCTCGAGCCGTGCGTGATGCGTATGGGGACCGCGATGACGTTGGGAATCAGCGATGTCTACTTCGGTCTTGAGTCGCCGAGCGACGGTGGCGCACAGCTCGCCCGGGACTGGCAGAACCACGATGACGCGCCATTTTTCCGGGCACCGACCGTTACCGCAGGAATCTGCCGGGCGCAGGCGAAGGACCAGTTCCGGCGATTCGCCGACCAGGCCAGGGAGTCAGGATTCTCCCGCTGGGCGCGCAGTCTGGCCGAGCTGCCCTAACCTAGTCGGCATCCGGCGCCGGGAAGCCCCGGAAAGCCCGATGGTCGAACATCCGCCGCAGCTCGTCGTCGCTGGGCAACCGTGAGGGCAGGGACCGGACCGGTTGACGAGCCCCGCCGGCCGTTGTTCAGACGCACGTTGGCCGCCGTGCGGAACGACACGGGAGGAACAAACACGAGGGCGGCAGCGCTCGTACAGTGGTGAGCATGAGTCTCTTCGGCAA